>CP073761.1:2700000-3000000 GCA_018399015.1 Cyanobium sp. M30B3
TGGCGGCCGCGGTCTCACCACCCAGGCAGCCGCCGGCCGCCGGCTGCAGGTGCTCAGCGAACGGGCCCACGGGCGGCTGCGGGTGCGGCTGCTGGAGGATGGCTACCCAGGCTGGCTGGAGCCGGGTGATCTGGTGGGTCGGGCGGTGGCATCGGAGCGGCCCCGGCCACTGTTACTGCAGCGGGCGCAGATCAGCCAAAGGCTGCCACAGGTGCTGGCCCTGGCCCTGAGCTGGATGGAGCGGGCCAACGTCTATCTCTGGGGCGGCACGATCGGGCCCGATCTGGACTGCTCCGGCCTGGTGCAGACGGCCTACGCCACTGCCGGGATCTGGCTGCCCCGCGATGCCTATCTGCAGGAGCGCTTCTGCATGCCCGTGGCCGTGCAACCGGGTCAGAGCCAGCTGCTGGAGCCGGGCGACCTGATCTTCTTCGGCACGCCCCAGCGCTGCACCCATGTGGGACTGCATCTGGGCGGCGGGCGCTATCTGCACAGCTCGGGGCAGGAGCATGGCCGCAATGGCCTGGGCATCGATGACCTCCATCCCCGCAACAGCCATCCAGTGGCCTGCCATTACCGGCGGGAGCTGCGCGGCGCCGGGCGGGTGATGCGCTGCCACGACGGCAGTCCCCTGCCCGCCTGAGGGAGCGAGCATGGATCTCTCCATCGTGGTGCCCCTCTACAACGAGGCGGCCAGCCTGCCCCTGCTGGTGGAGCAGCTACTGGCGGCGGTCCGCCCCCTGGGCCGGAGCTTTGAGCTTTTGCTGGTGGACGACGGCTCCCGGGACGGCAGCCCGGCTGTGCTGGAGGAGCTCAGCCGCAGGGTGCCGGAACTGGTGGCCCTGCTGCTGCGCCGCAACTACGGCCAGACCGCCGCCATGGCCGCGGGCTTTGATGCCAGCCGCGGCGAGGTGATCGTGACCCTCGACGGCGACCTGCAGAACGACCCGGCCGATATCCCCCTGCTGCTGGCGCACCTCGGCGAGGGCTACGACCTGGTGAGCGGCTGGCGGCACCAGCGCCAGGATGCGGCCGTGAGCCGGCTGCTGCCCAGCCGCCTGGCCAATCGGTTGATCGCCCGGGTCACCGGGGTGCAGCTGCACGACTACGGCTGCTCCCTGAAGGCCTACCGCCGCGAGGTGGTGAACGACCTCAACCTCTACGGCGAGCTGCACCGCTTTCTGCCCGCCCTGGCCGCCATCGAAGGGGCCCGCATCGGCGAGGTGAAGGTGCGCCACCACCCCCGCCGCCACGGCAACAGCCACTACGGGATCGACCGCACCCTGCGGGTGCTGATGGACCTGCTCACCGTCTGGTTCATGAAACGCTTCCTCACCCGGCCGATGCACGTGTTCGGCCTGGGCGGACTGGTGGCCATGGCGACGGGGCTGCTGCTGGGCCTCTGGCTGGTGGGACAGAAGCTGCTGCTGGGAACTGACATCGGCGGCCGACCCCTGCTGCTGGCAGCCGTGCTCAGCCTGCTGGCGGGGGTGCAGCTGTTCTGCTTCGGCCTGCTGGCGGAACTGCAGATGCGCACCTACCACGAAAGCCAGGGCCGGCCGATCTACCGGGTGCGGGCCACCCTGAGGGGGGCTTTGGATTGAACTTTTATGTCGCCACCCGCAGGCCCGAAAGGCTGGCCTGGAGAGGCTCCTTACAGTGCGAATGCTTGCTATAGGCCTGTGCCATGACTGGAGATTTCGTCGCTGCCTGGATGCCTTCGGTGTTTGTCCCCCTGGTGGGGATCCTCGGCGCGGCAGTGGCCATGGCCCTGCTGTTCAACGTGATCGAGGCCACCGAGTGAGGCCGCCCCTCAGCAACTCCTGATTCGTCCAGCCCTGTTTCCCCACCCATGACCGTGACCCCCGTGGCCGACCCCTGTGTCGGCAATCTGGCCACCCCCGTCAACAGCAGCTACTTCACCAAGGCGTTCCTGAACGCCCTTCCTGCCTATCGCCCCTCCCTGTCTCCAAACCGCCGTGGCCTGGAGGTGGGCATGGCCCATGGCTATCTGCTCTACGGGCCGTTCGCCTTCACCGGCCCCCTGCGCATGACTGACTACGCCAGCACCGCCGGACTGCTGGCGGCGATTGGACTGGTGTCGATCCTCACCGTCTGCCTGTCGATCTACGGCACGGCCGGCAACGGTCCGAACGTCCAGCCCGCCGATGCCACGATTGATCATCCGCCCGCCGACCTGTTCACCAAGGCCGGCTGGGCGGAGTTTGCCAGCGGCTTCTGGCTCGGTGGCTGCGGCGGCGCCGCCTTTGCCTGGTTCCTGGCCAGCATCGCCCTGAACAGTCCCCTGGCCCAGCTGGGTGGCATCTGGAGCGCCGGCTGAGCCCACGCCGGACTCCAATCAGCAACCGCTAAACCCACCTCTCCCAGACGGAGGGGTGGGTTTTTTGCTTTGCTTTGCTTGATCACCTCCCAATGGCTCCCCGCTGATCCGCCATGGTCAACAGATCCGCCGCTGCGCCTCCTGCCAGCCCGCATGTGTATGGGGGCCCGGTGGCGCTCCTGGCCGTGGCCCTCAGCCTGGGTGGCTGCGCTCAGCCTGGGTGGCAGCGGTCCGTTGAGGCCCTGATGCAGCAAGGCCATGCCGCCACGGTGGACTGCCTGCAGGCCGAGCGCGCCATCACCGGCGGCGATGAACTGCGCTGTGAGGAGTGGGCCTACGTGCGCCAGAACTACCTCAGGCCGAAGGACTGAGCCACAGCGCACAAGGCCACAGGCCACAGGCCATGAAAAAACCCCGGCCATGGGGCCGGGGTGTGGGTCGTCCCTCAAGGGGTTGTTCAGGCGTCAGCCGAACTTGCCGGAGGTGGAAGCGATCAGGAAGGCGGCATAGGTGAGGAAGTAGCCGATGGTGAAGTGGGCCAGGCCCACCACACGGGCTTGCACGATCGAGAGGGCCACGGGCTTGTCACGCCAGCCCACCAGGTTGGCGAGCGGGGTGCGCTGGTGCGCCCACACGATGGTTTCGATCAGTTCCTGCCAGTAACCACGCCAGGAGATCAGGAACATGAATCCGGTTGCCCAGACCAGGTGCCCGAAGAGGAACATCCAGGCCCAGACGGCCAGGTTGTTGGTGCCGGCGGGGTTGTAGCCGTTGATCAGCTGGGAGCTGTTGAGCCACAGGTAATCGCGGAACCAGCCCATCAGATAGGTGCTGGATTCGTTGAACTGGGCCACGTTGCCCTGCCAGATGGCCAGGTGCTTCCAGTGCCAGTAGAAGGTGAGCCAGCCCACGGTGTTCAGGGCCCAGAAGACAGCCAGATAGAAGGCGTCCCAGGCGCTGATGTCGCAGGTGCCACCACGGCCGGGGCCGTCGCAGGGGAAGGAGTAGCCGAAGTCCTTCTTGTCGGGCATCAGCTTGGAGCCGCGGGCATCGAGGGCGCCCTTCACCAGGATCAGGGTGGTGGTGTGCAGACCCAGCGCAATGGCGTGGTGCACCAGGAAGTCACCAGGACCGATCTGCAGGAAGAGGCTGTTGTTGCCGGCGTTGATGCCATCGAGCCAGCCGGGCAGCCAGACGGCGCCGGGGCCAGGGGCATTGCTCACCAGGCTGTCGGGATTGGACAGCAGCACGTTCATGCCGTAGACGGCTTTGCCGGAGGCAGCCTGCACGAACTGGGCGAACACGGGCTCCACCAGGATCTGCTTCTCGGGGGTACCAAAGGCCACCACCACGTCGTTGTGGACGTAGAGACCCAGGGTGTGGAAACCGAGGAACAGGGACACCCAGCTCAGGTGGCTGATGATCGCTTCCTTGTGCTCGAGCATCCGGGCCAACACGTTGTTCTTGTTGGCTTCGGGGTCGTAGTCACGGATGAAGAAGATCGCACCGTGGGCGAAGGCACCGCACATCAGGAAGATGGCGATGTACTGGTGGTGGGTGTAGAGGGCAGCTTGCGTCGTGTAGTCCTTGGCGATGAACGCGTAGGACGGCATCGAATACATGTGCTGCGCCACCAGGCTCGTGACCACACCCAGGGAGGCCAGGGCCAGACCCAGTTGGAAGTGGAGCGAGTTGTTGATGGTGTCGTACAGACCCTTGTGGCCGGCGCCGAGGGCGCCACCAAAGGGAGTGCCCTTGGGAGGGTTGTGGGCCTCGAGGATCTCGCGGATCGAGTGGCCGATACCGAAGTTGGTCCGGTACATGTGGCCAGCGATCACGAACAGACAGCCGATCGCCAGGTGGTGATGGGCGATGTCGGTGAGCCAGAGGGCCTCACTCTGGGGGTGGAAACCACCCAGGAAGGTGAGGATCGCGGTGCCGGCACCCTCGGAACTGCCGAAGGCCTGGTACACGCTGTCGGGGTTCTGGGCATAGACGCCCCAGTTGCCGGTGAAGAACGGACCCAGACCTGCGGGGTGTGGCAGGACGGAGAGGAAATTGTCCCAACCGACGTGCTGACCACGGGCCTCAGGGATGGCCACGTGAACCAGGTGACCGGTCCAGGCGATCGAGCTGAAACCGAACAGAACCGCCAGGTGGTGGTTGAGCCGGGATTCAGCGTTCTTGAACCAGGCCAGGGAAGGCCGGAACTTGGGCTGGAGATGGAGCCAGCCGGCGAACAGGGCCCAGGCCGACAGGATCATCATGAAGATGGAACCCTGGTACAGCTCGGCGTTGGTGCGCATGCCGATCGTGTACCACCAGTGGTACAGACCGGAATAGGCGATGTTCACCGGGGAAGAAGCGCCCGCCTGGGTGAAGGCGGTGATGGCGCCCTGGCCGAAGTGGGGATCCCAGATCGCATGAGCGATGGGACGCACGTGCAGAGGATCGGCGACCCACTGCTCAAAGTTGCCCTGCCAGGCGATATGGAACAGGTTGCCCGAAACCCAGAGGCCAATGATGGCCAGGTGTCCGAAGTGGGTGGAGAACAGCTTCTGGTAAAGCCGCTCCTCGGTCATGCCGTCGTGGCTCTCGAAGTCGTGAGCCGTGGCAATGCCGTACCAGATCCGGCGGGTTGTCGGGTCCTGTGCCAGACCCTGGCTGAACGAAGGAAATTTCGTTGCCATTGGGAAAGGTCAGGAAAGGTCAGCCGACCGCGACGATGCGGGCCAGGAAGAATGCCCAGGTGGTCGCGATGCCGCCCAGGAGGTAGTGGGCGACACCCACGGCACGGCCCTGGGTGATGGAGAGGGCACGCGGCTGGATGGCCGGGGCCACCTTCAGCTTGTTGTGAGCCCAGACGATGGACTCGATCAGCTCCTGCCAGTAGCCGCGGCCACTGAACAGGAACATCAGGCTGAAGGCCCAGATGAAGTGGGCACCCAGGAACATCAGGCCATAGGCACTGCTGCTGGAGCCATAGCTGTTGATCACCTGTGCGGCCTGGGCCCACAGGAAGTCACGCAGCCAACCATTGATGGTGATGGCGCTCTGGGCGAAGTTGCCGTTGGTGATGTGCTGGACGGTGCCGTCGGGGTTGACGGTGCCCCACACGTCGCTCTGCATCTTCCAGGAGAAGTGGAAGATCACGATCGACAGGGAGTTGTACATCCAGAACAGGCCGAGGAACACGTGGTCCCAAGCCGACACCTGGCAGGTACCGCCACGGCCGGGGCCGTCGCAGGGGAAGCGGAAGCCCAGGTTCGCCTTGTCGGGGACAAGACGGGAGCTGCGGCTGTACAGCACACCCTTCAGCAGGATCAGCACGGTGACGTGGATCGTGAAGGCATGGATGTGGTGCACCATGAAGTCGGCCGTTCCCAGGGGGATCGGCGCAGCGGCAACCTTGCCGCCCACGGCAACGACGGCGCCATTGAACACTTCGCTCACACCCGCGAGGGCATTGGGAGCGGTGGTGCCGGCGGCGGCGGCGTGCAGACCCTGGATCCACTGCGCGAAGACGGGCTTCAGGGCAATGGCGGAGTCGCTGAACATGTCCTGGGGACGGCCCAGGGCACGCATGGTGTCGTTGTGGATGTAGAGGCCGAAGCTGTGGAAGCCGAGCCAGATGCACACCCAGTTGAGGTGGCTGATCAGGGCATCGCGGGCCTTGAGCACCCGATCCAGCACGTTGTCGATGTGCTTGGCGGGGTCGTAGTCGCGCACCATCGCAATGGCGGCGTGCGCACCGGCACCCACGATCAGGAAGCCACCGATCCACATGTGGTGGGTGAAGATCGAGAGCTGGGTGGGGTAATCAATCCCGATGTAGGGATACGGGGGCATCGCATACATGTGATGCGCCACGATGATGGTCAGCGAGCCGAGCAGGGCCAGGTTCACGCCGAGCTGGGCATGCCAGCTGGTGGTCATGAACTCGAACAGGCCGTCGTGACCGTTGGGAGCCGGGAACAGCAGGGGATCGCCCTTCTGGCCTTCCAGGATCTCCTTGATGCTGTGACCGATACCCCAGTTGGTGCGGTACATGTGACCGGCCACGATGAACAGCACCGCGATCGCCAGGTGGTGATGGGCGATGTCGGTCATCCAGAGGCTGCCGGTGACAGGATTCAGCCCACCCTTGAAGGTGAGGAAATCGCTGTAGGCCGCCCAGTTGCCGGTGAAGAAGGCAGAAATGCCAGCACCGAAGCCGGGGAAGATCTGGGCCAGCACGTCCTGATTGAGGAATTCGTGCGGCAGGGGGATGTCGCCGTAGGTGGCGATGGTCTTGCCGTTGATCGCCAGCGGCTTGCCGGCGTCGATGGCATCCATCAGGGCCGTGGTGGGCAGGGACACGTGCAGCAGGTGCCCGGTCCACGACAGGGATCCCAGACCCAGCAGACCTGCCAGGTGGTGGTTGAGCATCGACTCAACGTTCTGGAACCACTCCAGCTTGGGAGCTGCCTTGTGGTAGTGGAAGACGCCGGCATTGAGCATCAGGCCGGCCATCACCAGGGCACCGATGGCGGTGCACAGGAGCTGGAACTCGCTGGTGAAGCCCCAGGCCCTCCACACGTGGAAGAGACCGGAGGTGATCTGGATGCCGTGGAAGCCGGCACCCACATCGCCATTGAGGATTTCCTGGCCGAAGATCGGCCAGACCACCTGGGCTGAAGGCTTGACGTGGAGAGGGTCAGCCAGCCAGCCGGTGTAGTTGGAGAAGCGGGCGCCATGGAAGAAGGCACCGCTCAACCAGATGAAGATGACGGCCAGATGGCCGAAGTGAGCCGAAAAGATCTTGCGAGAGACCTCTTCGAGGTCGCTCGTGTGGCTGTCGAAGTCGTGAGCGTTGGCGTGGAGGTTCCAAATCCAGGTGGTGGTTTTGGGACCCTTGGCCAGGGTGCGGTCGAAATGTCCGGGCTTTTCGAAAAGCTCAAACGTGGCCGGAACGCGGTTCCGGTCGACCATGGCCTTGGCCTTTTCCCCACGCTCTGGTGGGCTGATGGTCATCGAGACGTTCCTCGAGGGACGGGGTCGAGGTGGTGGTCCACCCCTGTGGACGGAGCGGGCGCGGCTGCGGTGCAACCACGACAGCGCCGCCTGTGGGCCCCATGGCCTGACCGGGCGAACCCGGGGCAGGTCATGGGCGCCAGCCGGGCGAGAGGCCGGGAAACCTGACGGAGGCGCCGAGAACGGCGGAACCGCGGATGGAAACCCTGAAACCGACTGCCACAGCTGGGGCTTTGGGCCCCAGATAGGGGACCGCTCGGCGCAGTATAGGGGCCAGATTCAAGCCTTTTCGGGCCTCAGTTACAAAGGTTCAATCCGCTGAATCGCCAGACCAGGACAGGGGTCTGGCATCCAGTAAGCACCACTTTCAAGACGTTATCTTTGGGGATTGTTTTATACCGTTTTCCACGGTTGCCACGCCAGCCAGCAGAATGCGGCTCACAGGCTGCGGGCGATCAGGTGTGACGGTGGCGCAACCCCGGGGTGGACAAGGACGCCGTGGACGCGGAAACGATGGCCTGGGCAGCACTGGATGGCCTGGCACTCGATGGCCAGGGACTGCATGGCCAGAACAGCGGGGTCGGATCGGCGGACTGCTGGCCCTGGCCCTCGCGGCACTGCTGCTGCTGATCAGCGGCTGTGACCGCCAGGCCGCCGCACCGTCCAGCAGACCCCTGCCCGTGGTGGCACCGGCGGGCCGGCTTCAGGAGGTGCCTCCCCCCGGCGCCGTCAGCCAGATCGAAGCGGCCCTGGCCAACCACCGGCCACGGCTGCGGATCAGCGCGCCAGCGGAGGGCTCCCTGCTGCCCGCCGGCCCCTGGCCACTGGTGCTGAACCTCGAGGACTGGCCCCTGGCCACGGACCCCGAGCTGGGTCTGGGGGCCCATGTGGTGGTGCAGGTGGACGACGGCCCCGGCTTGCGGATCGGCGACTGGAGCCAGGGCGATGCCGGCAGCGGCCGGCTGGAGCTGGCCATGGCGCCCCTCACACCGGGCAGCCACCGCATCACGGCCTATGCCGCCCTGCCCTGGGGTGAGGCCGTGAAGCTGCCTGCTGCCTCGGTCCAGCGGCTGGTGCACAGGGTGGCCGCCAACCCCCTCCGCCAACCCGCTGCCGGCTCTCCCCAGCTGCTGGCCGTGAGCCCCGATGGCCTCAGCGCCAGCGAGCCGGTGCTGCTCGACTGGCTGCTGCGGGATGCGCCCCTGCAGGGTCTGCGCGAGGGCGATGCCCGCTGGCGGCTGCGGATCAGCGTGAATGGGGACAGCTTTCTGGTGGACCAGAACACGCCCCTCTGGCTGCGGGGCCTCAAGCCCGGCAGCAATGCCCTGCTGCTGGAACTGCTGGATGGCCTGGGGGATCCGCTCAATCCGCCCTTCAACAGCCTGGTGCGAGAGGTGGTGGTGCAGCCGGGGGCGACCCGGCCCGTGTGGCTCAACGAGCGGATCAGCCCCGCGGAGCTGGCCCGTGTGCTCGGGGAAGCCGCACCCCAGGCAAGCGCTGTGGCACCCGAGCCCGAGCCCGAGCCCGAACCAGCACCCAGCCCGGCCCCCCAGCCTCCCCTCCCGGAACCCCCGCCCACCGGGACTCCCCCTCTCAGCGAGCCGCCCAGCAACAATCCGCCCCTCAGCGAGCCTGAGCTGCCGCCGCCGGCCGAGCCCAGCCCGGCACCGGCACCGGCACCAGAGCCAGAGCCAGAGCCAGAGCCAGAGCCAGAGCCAGAGCCAGACGCTGCCGCAGCAACGCCGCCGGCCGAGACCGCCCGGCTGCGGCCATGAGCGGCAACCAGCAGCCGCTGCGCCAGCGGCACGGGGTGTGGGCCCTGGGATTCAGCGCCGCCGCCGAACCGCTGCTCGTCCAGCTCCAGGCCGCCGGACTGGTGGATGGCTGCCTGCAGGCCGAGCAGCTCGAGGAGCACTGGCCCCGGGCCGAGGCCTTCGTGCTGGTGGCGGCCTGCGGGCTGGTGGTGCGCCGGATCGCCCCCCTGCTGCAGGGCAAAACCCTCGATCCGGCGGTGGTGGTGCTCGATCCGGGGGGCCGCTTCGCCATCCCCCTGCTCGGTGCCCACCGGGCCGGTGGCGAGGCCCTCTGCCAGCGGTTGGCGGCGGTGCTGGGCGCTGCCGTGGTGGCCACCGGCAGCAGCAGCGGCCGGGGCCAGCTCGCCCTCGACAGCTTCGGGCTGCGCTGGGGCTGGCGGCCGGGCCCCGGCGGCGACTGGAACGCGCTGATGCAGCGGGCCGCCCGCAGCCGGGATCCCCTGCCGGTGCTGCAGGAGGCGGGCAACCGCAGCTGGCGCCAGCTGGGGGCGGCCACCGGGCTGGAGGACTGGCAACCGCAGGCCGGCACACCAGCCGCGATGCAGGTGACGGCCCGCCGGGGCGAGGGCTGCCGCTGGCATCCCCCCTGCCTGTGGCTGGGACTCGGCTGCGAACGGCACACCAGCCTGGCCCTGCTGGAGCGGCTGGTGGAGCAGCAGCTGCAGGCCGCCGGTCTGGCCAGTGAGGCGGTGGCCGGACTGGCCAGCATCGACCGCAAGGCCGATGAGCCGGCCCTGCTGGAGCTGGCCCGCCGGCGGCAGTGGCCCCTGCGCTGGTTCGGTGCCGAGGAGCTGGGCAGCGTGCCGGTGCCGAACCCGTCAGCCGCGGTGGCGGCGGAGATGGGCACCGCCAGCGTGGCGGAGGCGGCGGCGCTGCTGGCGGCGGGGCCCGAGGCCCGGCTGCTGCTGCCCAAGCAGGTGGAGCACCACCAGCCCGGCGAACGGGGGGCGGCGACGCTGGCCATCGCCCAGGCGAGTGAGCAATGGGCGCCCGGCCGGGGGCAGCTGCATCTGGTGGGCAGTGGCCCGGGCCGGCTGGATCTGCTCACCCCCGATGCCCGGCGCGCCCTGGCCGAGGCCAGCGTGTGGGTGGGCTACGGGCTCTATCTGGATCTGCTGGAGCCCCTGCGGCGGCCGGATCAACTGCGCTGCGACGGCCAGCTCACCCAGGAGCGGGCCCGCTGCCAGCAGGCCCTCGACCTGGCCAACCAGGGGCTGAATGTGGCCCTGGTGTCGTCGGGCGACAGCGGCATCTACGCCATGGCCGGCCTGGCCCTGGAGCTGTGGCTGGCCCAACCGGCCGATGGACGCCCGGGCTTCACGGTGCACCCGGGCCTGTCGGCGCTGCAGCTGGCGGCGGCCCGGGCCGGCGCCCCCCTGATGCACGACTTCTGCACGATCAGCCTCAGCGATCGGCTCACCCCCTGGACGGTGATCGAACAACGGCTGCGGGCCGCCGCCAGCGGCGACTTCGTGGTGGCGCTCTACAACCCGCGCTCCCTGGGCCGCGACTGGCAGCTGGGCCGGGCCCGGGAGCTGCTGCTGGAAGGCAGGCCCCCCTCCACACCGGTGGTGCTGGCCCGCCAGCTGGGGCGGGCGGAGGAGCAGGTGAGCATCCACACCCTGGGGGATCTGCCGATCGCCGAGGTGGACATGCTCACCCTGGTGCTGGTGGGCAACAGCACCAGCCGCAGCGCCGACGGCTGGGTGGTGACCCCACGGGGCTACCCAGGGGCGGAACTCACCTGATCAATCGGGATGACAGGATTCGAACCTGCGGCCCCTTCGTCCCGAACGAAGTGCGCTACCAAGCTGCGCTACATCCCGATGGAGCGACTTTACGGGATCGCCCTGCGGCCCTGCCCGGGGGACGGAGCCAGGCCCTGAACCCACCGCTGCCAGTGGATTTCTAGAGTTGAGGGTGATACGCGGCCGGGTGATCGGCCCCTGATTCGTTTTGCTCAAACCCGACTGGCTGCGCGTGAAGGCGCCACAGCGTGAACGGATCGGCGCCGTGGCCGACCTGCTGGTGGACCTGAAGCTCAACACGGTGTGCCAGGAGGCCAGTTGCCCCAACATCGGCGAGTGCTTCGCCGGCGGCACGGCCACCTTCCTGATCATGGGGCCGGGCTGCACCCGGGCCTGCCCCTACTGCGACATCGACTTCGACAAGAGCGTGCGGCCGCTCGACCCCACGGAACCGGAACGGCTGGGGGAGGCGGTGCAGCGCCTGGGGCTCAGCCACGTGGTGATCACGGCCGTGAACCGCGACGACCTGGCCGATGGCGGCGCCAGCCAGTTCGTGGCCTGCGTGCAGGCGGTGCGTCGCCGCTCGCCCCTCACCACGATCGAACTGCTGATCCCGGACTTCTGCGGCGACTGGGACGCCCTGGCCGCCGTGATGGACGCCGCGCCGGACGTGCTCAACCACAACATCGAAACCGTGCCGCGGCTCTACCGCAGGGCCAGGCCCCAGGCGATCTATGAGCGGTCGCTGGAGCTGCTGCAACGGGTGCAGGAGGGCTGGCCCCGCACCTACACCAAATCAGGGCTGATGGTGGGGCTGGGGGAAACGGACGCCGAGGTGCTCGCGGTGCTGGCCGACCTGCGCCGCCACGCCGTGGACATCGTGACCATCGGCCAGTACCTCTCACCGGGCCCGAAACACCTGCCGGTGGATCGCTTCGTGACGCCGGAGCAGTTTGAGCAGTTTCACCTAGTGGGCGAACAGGAGCTCGGCTTTCTGCAGGTGGTGAGCAGTCCGCTCACGCGCAGCAGCTACCATGCAGCTGATGTGCAGCAGCTGATGGAAAAGCATCCGAAAGCACAAACCACCAGCCATCACGGCTGAGCCAGGCGAAAAGCGCAACAACCCACAGCTAACGCCTCGATTACAGATCCATCCCTCCGGAAAAGATCTACATGCCCATTCGGCGAAAACTCCGAACACTCCTCCTCTCCGCTGCCGGGCCAGCGACGAATCAGAATCATCTCGCCGAAATTTCCACAGAAAGCGCAACTGATACACCATCCGAAATCGCTTCCCAGCTATGTAAGCGTTATCGCCTCACCCATCTATCCAGCCAGCAAATTCTGCAGTCACTGCGTGTTCTGACCCGTGGAGGCTGGCTCTGGGTCATCACCGAGCAGCAGCTTCCGAACCACGAGACAAACAGCAGCCCCCCCTTCTGCCTCCAGACCAGACCTCGCCTGACCCGCATCCTTGAGTCGCTCAACGACCCATCCAGGGCGACCAGCGTGTTCTGCCCCCTGCTCGATGTTGCTTGCAGGCCTCAATTACAGGGACCATTCGATCCGGGTGCCCACAGCCTTTGCAATGCCACTCCCAGTATTCTGCAGCACCTGAACCTGGCTGCCGCGGGCCAGGAGCCCGATGGTCTGCTGTTTATCGCCTATCACGTTGCCAGGCAACTACGGCACTGGCATCAGCATCCCCAGGAGCAGGAATCCCTTCTCACCAGGTTTGCCAGACTGGATCATCATTTTCATGCACTGATCAGTCCCCACCCCTGCTTTGACAGCCAGCATTACCTGAACCAGCGCCGCCAGCTTGACCACGTCAGCGCCCCGGGGCACTACCACCCCCTGCTCGATTATTTGCGCAATTGCGAGCGGACCGCTCGATTTCGCTATCTCGAGCCGGTTGCATCGTTCAACCCATCCCTCTGGGAGGTGCGGAGCGCGCAGAACAGTCCAGCCCAGACTGCCGTGCTCCAGGCCCCTCTGATCAGCTATCTCTCCACCATGGCCAACGCAAAGGACAGTTGCCCCATCAGCTTTCCCAGGCTGGCAGGCCGGGTGGACGGACTGGACCAGCAAGGTCTGCTGAAGGGATGGTGCCATTCGCCGGAGAGCGGAAGCCCCATTGAGCTGGAGGTCTGGCTGGCGGGCGTCCGGCTCGGTGCCGGCGTCGCCCGGGAGGACCGTCCAGACGTGGCCAGCCGGGGCCTGGCCATGCGCGAATGCGGATTCGCGATTCCCCTCGACTTTGAAGCCCTACCCCTGGATCTCCTACCAAGCCTGAAAGGGGAGCGCTGGCGGATCGTCAGCACCGACCACCGGTACAGCCTCGGCCGAGGTGACTGGAGGCTCACCCCTGAGGACCGGGGCATGGTGATGGATCACCTGTTGTTGCGTTCCCTGGCAGAGCAGGATCTCAGCTGCATGAAAACGTGGTTGAGTCGCGACGCCGATGCGGCGGTCGTGGCTTCAGCCCGCTACCGGATCGTGGAATGGGTGGCCACCGGCGCCATGGCCGGCACCTGGGACACAGCCGCTGTTCTACAGGCCCACCAGGCTGCCCTGGCCAATCCAGCGTTGCTGCAGGGCGTTGAAGCCGACAGCTGCTGCCGAGCCGAACTGCTGCTTCTCGCCCTGGACCAACTGCAGCGTTGCTGGGCGCAGAAGCCCGGCAACGCCCAGGAGATACCCCCGCTATCCCAGGACAGCCGCGACCCTGGCCAGCGCAGTGAGGATCTCGCCCACCAGCTGGCTGAACGGTGCTATTTCGGCCCCACAAGCCGCGAGCGCCAAGCCTGGGACAGCCAACTGCGGCCCTTGTTCAATGTGGTGATCGCCACCCTGCTGCTTCGGGACAACCCCCCCGATCTGGCCTCCAGCCAGCCATTGATGAAAGCGCTGGTGCGACTCAGCCAGGAGGTATTCGGGGATCTGCAGCTGGCCACCACCCTCACCAACCTGCTCGACCGCAGCCAACCCAACGGCGATGCCGCCGCTCTCCGTCTGCAGCTGCGCAGTGGCGATGCCCTTGGCGTTGCCATTGCCCACTTCCACCAGCGGCAGGCCGGCCTCTCCCCATCCCTCACACCCTTCGACCAGGCCCTGGCCCTGCTGGAGGTCAGCAAGCAATCCCTCATCACCATTCAGGCTGCCCTCGAACGCCTGATTCCCCTCATCCCCGCCCAGCAGGCCCGCACGCCCCGCAGCTCCTTCTCACGCCGCCTGCTCGACCAACTCGGCTGGCATGTCAACACGCTCTCCGCAGGCCTGATCGATCAATTCATTGCCCTCGGCCTGCCCAAGCAGCAGGGGCTCTCTCTGCGCCAGCGCTCCGTTGCCCTGCTCACCCAGATCAGCCAGGCTCTCTGGTGCGGTGACGACGGTCACAGCGGCTGCACCGCCCTGCCCCGATCCACTGCCGCACCCCTGCGCTGGCTGCTCATCGGTGAGCGCTCCCTGCCCCAGTGCTGGCTCTACCGCGTTGAGCAGAAGCGCCAGCAGCTCGAGCGCTCCGGCGCCGAGGTGCGCTGCATCGACCGAGCCGAACTGGATGCCTGGAGTTCAAGCCAGCAGATCGCCTGGGCCGATGCCGTGCTCTTCTGCCGTACCCCAGCCACCTACGCCGTGATCAGGGCCCTCACCTTCGCCCGGCACATCGGCAAACAGGTGCTGGCCGACGTGGATGACCTCGTCTTCTCCACCGATTTCCCCGCTCCCTACATCACCTATGGCGGCTCGATCAGTCGAGCTATCCATCGCCGCCTTGGCCTCGACGCTCCCCTGCAGCGCTGGCCTCTGGAGCAGGCCGATGCCGTGATCACCTCCACAGCCGCCCTGGCCGACGCCTGCCGTGGCGCCAGCGCAGCACTGGCAGACAAGCCCATCACCGTTCTGCCCAACCTGCCCTTACCGGAACTTCAGGGTCTTGCCAAACGCCTTGAACATCAACCACCCCACCGACCCCAGCGCCTGGTGGTCAGTTCCGGCACCCTCGCCCACAAGCAAATCTGGACGGAGCAGCTGGCTCCCGCCATCGCCCAGTTGCTGGGCGCCCACACCGACCTGCGCCTCTCCCTGATCGGCCATCTCGAGCTCCCCGCCTGCCTGCAGCCCTTCTCCTGCCGCATCAGCTCCGTCCCCTACACCGACTACGGCCACTACCTCCAGCAACTGGCGGAAGCCACCATCGCCCTGGTGCCGCTCGAATCGCACCCCACCACCCACTGCAAGAGCGCCATCAAGTGGATGGAGGCCAGCCTGCTCGGCCTCGCCACCATCTGCTCTCCGGTGCGCGCCTACACCGATGCCGCCACTCCAGACGAGCACCTGCTGCTGGCGGACGATCAACAGGCCTGGGTTCGCCAGGTGGAACGTCTCCTCCACGATCCCGACCTGCTGCACAGGCTCAGCAGCCAGGCACGCGACCACGCCCACGCCTGCTTCAACGACCCCTTGGGTGACCAGCTCTGGCTCGCCCAGCTCCAGCCCGCCAGCAACGACAACCTCCCACCAGCAGTCCGCCGTCAGAAGCTGCTGGTGATCAATGTCTTCTTTGCTCCCCAGAGTGTCGGTGGTGCCACCCGCGTCGCCCAGGACCAGGTACGGGAAATCCTCCACGACCACGCTGATGCCTACGACGTGACCGTCCTCTGCATCGATCACGACCCCTGGCAGGACCTCACAGGCGACACCCTTCCCCTCGACATCTGGCACTGGCACGGTGCACGCATCGTCCGCCTGGCCGTTCCACCACGCTCCTGGGCCGACATCCAGGACGGTCGTGTCGAATCCTTCTGCAGGCAATGGTTCCAGGATGAATCGTTCGATCTCATCCACTGCCACTGCTGCCAGGTGCTCACCGCCTCGCCTCTTGTGGTGGCCAGGCAGCTCGGCATTCCCTACCTCATCACCCTTCACGATGGCTGGTGGCTCAGCCCTGAGCTCTTCCTCGTGAGCCCCGCAGGCCGACCCATCGACCCCGCCAAGCCCTTTGATCACATCGATGGCGTTCCCACCGCAGAAGAAAAATCTGTCGCCCTCGAAAGACGCAGCATTCTGTTTGATTTGCTCCGCCAGGCCAGCCACAGACTGGCGGTATCTAAATCCTTTCGGCAAGTGTATGGACAAGCCGGAGTACCCAATATCGAGACAAACGAGAACACCTACACCCCAATGGCATTGGGGAAAGAGAGACCCCTGCGCCAGCCAGAAGAGTCCCTGAGGCTCTGCCACGTAGGTGGAATGGCCTCGCACAAGGGCTATCACATCCTGCGTCAAGCGGCCCACATCCTTCCAGCGGACCTCCGGCTCACCTTCACAGTCATCGACCATCACCTTCAGGAAGACGATCCTCCCTATACATCCACCTGGAATACATACCCTGTTCGATTCATCCCGCCAGTCCCCATGGCGGAGATGGCCAACTTCTACAGCAGTCAGGACATCCTGGTTGCTCCCTCCATCTGGCCCGAGAGCTTTGGCCTTGTAACTCGGGAAGCGATCAGCGCCGGGCTGTGGGTGATCGCATCAGACATTGGCGCCCTAGCGGAGCCGATCAAAGATGGCATCAACGGCAACTCGCTGCGACCAAACGACGTCGAGGAGTTGGCGGCAGCAATTCTTGACGTACATCAACGGGGAATCAACCACGACCAAATTTCCAGCCAACCAATTTCAGTTGCGCCAACGGCACCCAGCGGCCCACCTAAAAGCAGAATCACTCGCTTTTACAAGCCGAGCACAACCCACAAACTTCTCGGAGAAAAGCTGCAGTCAAGTCGGCGGCGAAAAGCTCGATCAGCCGATTCCCGCTACCGAATGGTTGCCTGGTGTGCGGCCAACGCCATGGCAGGCCACTGGGATATGGGCGTTGTTGAATTAGCACAACAAACCACACGCAATAATCCTTCGCAGCAACAGAGCTCGGAAGCAGAAGGATGCAGCAGGGCCGAACTTTTGTTGCTTGCTCTTGGCCAGCTTCTGCAGTGCTGGGACAGTGATCGCATCCATACCATTCTTGCGACCCCCCCATCCGACCTCGTCAACCCCAGCCAACGTTGTCAGATCCTGGCCGACCAACTAGCAGAACGCTGTTATTTCGGTCCCAGCGCTCGCGAGCGCCAGTGCTGGGACGCGCAGGTAAGACCCCTGTTCAATGTGGTGATCGCCACCCTGTTGCTGCAAACCGATCCCCCAGACGTCACACCTACACGACCCATTCTGAACAGTTTGGTAACCCTCAGCCAGGAGGTATTCGGGGATCTGCAGCTGGCCACCACCCTCACCAACCTGCTCGACCGCAGCCAACCCAACGGCGATGCCGCCTCTCTCCGTCTGCAGCTGCGCAGTGGCGATGCCCTTGGCGTTGCCATTGCCCACTTCCACCAGCGACAGGCCGGCCTCTCCCCATCCCTCACCCCCTTCGACCAGGCCCTGGCCCTGCTGGAGGTCAGCAAGCAATCCCTCATCACCATTCAGGCTGCCCTCGAACGCCTGATTCCCCTCGTCCCCGCCCAGCAGGCCCGCACCCCCCGCAGCTCCTTCTCACGCCGCCTGCTCGACCAACTCGGCTGGCATGTCAACACGCTCTCCGCTGGCCTGATCGATCAATTCATTGCCCTCGGCCTGCCCAAGCAGCAGGGGCTCTCTCTGCGCCAGCGCTCCGTTGCCCTGCTCACCCAGATCAGCCAGGCTCTCTGGTGCGGTGACGACGGTCACAGCGGCTGCACCGCCCTGCCCCGATCCACTGCCGCACCCCTGCGCTGGCTCCTCATCGGTGAGCGCTCCCTGCCCCAGTGCTGGCTCTACCGCGTTGAGCAGAAGCGCCAGCAGCTCGAGCGCTCCGGCGCCGAGGTGCGCTGCATCGACCGCAGCGAACTGGATGCCTGGAGTTCCAGTCAGCAGATCGCCTGGGCCGATGCCGTGCTCTTCTGCCGTACCCCAGCCACCTACGGCGTGATCAGGGCCCTCACCTTCGCCCGGCACATCGGCAAACAGGTGCTGGCCGACGTGGATGACCTCGTCTTCTCCACCGATTTCCCCGCTCCCTACATCACCTATGGCGGCTCGATCAGTCGAGCTATCCATCGCCGCCTTGGCCTCGACGCTCCCCTGCAGCGCTGGCCTCTGGAGCAGGCCGATGCCGTGATCACCTCCACAGCCGCCCTGGCCGACGCCTGCCGGGGCGCCAGCGCAGCACTGGCAGACAAGCCCATCACCGTTCTGCCCAACCTGCCCTTACCGGAACTTCAGGGTCTTGCCAAACGCCTTGAACATCAACCACCCCACCGACCCCAGCGCCTGGTGGTCAGTTCCGGCACCCTCGCCCACAAGCAGATCTGGACGGAGCAGCTGGCTCCCGCCATCGCCCAGTTGCTGGCCGCCCACCCCGACCTGCGCCTCTCCCTGATCGGCCATCTCGAGCTCCCCGCCTGCCTGCAGCCCTTCTCCTGCCGCATCAGCTCCGTTCCCTACACCGACTACGGCCACTACCTCCAGCAACTGGCGGAAGCCACCATCGCCCTGGTGCCGCTCGAATCGCACCCCACCACCCACTGCAAGAGCGCCATCAAGTGGATGGAGGCCAGCCTGCTCGGCCTCGCCACCATCTGCTCACCGGTGCGCGCCTACACCGATGCCGCCACTCCAGACGAGCACCTGCTGCTGGCGGACGATCAACAGGCCTGGGTTCGCCAGGTGGAACGTCTCCTCCACGATCCCGACCTGCTGCACAGGCTCAGCAGCCAGGCACGCGATCACGCCCACGCCTGCTTCAACGACCCCTTGGGTGACCAACTCTGGCTCGCCCAGCTCCAGCCCGCCAGCAACGACAACCTCCCACCAGCAGTCCGCCGTCAGAAGCTGCTGGTGATCAATGTCTTCTTTGCTCCCCAGAGTGTCGGTGGTGCCACCCGCGTCGCCCAGGACCAGGTACGGGAAATCCTCCACGACCACGCTGATGCCTACGACGTGACCGTCCTCTGCATCGATCACGACCCCTGGCAGGACCTCACAGGCGACACCCTTCCCCTCGACATCTGGCACTGGCACGGTGCACGCATCGTCCGCCTGGCCGTTCCACCACGCTCCTGGGCCGACATCCAGGACGGTCGTGTCGAATCCTTCTGCAGGCAATGGTTCCAGGATGAATCGTTCGATCTCATCCACTGCCACTGCTGCCAGGTGCTCACCGCCTCGCCTCTTGTGGTGGCCAGGCAGCTCGGCATTCCCTACCTCATCACCCTTCACGATGGCTGGTGGCTCAGCCCTGAGCTCTTCCTCGTGAGCCCCGCAGGCCGACCCATCGACCCCGCCAAGCCCTTTGATCACATCGATGGCGTTCCCACGGCAGAAGAAAAATCTGTCGCCCTCGAAAGACGCAGCATTCTCTCAGGAATTCTGCAGGGCGCCCAACAGCGACTGGCAGTATCGGATCCATTCCGAAAGGTATATGAAAAGGCCGGAATTTCCAAGGTCGGAGTGCGGGAGAATACATTCACTCCGATGCCTTCTCAACAACCACGGACGCCACGATCACCGGGAAGCCGAGTGCGCATTTGCCACATAGGGGGGATGGCCATGCACAAGGGCTTCCAGATACTACGCAAGGCCGTGCACCTATTGCCTCCCCAGCTCAACTTAGAACTAACCATCATCGATCATCGCCTGCAAGAGGACGATACATCCTACTCCTCAAGCTGGAATGGCTACCCAATTCATTTCATTCCGCCAATACCGATGGGTAAAATGGCGAACTTCTACGCCACGCAAGACGCCTTAGTCGCACCTTCGATTTGGCCAGAGAGCTTCGGGCTCGTGACAAGGGAAGCACTTAGTGCTGGCCTATGCGTTGTTGCAACCAACACGGGGGCACTCTCAGCAGGACTTGAAGGCAATCCCGATGCTTTCATTATTAATGAATGCAACCCAAGGGTGCTAGCACAAGAACTCGCCAATACACTTGTCAAGCTACCGAATATAAAACTGGCTTGCAAGGCCGTGGCAAACCAACCTGCCGAAGTGAAGGAGATGACTGAGCAAAGCCAAAGGCTAAGGCTAAGCAATTGAGAGCTTTGACGGTTCCAGGCAGGCCAAGAAGGCTAAGCAACTATGCAATGCACGAATTATGGCATGAATCGTGCGGGATTCTGGCATGTTAGCATTCGCCCATGACCATCTCAAGACCCGACCGCTACACATTGAAGCAATGAACATTGATTTTATAATTTGTGGAGTTGAGCATAGCGGTACAACACTTGCCTCAGATTTATTCCGGCAGATTCCAGGCTGCGACTCTGGCTTTGAGTGCGGTGTTCTACTCGCGGACAGCCCCCAGGCATTCAAAGGAATGAACCCTTTTTACAACAACATGAAGGGAGGATGGAGGCTAACCGATAGGGCCCTCGAATCCGCATGCGCAAAGGAAACATTCGACGAGTTCTACGAGTGCATTTACAAGGATTCAGAACTTGTTCAGGGCTCAAGGATCAAGTTTGACAAGACACCACGCTATATAACAAAAATACAAAGCATCCGCCAGAAATGCGATGCCCCCGTTATTGCAATGACGAAGAGCATTGAAGGTATTGCATGGTCAGACTACAAGAGATCTGCCTTTTTCAAAAGCTCTGATTTGCATTCGTTTATCGATCAATGGATCACTCCTAAGACGGGATATCTTAAGAGCGCCCTAAAGGGATATAGGTTTGCGTCCAAAGATCCCTCATGCAAAATAATACACCTAGAAGATCTGGCCTTCCAAGCTCTCAATACATGCAATCGCATGTTTGAGCATGCAAATCAAGTATTTGACCCGAGCTACTTTACTCTTGCAAACCAAAGATATGGACATACGCGAAGCAATTCCATCAATCTTTCGATAGCCACAGAGCACATGTCCACTGACGCGGAAGAACTTACGAGCATTGTATCTAGCAAGATGAGTGACTTAATCAAGGCATGGCCGAAGCCTCGCCACAGCAACTGAATTCACCACTTCTGAACAATGGATACTACTCGGAAAGTCTGCATTGTCCAAATGGAGGCGGTACATGAAGAAATCATCCCTTCACTAATACATGCCTTGAATTCAATACACATCAAGCCAGATATATACATCAATAGAGATTGCAAGCTGAGGCGAGGAGATATCTTCAAAGAGATCACTGGCCTTAATGCTTGCATAAGTTATGTTCCTATCAACGGAAAGCCAGACTGGCAGAATCTTCAAAAACTTATCCAGAGCAAAAACTATAATGCCTGCCTATTTTCAACATATCAACGAAAAAGTATTCTCGATTTCTCGCTGGCCCTTGAGATTCCAGTGTTCGGCATTGTCCACAATGTTTCATTATTTATCGAAGCTTTCTTGACATCAAGGCATGCAAAGCCAAAGCAGGATCAGATTCGAGGCATAATAACGCTTTCAGAACATGTATGTAGCACCCTGATCAGTGAATTCAAGTACGCGTCAGCGACTGACCTAATTACCAGCTGTATCAAGCCATACTTCTGGCAGGATATATCTCATATTGATATTGACGTGCCTAGACACAGTTCGACAACTTTTGTCATACCAGGTGGGGTCAACTTTGCGAATAGAGATTTTAAAGGCTTAATAGAAGCCATTAAAGAGATGCCTATCAGCAGCAGTCAAGTACATTTTATCGTAGCAGGTGGAGGACGAGATCGCAACAGTCTTGAAGCAACAGTCAAAGATTTGGGTCTGGATCAGTATTTTAGTTTTGCAGCACGAAACTCTCTGGGCTGGGTTGAATACAAAGACTATTATGAATGCATTTTATCTTCGACCTATGTGCTACCACTTACAAGCAACAAAGCATATCTAAGCACAAAGATCACCAGTGCGATACCAACATCTATCGGGTTTTGCAAGCCTTCGCTGATACCGGAAGAGCAGAAAGAGCTTTACAAGATACCGGCCTTCCCATTCCCAGGAGATGACCTTAGAGAAGCCATTATGAATGTTGTAAGTTGCGACGAAATGAAGTATCTCGAGACCAAGAATGATTTGAAGGAATTACTTAGCGAGCAGCTAAAGTCTAATGCCGAATCGACATCGATCCTTTTGTCACACGCGACTTAGAGCATGCCATACATAAAAAGTTTAAATCTATTTCACGTCCACAACCCTCGTTGCGGTGGCACAACAATAAATGCCGCATTGTCTCAGTCAGGCCACTTTCCAATCCCTAACATTTATGATTTATCTCCACGGCCCGATCTCTTTTACGGCAATACAGACTGCTACAAGGATGCAGATAGATATTCTATTCCAAAACTAGAGCTTGATCACTTGCCCATCTCGATGGTGCTATCTCGATTACAGTTAGATGATATTAAGTCCCTTATCTTTTTTTCAACGGTTAGGCATCCCTGGGATCGCTTCATGTCGGAATATAATAGGAAAAAGGCAACCAATGATAACAGACTTTTTTGCGCTCAGGACTCAACGTTTGAAGATTTTCTGATTAAGTTCACAACCATTATTACAAACAAACGTGGTGCGCTGAAAAGCCAGTTCAATGCGTCTCACTTTTGGCCTCAGCACTACTATGCTGGTTTCTCTCATCACGCTGACATCGATCAATATTGTATCTTACATCTTGAGAGATTAGAACTAGAGTGGTATAACCTGGAAAAAAAACTAGGGTTTATAGCCCCTTTGCCTGCAAGAAAAAACTCCTCAAAAATCTTTTCAAACGAATCTATGATCACTGAAATGGATTTTAAAAGCAAACACCCTAAGGAATACTCAGTTTATAGAGATTACTACGAGCTTGACTACAAGTTATTCAATTACCAATAATTGGAATAGCGCCCCATTTAGTTTCAAAGTACTTCTGGGCTTCTAACTTTTTCAAGCCAGCCTCTCTCTTCTGCGAACCCGTCTGATAACTTCCTGGGTAGTGCTCGAACACAGAACATGGATTGGCATAGATTTTTAGTTGTTGATTATAGCATTGAAAAAAGAAGTCAAAGAGTTCCATAAAGAATTGGTACTCTGGATCAAAGCGGACCTTATTAAATATGCTTGACTTGACTAATAATGACGCTTGGACATCATGGAGCTGAACAGGATGTGAGCGCTCTGCCCCTTTGAACCTATGCTTTTCAATACATAATTGATTTTTCCTTAATGATTCTAAATAGACAAATCCAAGAGGTCTTTCGCTCTGTGTGTCATTTCGGTAGTCTATCCACCGGCCTGAACAAATGTCGATGGATTCATTGGCGTTCATCAACATTATCATGTTTTCAATTGCATCCCTTCTGGCAACGAGGTCTTCATCAAGAAAGAGTATCTTGTCGCAACCTAAGGCTAATGCTTTGTCTGCGCCAATTTGGCGAGCCTCAGATGGTCCAGACCAGGGCGAGAAAAGCTGAGTACAGTGATATTTGATTGATATTTCTTCGTATTTTTGGAGGATCTGATCGTGGTGCGCCGGACTGGTATTGACTATAATAATACTGGAAAACAAGTCAAGGCTTAGAGAGCATAGCAATCGCTCTAGCTTTTCAGGTCTTCCGCAAACAGGGATACAAAGGGAAATCATTGCAGATGATAAAGGTGTTTCAGAAGGAATAGAAGATCCGAGAGCAAGTACAGAGTCCTTTACGTTCTACCATTGAACCCCAAAATGGTTAAACAAACAGAAGCTTAACAGCGGACTCATGCCAGAATAACAGGTGATGCTCATTTTATCGAATCCTAGCAGTCATAGGCGAATGAAGCGGCGTATTCTTCAAAAGATAGGAGTATAGATATACGCAGAGAAGCAGGATAAGCAATCCTGAATTGACAATAGAGGCTAATCGTACAGGCAGCCACCAGGTTCTTCCTTCGTCGCCACGATATTGATTAAGGCTTTGATTCCGATAAGAAAGGAACTCTTGTAAAGCCAGGCGATCTCAAGCAATGGGTTTCGAGGGCGTGACAAAGTCGCCTTAAATGCTATCCTAGAGCGAACAAGGACAAAAATCAACATGATGTATTGCAAGATATTTGGGGAAAGAAATACGGGGACAAACTTTTTAACTCGATTCATTAGGCTAAATACTGACTTAGAATATATAGATAGTCAGTCGATTCGAAAGTCAGTTCAGAAAAGAGATGCAATTATACGCAACTGCATTCAAGAAAATTTGATCCCAGTGGCAGCTCCCATCATAAATCAGTACTTGGCTCCATTGGTGCTAGACCGCTTGATCGATGAGCAACGCGAGGATGAGTTCGAGACTACTTTTGGCTGGAAACATGCAAGAGTTTTAAAAGATAGAATCATGAAGTCACCGCGATATTCAGATACACTATTTGTCTGTCTTATCCGAAATCCGTGGCGATTCATATCGGCATTGCATAAACGGCCCTACAATCTCTTCCCAAAAGTAAAGTGTACTTTGGAACAGTTTATTACAATGCCATGTCTGGCAAACCAGCGAGATGCCCTTGATGATCTTCTCGTAATCAACCCTGTTGATTTCTGGAATCAAAAAGTCAATTCATATTTTAGCTTTGCCGATGCGAGCAATCAAGTTCTCATTATATACTACGAACAACTAGTAGCAGATCCCGAATTGTTCACGGATCAGCTTCGTACTTTCTGCAGTGTTTCTGATAAGTTGGTGATTCCCAGTAATTCGACTAAAGGAGACCCTCAGACATTTGACGACTACAGACGAGAAGCCCAAAACTATGATGCAAGAAAGATATTAGGCGATCGAGCATATACAATGATCCAGGAAAGATTAGACAATAAGGTTCTGGCAAAAACACTTTATAGCTAAGCTGACCTACGCCCAAACCTTCTCTGGGCACCCCTGCAGACCTTGTATTAGTTTCTATATGCTGATTGGTGATCCTTGGTCTTAAGACATGCGAGCAAGAATGCAATCGGGGTATTAGCGTGCTCCTTGAACTTACCTTGCGCTAAGTCAATTCCGAATACAAACTCCCTCAGGCCTTCAAAAATAAATGAATGAAATTCACCCGGTCAAGAAAAGTTTGGAAGTTCTGATTGCGCAGCACTCTCGCACTGTCTACCTAGGCGATGACACATTGCAACCCTAAGCACCTGCTAAGCTGCTGGTACCAATTCGATGCAGTCGCTAATCACATGGACCCTACTAGATCTGACGAGTTCATACATGTCAAGCAGCACCATGGTCAGGATGGTCGGACAGATTCGATGCCGATTCAATATTCTGAGAGTATTATGCTGATGCGCCAGGATTCCCCAGTTACTATAATTGCATTTGCAGGAATCTCTCAGGCATTTGGCGGCATTCCCCCTTTCAACTTTGTACGAGCTCTGGGCAATGCTAAAGCAAATATCATTTTTGTCCGTGATCCAAATAACAAGTGGTTTGGGAACCCTATACCCGACCTGGGAGATAGCACGTTAGAAATGGCTGCAAACTTGCGACTGATAGTTAACGAGCTTAACACCAATCAACTCTGCCTCATGGGCATTTCCTCAGGGGCTTTTGCTGCTCTTATGTTTGCCGCATTAATAGAAGACCCATGTCGAGTGCTTGCCTTCAGTCCACAAACCTGCATCCGGCCAAGTTTCCTAAACATGATCGGTGATTCACGATATAATCAAAAACTGCACGGAAGAAGAGACAGCGAAGTGCAAGACGTACTGCCCCTCCTTGAAACAGCTATCAACATAGAAAAAATACATGCTATTTTGGGAAAGCAGGATCCTCTTGACGTCCACCACATTCAACGACTATCAGACTTGCCGAACGTAGTCACTCATATAATCGAATGTGGGCATAACACAGCCGGTTACTTAAAGAAGAGACGATTACTGCAATCCGCAATAGACAGGTTTATTCATTGTGATGATCAGGGCTTCAGTACCATGCTTTATGAAGAGATCACAATCCTATAAGTTCAACAGTTTTTTCGCCCTACGCTTTCCAATTATCCAAGTTATGGCAAAACAACTTCAGTTTATCTTCATTGCAGGCTGCCCTCATAGCGGAACTAGCATTCTCCATAGGTTATTCTCCTTGCATAAGGATACACTGGGAATTCCTGGCGAGAGTGGCCTGTTCCTGAACAACCCAAGTAATGAGCGAATTCAGACAACCCTCTCAAGCTGGCGTACCCAGGCAATAGACGAAGGAAAGCGATATATCGTGGAAAAAACTCCATGGCACGGCCTGAAAACCGGGCAAATCTCAGCTATTTTACCAGGTGCCAGATTTCTCTTTATCATTCGCAATCCAATTGATACGTATGGGTCCCTAAAGCAACGCGGGGCAACAACCCGGATAAAGGATTCACGCGAAAGCAGAATAGAAGTCATTTCAAAGTTCTTCAAGGCTGCAGCTGAGACGAAGGCTCCGCTTGTAACTTTAGAAGATCTAACCAATAATCCTACCGATGAATTGCTGAGATGTTTAAATGCAGTTAATATTTTGACGACCAAGCCAGATGCTGAAGCGATTCTAGCTGCTCAATCTCAGTCAGCATTGGGCGCCAAAGACTCGAGCATGCAAAGAACTGAACCTTCTGATCGCACAGATGGAGCTTCTCACAGAGAACTTCGTGCTTGGCAAATAAGGCAACCGATCTTTAACAATACGCGTAATCGTAATAACGTTGAGCCAGCCGAGGTTGAACAAATTACTGCTGTGCTCCATCCGCTTGTCTCTCAGCTCTCTCACCAACTCAACCTGGCGGCTTGGGGACATGACTTTCCATTTTTACTCAACTAGACTGCGTGAATAAATGATAACCTTGGGCGAAATCAATAACATAGTATTCCACTAGCATGCATAACAACTTGCACTGCCTGCGCAGTGTGGGTGGAGCTGGTGGCCGCAGCAACAAATCTAAAGAAATTCCATGCTAGGCTTATGAAGGAGTGTTTGCCGCCGATGGCGGAAGCTTGAAAGACCTCCTCCATCACCCCTTATCGCCGAAGGCGACCTACGTCCATGAACATGAAAGAGCTGGTGGCTGCTGTATCAGCCGAGACCAACATTCCAGCTGCCAAGGTCCGCAAAGTGACTGCTGCTGTGCTCGATCAATTTGCCCAATTAATTGAATCCAAGGGCAAGTTTACCTCCGCTGCAATCACGATCGCCGGTGTCGTCATTCCGTCGAAACCAGCCACCGATGATAAGCCTGAACAACCAGAGCGCAGGCTGGCCCGTATGCGCGTCCGCAAGAAGAAAACCGATCCATCATCTGAAGAGAAAGCCTGAGCCAATCACCTCCCGTTAAGGCCTGCTGGCCGCTATCGAGCTGTTCGGCAATCGAGGCGCCATGGTGCTGTCGTTGCCTCTTCATCTGCGCAGTGGCCTTCGCCGCCAGCCAGAGCGTCCTCGCTCAGATCGGCTACCAGACGAACGGGATGTTTTATGCATCAGGCAACTACCGCTTCCTCGACTTTCTGCGTTTCGGCTGACCTCTCTCCGTGCTGTTCACCTTAGTGACCCCCTCGTGGTTGCTGCTGCTCAGCCCGGTGGTGCTTGCTGCCCAGGTTTGAGTTGCCCTGATCACTGACCGATCCCGCCAACGCAGGTGAGAATGGCCACCTCCGCCAGCTCCCCTGCCATTCGGCTCTGTTCCTCTCGCTGCTCAACGCGTTGTTCACCATGATCTCCTCCATCAAACTCTTCTATCTCGACGGAATGGCCATGGTGGCCGTGTACGGCGGCGACCACGAGGGTGCCGACGACTGGCAGTACAACCTGCCTGCCAACGAGGTGCTCGATGGCGACCCATCGGTTCTGCCTGCTGAGCAGGCTGTGCCGATCGCAGCAGCGCGCCAGCTGGTTCCCTTCACTCCCGGCTTCCGCCGACGTGTGAACCCCGAGGCTCCGCCGATGCGGGCGGTCCAGCTGGTGGAGACGATCAGCGCCACCACGGACACCCCGGCACCCGAGGTGCGCAAGATCGTGCGGTCGCTGTTGCAGCAGCTGGCTGGCCTGGTGGAGGCAGGCGGTCGCCTGGAAACTCCCCTGCTGCGCATCCGACCCACCCGCCCAGCAGGCCGCGCCAAGCAGCCCGTGTCACTGCTTGTGCCCAAGCGGCAAAAACAGCCGGAAGCATGACGCATGCCGCTGTGGCCTCTGCTACGGGAGCCAGCCAGCGATCTGTGATTCAATACCTCTCCAGGTGGTGAACCCAGGTTGGCTTCAGCCCTATTGGTTTAAAGCTGAGTGCCATCCAGTGGACTCCAACCAATGGATGCCAACCAACCCTGAACCGACATCCAACAGCCCAATCTTTTCCCGAGCATGTCCTGCAACGCCCGCAAGGGCATCATCCTGGCCGGCGGCAGCGGCACCCGCCTCCACCCCATCACCCAGGGGGTGAGCAAGCAGCTGCTGCCGGTGTACGACAAGCCGATGATCTACTACCCGCTCAGCACGCTGATGCTGGCGGGGATCCGTGAGGTGCTGATCATCACCACCCCGGTGGACCAGCCGGCCTTTGAACGGCTGTTGGGGGATGGCAGCCGCTGGGGCATGACGATCCAGTACGCCCAGCAGCCCAGTCCGGATGGGCTGGCCCAGGCCTTCCTGATCGGCGACGACTTCCTGGCAGGCGCCCCGGCGGCGCTGGTGCTGGGCGACAACCTCTTCCATGGCCACGACCTGGTGCCCCAACTGGCCGCCAGCAATGGCAGCGCCACGGGAGCCACGGTGTATGCCTATCCCGTGAGCGACCCGGAGCGCTACGGGGTTGTGGCCTTCGATCGGCAGGGTCGGGTGACCAGCCTGGAGGAGAAACCCGCCAACCCCAGCAGCCGCTACGCGGTGACCGGCCTCTACTTCTACGACCACACCGTGGTGGAGCGGGCCCGTCAGGTGGTGCCCTCCCCCCGGGGCGAGCTGGAGATCACCGATCTCAACCGCATGTATCTGGAGGATGGCCTGCTGCAGGTGGAACTGATGGGCCGGGGCATGGCCTGGCTGGATACGGGCACCTGCGACTCCCTGCACGAGGCAGCCAGCTACATCCGCACCCTGGAACACCGCCAGGGCCTGAAGGTGGGCTGCCCGGAGGAGGTGGCCTGGCGGCAGGGCTGGATCAACAGCGAGCAGCTGGAACGGCTGGCGCTGCCGCTGCGCAAGAGTGGCTATGGCGACTACCTGCTGCAGCTGCTGCAGGAGGGCGAGGGCGACCACGTGGCGCTGCAACAGAGTCTGGAGGTTCCCCATGCAGGTTGAAGAGCTCAGCACAGCCGGGGGGCAGCTGATGGAGGGGCCCCTGCTGATCACGCCCAAGCTGTTCGGCGATGACCGGGGCTTCTTTTTCGAGAGCTGGAACCAGCGCCGCTTCGACGAAGCCGTTGGAGCGGCCATCAGCTTTTCCCAGGACAACCATTCCCGCTCCTGCCGCGGCGTGCTGCGCGGCCTGCACTACCAGCTGGAGCCAGAACCCCAGGGCAAGCTGGTGCGCTGCCCCATGGGAGCGGTGTTCGATGTGGCGGTGGACCTGCGCCGCGGATCGCCCACCTTCGGCCAGTGGGTGGGTGCCGAGCTCAGCGCCGACAACCAACAGCAGCTGTGGGTGCCGGTGGGCTTCGCCCACGGCTTCCTCACGTTGACTGAGACTGCCGAGGTGCTCTACAAGGCCAGCGGTTTCTGGAGCAAAACCTGTGAGCGATCCCTGCTCTGGAACGACCCTGAGCTGGCAATTGCCTGGCCCCTGGATCGCCTCAACGGCAGCGAGCCACTGCTGGCCGAGAAGGATGCCGCTGCCCCCGGCTTTCCCGAGGCCATTGCCGCCGGGGAGGTGTTCGCGTGAAAATCCTGCTCACCGGCGCCGCCGGCCAGCTGGGCCAGGCCCTGCGCCAGCAAGTGCCCGAAGGGATCGACCTGATCGCCACCAGCCGCGGCGGCGGTGAGGGCCTGGTGGCCCTGGATCTGGCCGATGCCGAGGCATGCCGGGCCGCAGTGCACGAGCACCGGCCCGACTGGGTGCTGAACGGTGGCGCCTACACGGCGGTGGACAAGGCCGAGAGCGAACCGGAGCTGGCCCTGGCGGTGAACGGCGGCGCACCGAGAGCCTTCGCGGAGGCACTGCTGGAGAGAGGGGGGCGCCTACTGCAGGTGAGCACGGATTTCGTGTTCAACGGCCAGCAGGGCAGCCCCTACCGCCCGGAACAGGCCCGCGATCCACTCGGGGCCTATGGCCGCACCAAGGCCGCCGGAGAGGAAGCGCTGGAGGAGGTGCTGGACGGCAGCGGCCGGGGCGTGATCCTGCGCACCAGCTGGGTGATGGGGCCGGTTGGCAAGAACTTCGCCCTCACCATGCTGAGGCTGCACCGCGAGCGCGGCGCCAGCGGGCAGTCGCTGGGGGTGGTGGCCGACCAGGTGGGCTGCCCCACAAGCACCCACACCCTGGCGGCCGCCTGCTGGCGGGTGATTGCAGCGACGGACACCACGGCCGGGCTGCCGGCAGTGCTGCACTGGAGTGATGCGGGAGCAGCGAGTTGGTACGACGTGGCCGTGGCGGTGGGCGAACTGGGGGAGGAGTTGGGGTTGGTGGAGCGCATGGCCCATGTGAACCCACTCACCACCGCGGAATTCCCGACGCCCACGGAGCGCCCGAGCTACTCACTGCTCGACTGCTCGGCCAGCCGGGCAGCACTGGATCTCGCGCCAACCCCCTGGCGGCAAGCGCTGCGGCAGTTGCTGGTAGGGATCAGTTGAGCGTAACGTCGTCTCAGGCGACGCTGATTTCTACAGCCTGAAGGATGGATTCAGGCTGGACCCATCAAGTCGGTACCGACAAAACCACTGGCACCGCTGGATAGCGCGCACCGCCCCACTGAAATTGAACACGTTTCTGTGACAGACCTACCACCTCCCAACGTCCAGACCCTGCTCGCCGGCCGCCGCCGCATCCTGGTGACCGGCGGCGCCGGTTTCATCGGTGGTGCCGTGGTGCGCCGCCTGCTGCGGGAAAGCAACGCGCTGGTGTTCAACCTCGACAAGTGCGGCTACGCCAGCGACCTCACCAGCATCGAGCAGATGCTGGCGGATCTTGGCCCTGGGGGCCTAACCGCCGATGGGCAGAGCCGCCATCAGCTGCTCAAGGTGGACCTCACCGATGCCGAGGCCACCGCCGCCGCGGTGCGCCAGGCCGACCCCGACCTGGTGATGCACCTGGCGGCCGAGAGCCATGTGGACCGCTCAATCGAGGGACCCGGCGCCTTCATCGACAGCAACGTGACCGGCACCTTCCATCTCCTGCAGGCGGTGCGCGCCCACTGGCAGGCGCTGCCGGAAGAACGCCAGGCCCACTTCCGTTTCCACCACATCAGCACCGACGAAGTGTTCGGCTCCCTGGGCGCCGATGGCCGCTTCTCGGAAACCACCCCCTACGACCCACGCAGCCCGTACTCCGCCAGCAAGGCCGCCAGTGACCACCTGGTGAATGCCTGGCACCACACCTATGGCCTGCCGGTGGTGCTCACCAACTGCAGCAACAATTACGGCCCCTGGCAATTTCCGGAAAAGCTCATTCCGGTCGTGATTCTGAAGGCCGCCGCCGGCGAGCCGATTCCGCTTTATGGCGATGGTCTTAACGTACGCGATTGGCTTTATGTGGAAGATCACGTAGATGCCCTTCTACTTGCGGCTTGCCTGGGGAAGACAGGCAATAGTTACTGCGTGGGAGGTCACGGAGAGCGCACCAACAAGCAAGTCGTCCAGGCAATCTGCGATACACTAGATGGATTACAACCGGCTTTCGCACCACACTCGCGCCTGATCACTCAAGTCACTGACAGGGCGGGCCACGATCGCCGCTATGCCATTGATCCGACATTGATCACAGCCGAACTGGGCTGGTCACCGCGCCATAGCTTCCAAGAGGGCCTCAGGACAACTGTACAATGGTACTGGGAGCGCCAATCAGCGCACTAAGCAGTCACGACACTACTAGCTCCAATACCTCCAAGACAACTAACATGCAAATCAATTAATCAGAAACGACACCTGCATTTCAGCTCACCAAATTAAGAAAGTTAATCGCTCAAAGCGCAACATCCCCCCGAACGACTTGCCAAGCCTAATTCGCACAATCACCCAATTCTCACGATGCTCGGAATCTTAACCATTCAGGGGTAATTCACAAGCTGGTGAATCGCGTCAACGCCCTCCGCGGAGCCAAAACAGAGCAGCACCAACGTGCTGGATTACCGAGCATTTATTGGGTTTCCCAACCACTCAGCACCAAGACTCAGATTCGCATTCAAAATGACAAAAGCAATTGCATTCTACCTTCCCCAATACCATTGCATTCCAGAGAATGACCTGTGGTGGGGCGAAGGATTTACCGAGTGGAGGAACGTAAAATCAGCCGAGCCGCTTTTCGAGGGCCATTACCAACCGCATAAACCCCTGAATGACAACTACTACAATCTCTTAGACGTAGCAACACAGCGCCAGCAAATAGAGCTGGCCAAAGCATATGGCGTATTCGGATTCTGTTTCTATTTTTACTGGTTCAACGGCAAGACACTATTAGAGTCTCCACTGATGAACTGGCTTCAAGACAAGTCACTTGACATGCCATTTTGCCTTTGCTGGGCAAACGAAAACTGGACTCGCCGATGGGATGGACTTGACAACGAAGTACTGATCAAACAGCAGTATTCCCCGAAAGACGATCGTGACATTATTGGACATTTAGTCAAGTACATAAGAGACCCCCGCTATATAAGAATTAATGGCAAGCCTTTGGTAATTCTGTACCGCCCAAGCCTACTTCCAAGTCCACGTTTCACTGCAAAACAATGGCGTTTTGAGTGCAACCGAGCAGGCGTTGGTGATATTTACCTTGCTTATGTTCAATCATTTGACCAAGTCGATCCAAAAGAATTCGGCTTTGACGCTGCAATTGAGTTTCCTCCGATATCATCTCAAGCCCCCTCAACGACACATAACTACAATACAAAAACCGAGGGCAACATTTTTCATGTTTATCAATATGGAGACATCGCAAGCTATTCAGAGAGTAGATATCAACAACGCGTAGATTACCATATTTTTCCCGGCATTTGCCCTTCATGGGACAATACAGCCAGAAGAAGAAATAATGGAGCCTCTGTAATCGCAGGATCCACACCACAGCGATACGAGCAATGGCTTCGATTAGCCAGCCAAGAGGCCAAAGTACGAGCGAATGGGAATCCTGATTTGGATGTTATTTTTATTAACGCCTGGAACGAATGGGGAGAAGGTTGTCATCTTGAGCCCGATCAAGAATATGGGCTTAGCTACCTTGAGGCAACTGGCAATGCCTTGCAGCAGTCTCATAATGAAAGCGCAATAAAGACTAATGAACTCAGCCACCATCCAACTCAAGCAACAAAGATTAGAGCCGAGGATTTTGCAATCATTATTCATGCATTCTACCTAGATGTTTTCCAGCAACTACTGCCAGGCATAGAGGAATCGAGCGCACTAGGAATAAAGCTATACATTACTTGCCCACCCAAGAACGAGGAAGGCTTAATCAGACTGCTTGAATTACGCAACATTCCATATGTTATTTTCCCCTGCGACAATCGAGGCAGGGACATCCTGCCATTTTTATCAGCACTGTCAACCATTATCAGCGCTGGCCATCCCTATTTAGTTAAAGTCCACACTAAGAAAACACTACATAGATCTGATGGCGAAAGATGGCTAAAAGAGCTCACTACCGACCTTCTTGGAGTCACGGCACTTACACACATCAAGAATAGATTTACTGAGGATAGCCTTCTAGGCATAATTGGACCATCTGGAAATGTTGTGCCAACACACATGTATCTAGGCAGCAATCTGTATCACATCCATCAGCTATTAGACAAGCTTGATATCGAATATGAAGATTTTTTGAATACAGTCTTTGTTGCTGGAAGCATGTTTGCAGCTAGGACAAAGGCCTTGTCCCCACTTCTAGAACTGCAGCTGACTCCAACGGATTTCGAAGAAGAAGCCGGGCAAGTTGACGGAACAATTGCTCATGCTTTAGAAAGGATTGTTTCAGTATCTGCTGGCAAACTAAATTACAAAACGGAAGCGGCAGACAGAGTTATTACTCACGACTTTCAGTTTGCAGCAACTACTGCCATGGAAGATGCACAGAAAGCCTCCCTCAAAATAGATTCTCATCTGCTTAATTCGGTCGAATTGCCACCTGGTATTTCATCTGCTGCACATCCGCAGTTTATGGGATGGATTGATTATCCCAACGAAGGAGAATCGCTTCGTGGATGCACCGATATAAGTGGCTGGTGCTTTCATGTCGACGAGGATATTGAAGCAATCAACATATGGATTGGGAACAAGTTCATTCAACCGGCTCTTTATGGACATGACAGAAAAGACATCCTAGAATTTTACCCACAAGCCGGCACGTCAAGCGTAGGGTTTGGAGCGCATATCGATCTCACGTCATTCCCTGAATTATTAAAAGGAACAATCGGACATATCCACCTTGAGATTATTACTCGCAATCATAGATTCTTGGGGCTTACGAAAGCTATTATACTTCCAGGCAGGCGATCGGAATATCTAAATTATCTACTGTCACGTTCAACGACATACCAGCAAGAAGCAAAGCTTCAGCATGCTATTCCACAGTCAGCCCTAGGGGTCCGCACTATATGTTTTTACTTACCTCAGTTTCATGCTATTCCTGAGAATGATGAGTGGTGGGGCTCAGGCTTTACCGAATGGGTCAATGTAGCCCAAGGCTTACCTTTGTTTGTGGGACATGAGCAGCCTCGCCTGCCTGCTGATCTAGGTTTCTATGATCTTGCCAATCCAGAAACACAGCTACAACAAATAGCTCTCGCTCAACATTACGGGATTGAAGGGTTCTGCTACTACATTTACTGGTTTGGGGGTCGGCGACTGCTTGAACTTCCCACAGAGAGATTGCTAACTGACTCAAGGTTCACAGCTCCCTTCTGTTTGTGTTGGGCCAATGAGAATTGGTCAAGAAGATGGGACGGTGGGGATAACGATCTACTCATGGAGCAGCATTATGGGCCAGAAGATGATATTGATCTGATTACGGAGATGTCTCGCTACTTTGCACTGGAGAATTACATTAGAGTAGATGGCAAACCTGTTTTTTTAGTCTACAATATTGAGCTGCTGCCGGATCCATTGGGAACAGCTAACCGATGGAGAGATGCCTGCAGAAACCTTGGAATTGGCGAAATTTATTTGGCTATATGTCATAGTTTCACCGGAGAATCGCCCAATATAATTGGCTTCGATGCGGCAGTAGAGTTTCCTCCGCTTAGATTTCCCTGTGATCGGATAGAATATAAGCTTGATATTGGCGATCCAACATATCCTGGTAAAATCTATGATTGGATGAGCCTAGTTCACAATCATATTGCTCGCAAAGAGCCCGAAGACTTCGTTCTTCACCCGTCATTAGTTATGGGCTGGGATAACGTAGCCCGCAAAGGCGTTCGGGGACATGTTTTTCATGGAGCGAATCCTAAGACGTTTGGCGAATGGTCCCACGCCGTCTCTAGACGCCGCTTATTGAATAAGCCTTATGAATCACGTCTTCTATTTATTAATGCTTGGAACGAATGGGCTGAGGGAACTTACCTAGAGCCTGACCGTCGACACGGGTATGGCTTTTTGAATGCTTTGGTGAATGGACTCACCACAGCTTTATCATATGGCTCGTTCGAAGACGAGTAATCGCGTACTTTTAATATTAGCGCAGCATGATATCATTCATCAGCTCTTTGAATAGCCTACAAACTTTATTAGGCACCTAGGCTCCCGACTAGTCCATCGGCATTGACGTGGGCCCCAAAAACCGAACCAGACTTCATGAGAGCTTCCCAACCGGCATGACTTGGCCAGCAATCTACCGCGACGATTAGATAGGCGCCCGCCCATGTAGGGCTTCCTGAAGAAAGCCAGACCCGCTGCAGCACAGTAGATGCGAGCAGTTTGTGGCAGTGAAATGTGTGCGAATGGTGCCGAATGTGCCCCAGAGCCGCCCAACGTTTGCTACACCTATGAGGTGGTCTGGCTTTCCTGGACAGCCCCCATCGTTAACGTCTGAGGCGGGGCACCACCCCTGAGAGGGGGCTCCCACCGATGAGCAAGCGCCGCACCCACAGTCCCGAGTTCAAGGCCAGGGTCGCCATGGAGGCGATCAGTGGCCGCAAGACGATCCAGGAGATCGCCGCCGACCACGCCATCCACCCGATCCAAGTCAGCCAGTGGAAGAAGCAGCTACTTGAGGGCGCCAGCGAGCTGTTCACCAGGGGCAAGAAGACCAAGGACAAGGAGGAGGGGCAGGCCAAGGAGGCGGAGCTGTTTCAGCAGATCGGGCGGCTGCAGATGGAGCTGGAGTGGCTCAAAAAAACAGCACTGCACAGCTTGCGCGTTCCCCCAGCCGAAACACATGCTGCCAGACCCTGATCAGGTGTTCATGATGAGAAAGGGCGTGGTCAGCGGCCGAATGACTACTGGAGGTCTGACCCCGTAAAAAAACCTGGCTCAGGGTCTTGTACGAAATCTCACCTGGCGAGAGTTCATGATCATCATGCATCTCATCCCGATTAGGAAAACGACACTGCACGAAGACCCCGTCTGCGCCCTTCAACGTACATCGCAGCACCATGAGCAACTCAACCGGTATCAAACGACAGCCGCGATCAAAACTGACCGTAGTCAATCCCAGGGCAGCGGGGATTGATATAGGCAGCCGCTTTCATGTTGTTGCAATCCCCTGTGAACTTGAAGATCAGTCAACGCGTCAGTTCGGAACATTTACCGGCGACTTGCTTGAATTAGCGACTTGGCTTAAAGGGCACGGGATTACGACTGTAGCAATGGAGTCTACTGGAGTTTATTGGATTCCAGCATTTGAGATTCTGGTCAAGGCTGGAATTGCAGTTGAGCGCGTGAATGCCAGGCATGTTAAAAGCGTTCCGGGTCGCAAGTCGGATGTCAACGATGCGCAGTGGCTCCAGCAGCTCCACTCTTATGGTTTATTGCGGGGTAGCATTCTTCCCGAGGGTTCACTTGCGCATTTAAGATCGTACGTGCGCACAAGAGAAAACCTGGCCAGAGGAAGAGCCCGTTATCTACAGTTAATTCAGAAGTCGCTCATGCAGATGAATCTGCAGCTTCATCATGTTGTCACAGATGTCATGGGCGAAACTGGACGTCGGATCATAACTTCTATTCTTGCTGGCGAAAGAGATCTCCTCGTGTTGTCCGAGCATCGAGATGCACGCTGCAAGCAGACCCAGCAGACGATCGCCAAAGCGCTGGAAGGAAACTACGAGGACGACCATCTTTTCGAGCTGGAGAATGCTTTTTCTCTTTACAACTACTATTCGGATAGAATCTCAAGATGCGAAGATAGAATCAATGAACTGCTGCAGGCCTTGGTTGAGTCAACGAGCCAGGAGAATATGCGTTTCTTAAGTGACAAGAAGCTCTCAAGTGCGAAGCATGACGCTGGAAATCGGATTCGATCTCTGAACTTAAATCCCAGGCCACTGTGCGCTGCTCTTTGTGGCAGAGACATGATGCAACTACCTGGAATGGGCCATGGAACTCTTTTGACAGTGATTAGTGAGTGTGGAACTGATATGAGGCGATGGCCAACGGCCAAACATTTCACGTCATGGCTTGGCCTGGCCCCGCGGAACAAAGTATCTGGTGGAAGGCTTCTGTCATCAGGCACAGCGGTGGGAGCCAATCCTGCCCGAACTGCTTTTTGGATGGCCGCGCAAGTTTTGGCACGTACGCAGACTTCTCTCGGTGGATTTCAAAGACGGTTAGCAGCGAGGATTGGTCGCCCAAAGGCAATCATTGCAACGGCACGCAAGTTGGCCGAACTCTATTACCGAGCATTACGCGATGGCATATCCCTTGTTGATCCTGGTCTGGGCCATTACGAAGCTGAGCAGCGGCAGATACAGATCAATGCCATAAAGAGACGAGCTCAGCGCCTTGGCCTAACGCTCACTCAAGCGTGAATAGAGCAGACATAGATCCCCGCCGCAACGCTGTGTTTCTTAGGAAAGTCTCTGCTGCTCTGATGCCCGTGAACTGCGCAAGCTGGTCGATCACGACCACCCCGAGCTCAGCGTCAGCCGCCAATGTGCGCTGCTGGGCCTGCCCAGATCCACGTTCTATTACCGGCCTACACCGGTGCCGGCATCGACCCTGCAGATCATGGCCAGGATCGATGCTCTCTATCTGGAAGACCCGTGCAGCGGCAGCCGCCGGATGGTGGACTACCTGGCCCGAGAAGGGATCCCGATCAGTCGTGATCGAGTCCGAAACCTCATGCGCCGCATGGGATTACGGGCGATCTACCGGAAACCTCGCACCACCGTTCCAGGGGATCCAGCAGAGCGTTTTCCCTGCTTGGTGGATCTCAACACGGTCACGGATGTGGATCAGGTCTGGGCCACGGACATCACCTACATCCCGCTGCAGAAGGGATTCCTGTACCTGGTGGCGATCGTGGATCTCTTCTCCAGGACCATCCTCAGCTGGAAGCTCTCGAACAGCCTTGACACGGAGTTCTGTCTGGATGCCCTTGAGATGGCGCTGGAAGGTGGCCGCAGGCCCGAGATCTTCCACTCAGATCAAGGCTGCCAGTTCACCTCTGGTGACTTCGTTGCGAGACTGCAGGCTGAGGCGATCAAGATCAGCTGGTCAGGCAGGAAACGGTGTTACGACAACATCCTCGTTGAGCGATTGTGGCGAACAGTCAAGTATGAGGAGGTCTACCTCCGTGCCTACAGCGATGGCTGGGAGGCTGAGATCAGCCTGGCCCGCTTTCTGTGGAGGTACTGCCATGTAAGACCGCACAGCTCCCTGGGAGGCAGAACTCCCCACGAGGTCTATACTGAGACCGAACCCAGTTCCTCCCGCCCAGAGTTAACGATGTCAGGGGGTGAACCTGTCCAATAAAAGGCACCCACCTCATCATCCAACCAGGGCACCCTATTGATCGACGCTACGTGCGTCCCCGCCGATATCCGATACCCAACGGATCTCTCTCTTCTCAATGAGGCCAGGGAGGTCACGGAGAAGCTGATTGATGCGATGCATCCTCAGGTCAGAGCATCCTTTGGCGATAAGCCTCGAACACATCGCAAGAAAGCCAGGCAGCAGTTTCTGGCCGTGGCCAAGAAAAAGCGACCTCGCATCGGCAAGATCCGCAAGGCCATTCAGCAGCAGCTGCGGCATCTGGAGCGGAATCTTGGCAGCATTGATGCCCTGATCGCTTGTGGTGGCTCGCTTCTTGCGGCAGGTCGGCATTGGTACCACAAGCTGCTGGTGGTCAGTGAACTGGTGCGTCAGCAGAAGATTCTGTATCACTCAGACAGCAGAAGCATCCCCGATCGGATTGTGAGCCTCTACCAAGCTCACATCAGGCCCATCGTGCGTGGCAAGGCCAGGAGCAACGTTGAGTTTGGCGCTAAGATCTCTATCTCAGTCACTGGTGACGGCTTTACCTTCCTCGATCGGCTGAGTTATGATGCTTACAACGAAGGAGAAGATCTGAAAGCTCAGGCAAGAGCCTTCAGGCGTCGCCATGGTCACTATCCCAAAGTAATCTGTGCTGATCAGATTTATCGAACGCGATCCAACCGAGCTTTCTGCCAGCGTCATGGAATTCGCCTGAGTGGTCCGCGCCTCGGTCGCCCCCAGAGCGATCCACAGTTGCTGGCCGAGGAGAAGAAACAGTTTGTTGATGACCAACGACGACGCAATGCTGTTGAGGGCAAGATCGGCCAAGGGAAGCGGCGGTATGGATTGGATCTGATCCGCGAGAAGCTCGCGACGACCCAAGGTTCTGCCATTGCGTTGAATGTGCTCGTCATGAACCTCGAGAAGCTCCTGGAGCTTCTTTTTGTCCTTTTAGCCTTTTGGCTACAGCTTCTTCTGGGGCATAGAGTAGCTTGCGGCTCCCATGTGGCGGTGATGAATGATCAGCCCGCTGCTGCCTGAGCATCACCAGCAAGGTCGAGAGCATGCCCTGGTGTTCTCAGTTGAGGCATCGCTCAACTTTCTCAGCAGGCCCTGACTAGATCCCAATGACTGCAGTGGATCTAGCCGAGAGAATGGGGCATGCAGAAGCACAAGACCTTTCGCCCCTGGCAGCCTGAGCAGACCCTCCTGGTGCCTCCATCACCCAGGGATTGGCTCTCAGAAGACCATCAGGTGTATTTCCTGTTGGATCTGGTGGATGAGCTGGATCTCTCACAGGTCCTGATACCAGCTCAGGCCAAGGATCCCCGCAGGGAGAAGGGCTTTGACCCGCGGATGTTGACGCTGCTATTGCTCTATGCGTACCGCGTGGGCATCATCTCCTACCGCAGGATCGAGCGCGCCTGCTACGAGGACCTGGCCTTCCGGGCGCTGACCGGCAACCAACAGCCTGATCAGTGAGTTCCGGCGCCGCAACCTCGACGGCCTCAAAGGCCTGCTCATTCAGATCCTGCGGCTCTGTCAGAAGGCCGGGATGATGAGCCTGGGCCATGTGGCGCATGATGGCACCAGGGTACAGGCCAATGCCTCCAAACACAAGGCCATGAGGCATGAGCGGATGCTCAGGGCGAAAAAGGAGCTGGACAAAGAGATCAACGCATTGATGCGCAAGGCAGAAATCCTCGATGCACAGGAGGGTCGTCACTACGGCAAGGGAAAACGTGGCAGTGATCACCGCTGAGTGCCCGGTGTCAACTACGTAGGCGGCTCGCGTCAATTACGTTGGCGGGTTCCCCTGCTCCCTCCCCCTGCCATGGCAGGGGGAGGCGACTGCGAAAACCGGTGCACCGCCGGGGACACCACAAAACCTGGCCCAGCCTTCTCCGGGTTCCTCCCGTGCTGCTGCGGGACTCTTGATAGGCACCAGGCGACAGCCAAGTTGGCCGGTTGTGCGCCGACACCTCCGCTCGAATCTCTCGCGGAGCGCATGAGCCGGCGGACCCGACGGTCCGCCGGCAGCGCGGAGCCCTGCAGTGGGCGGTTCCGCCTGTGGCCTGCCGGTGGTTGGCGGGTTGTTGACGCCTGGTCCGGACGACCAATCAGCGGTTGGCAGCGCCGCCTACACGCCGTGCCCGCCGGCGGCGGTAGCTCTCGCCGTTGATCTGGATCAGGGTGCTGTGGTCCACCAGCCGGTCCACCGCCGCGACGGTCATGGCGCTGGTGGAGAACACGTTCTCCCACTCGCTGAACGGCTGGTTGCTGGTCACCAGCAGGGAGCGGCGCTCGTAGCGGTGCATCACCAGCTCGAACAGCACCGAGGTCTCGGCCTCGTCCTTGCGGACATAACCGATGTCGTCAATGACGAGCAGGGCATAGCGATCGAGCTTGTTGAGCGCCTTGGCCAGGGCGTAGTCAGCCTTGGCCCGCTGCAGCTCCTGCACCAGCGTCGTGGCCGTGAAAAACCGTGCGGAGCGATCCAGGGCGATCAGGCTGCGGCAGATGCCCGCTGCCAGGTGGGTTTTACCCACGCCACTGGGGCCAAACAGCAGCAGGTTTTCAGAGCGGTCCACCCAGCCGGTGTCGTGGGCCAGTTGCTCAATCTGGTGTCGGTCCAGATCGGGGATGGCGCCCCAGTCGAACTCGGCCAGGGTTTTGGGGACCGGCAGCTGCGCCTCATGCAACAGCCGCCGCAGCCGCGCCTGATGCCGCTGCTGGTGTTCCTGTTCCGCCAGGACATAGAGGTAGCTGGCCGGCGTCCAGCCATCGGCTTGTGCCTGCTGCTCCGCCGCCTGCCACTGGCTGCGGAACTGGGCCAGTTTCAGTTGCTTGAGGAGAGATGGCAGGGCCGTTTCCAGCGCTGCTCGGCTGGGGGGCTCCACCCAGGAGTTCGTCATAGCTGCTGAGGGTGTGTTCGGGAATGTCGAGTTGGGGGATGGCCGTCAGCCCCCGTGGGGGCCGCAGGCCGTAGTGATCCCGCAGTGCGGTGAGGTTCAGCTCACCGCGGCGCAGCTCACGCCGCAGATACCGCTCCACAACGTCAAGGTCGTTTTCCCTGCCAGCGACATGCAGGGCATCGACCATGACCTTGGCGGCCTCATCCGGCGGCAAGGCCGCCAGCAGCTGGCGCCACAACTGCCGCCACGGTTCGCCAGGAAGCAGATCGTTCTGCAGTTGGGCGCGCAGCAGGGCCCGCGGTTTGCGGCGCAGGCTCTCGATCACGTGGCGAAAATCGATGCGCCGCAGCGCCTTCTGCCCTTTGCGGGCATGCAGCCGCGGCAGCGTCTCCACAAACTGGGTGCGCAGGAACAGATCCAGCCGGTCGTGGCGCAGGTGCACCGTCAGCTGCTGGCCGATCAGCCGTGAGGGGACGCTGTAGGTGACCGAACGCACCTCGATCGTGCTGGTGCTGCGCACCCGCGCCAGCACAGGGTCATAGTCGGTAAAGCGCTCCACCGGCAGGGGCCGCAGGTGCAGCCTCTCGATCACCAGCTTCTGCTGCACGCTCTCTCGGTTGTTCAGCTCCCCGTTGACCTGGGCCACCAGCTGGCGGTACTCAGCTTCTGTGTCGAAATCCCTGCTGCCGCGCTGGATCAGCTGCTGCTCCAGACGGTGCTTCCAGTGCCGGTGCGGGCCCTCGATTGCGCCGTTCTCGTGGGCGACGCCACGGTTGTTGCGGGTGGCGATCACGCCAAGATGGGCACACAGCTCGCGGTATCGGCTGGTGTAGTCGCCGGCGTAGCTGCCGTCGCGATTGCGGAAACAGGCACTGAGGCTGTCGGTGCGGTGCTCCGCCGGCACACCGCCGCAGAGAGCCAGGGCGTTCTGCAGCGCTACTCCTGCGGAGAAGGCTTCGCCTACGGCCAGAGCGACAAAGCTTTCGCCGCCGTGGATCACCTCCACATGGCACCAGCCGGAATAGGGCAGGCGGAAGTGAAAGAGCCGGTGCTCCAGCACCTTCCCCGCAATCGTGATCGGCCCGCCCTTGAGCAGCGTGAAATCGGAGATCCCCAGCACACCGGCCCGGTGCTCCTGCAGGAACATCACCTCTTGTGCCGGTCCATGCAGGGCCCGCCACTGCTCCACACGCCGCTGCAGGGTGCGTTTACGCCGGTACCACTCCTGATCCGGAAAGGTCCGCTCCAGGTGCAGCAGCAGCGTCTGGGGTTCCAGCTGCGGTGCCTTCTCCAGCATTGGCACCAGAACGCTCTGCCACACATCCGCCAGGGGATCGGCACGGGTGCGCCAGTGCCTGCCCACCCGCTGCTGTTGGCCCTCGGGCTGCAGCTCACCCCGATCGATCCGCTGGGCACTGCGCACCGAGATCCCCACCGCATCAGCGGCAACCTGCTGGCTCAGCCCCTCGGCCCGCTTGGCCATGTACCGCTCCTTGATCCGCAACGAAAGTGGGGCGGGCATCGCGTGACTCCAAATCGGTCTCGGAGCCCTGTTGTCGCGTCCTGAGACCCGCCTATGTAGTTGCGCGGTCCCGCCTATCTAATCGTCGCCGAACAGCTGAGATCCAGGCGGTGTACCAGGAGCCCCGGGGCTTCTACGGCTCTCCTCGGATCCACCAGGAACTGCGCGCTGCCGGGCAATCCGGTGGGCCGACACAGTGCCGCCCGGCTCCCTGCGCCGTACCGATCTCAGGGCTAGGACGGTGACTGTCAGGAAAGATGACGCCCCAGCCGCAACTCAGGGGGGACAACAATCCTAGCTGCTTCACTCCCGTTTTCCGATGGCGGCGGATTGATCCAGACCACCTATGGTTGACGCCAGCAACGGGTGCTGCGACTCCAGCGGCGCGGATGTCGTTGTCGGGCCTGCTCGTAGACCCGGGCACGATGGCGGCAGATCGCATGGGCCTCTCCGCTGTGGCGTTGGGATGGCGTCACAAATCGGATGCCGCTGTGGCGGTGTTGCTCGTTGTACCAGCTCACGAACGCCGCCACCCAGGCGCAGGCTTCCTCCACGCTGGTGAATGGCCTGCGGGGATAGTCCGGCCGGTATTTCACGGTGCGGAACAGCGACTCCGAGTAGGGATTGTCGTTGCTCACCCTCGGTCTGGAGAAGGATCTGAGCACACCCAGCTCCTCCAGGCGGCTTTCGAGCGTTGCGGCTCGCAACTCTTCGAGAAGCCTGCGGCTAGGCGTTGCCGTTGTCGGCATGGTGGATCAATGGTTGTGGTCGGCCCTTGCTGATCCGCTCCCGCAGGCAGGCGCGGCTGATGAGATCCGCGGCGATCTGGGCGTCCTCCCGCTCGGCCACATCCCAGGCCACCACCTCCGGCTCCAGACGTCGATCACCAGATAGAGGTACAGCCAGACGCCACGGACGCTGGTGGGCAGATAGGTGATGTCCCAGCTCCAGAGCTGATTCGGCCCTCTGGCCTCCAGCCGCGGCACCGGGCGAGGCTCCCGGGGCGGCCGGGCACGGCCACGGCGATGGGCCTGGCCATGGTCATGGAGCACCCGGTAGAAGCTGCGCTCGGAACCGATGTAGACCCCTCGATCGGCAAGGATCGGCACGATCTGCCCCGGCGGCAAGGCCGCGAACTCGGGCTCGTTGCAGGTGAGCAGGATCCGCTGACGCTCCACATGCGTGAGGCGGAGAGAAACTAGGCGGTGGCTACCTTTACGGCCATCCAGGCCGTCCCCATCACCCGCAAACTGGCGACGCCAGCGCTGCAGGGTGGTGAGCCCCACGCCCAACAAATCTGCCACTTTCTGAGCCCGAGCACCAGCCGCTACGGCGGCATCAAGGATCTCCAGGGCCTTGCGGCGATCCTCAGGCGCGGTCAATCCACCTCGTCCTCGCCCCAGTAGGCCTGGATCTTTTTTGAGGCGATCAGCAACGCCGCCGCCTCCGCCAGTGCCTTGTCCTTGCGGCGCAGTTCCTGCTGCAGCCGTTTGATCTCCCGCTGATCCTCCTGGTGCCGCCTCTGGAGGTCTTTCTGGTCGGCCATCGTCAGCAGCGGCTGGGCATTGGCATCCTGGGCGGCCTGCCGCCAACGGGCCACCTGCTCGGGGAACAGGCCCCGCTCGCGGCAGTACCCACCCAGTTCCGTCGCGTTTAGACCGGCCGTCTCCAGCACCACGGTGAACTTGTCGGCCGGCCCCCAGCCCTCGGGATCCTTCTGGCTGGCCGGCACCACCTCCCCCTGCAGCCGCCAGGCCTTGCGCCATTTGTAGAGGGTGATCACATGGATACCCAGCTGCTGGGAGATCTCGAACACGCTCTGACGATGGGGAGGCACCATCCGGCGACGGACATCAGCCTTGACGGCCTCGCTGCGGCGCATATCAGGAAAGAAGTCCGCTCGGGGTGCTGCGCTCAGCACCTCATGAATCCTACTCCGAGTTGTAGGTCATGGACTACGGCTACTGGCAATGGCAGTCCTCGAGTGCACCACTTGATGCAGAAGATTGAGCGGCCGGCCCCCGGGCGGGGCTGAGGCGGGTCCGCCTCTTGCGGGCGGACCCGCCTCAGCCCCTGGGGCCTGGGTTGTTGATGTTCAAGCGGCCACGGTTTCTTGCGGGCGAGGATGATTCACCTACACGATCTGTGGTTGTGACCAATCGCGTGGGGCTCTGGCCCAGCGGCGTGGATGACGTTGGCGAGCCTGCTCATAGGTCTGCTGACGGATCGAGCAGATCGCATCAGCCTCATCGTAGTGACGCTGGTTCGGCGTCACGTACTTGATGCCGCTGTGGCGGTGCTCAGCGTTGTACCACTCCACAAAGCCATCCACCCAGGCTCGTACTGCGAGAAGATCCCGGAAGCGCCTGTGTGGGTAGCTCTGGTGGTATTTCAGCGTGCGGAATAACGACTCGGCATAGGCATTGTCATTGCTCACGCGCGGGCGCGAGAATGACATCTCGATCCCCAGTTCAGCCAGCTTGGCGGCCAAGGTGTAGGAGCGCATCGGTGCTCCGTTGTCGGCGTGCAGGATCGTGGACGACCGCGAGTTGATCCCTTCATCACGGCAGACGCGATCAAAGAAATGCTTGGCCAGCTCGCCGCACTCCCGTTCATGCACCTCGACGCCAAGGATGCGCCGGCTCCACACATCCATCACCATATAAAGGTAGTAGAACTGACCCTTCACAGGCCCGGGCAATAGGGTGATATCCCAGGCCAGCACTTGATGGATGCCCGTCGCCTCCAGCACGGGTGGCTCTCTTGGCTCCCGCGGCGGGCGGCTCCTGCCGCGATGATTCAGCAGGCCCTCTTGGCGCATAATGCGGTAGATTGTGGACTCTGAACCCACATAGATTCCCTCCTCGGCAAGGATCGCCACGATCTGATTGGGTGTGAGATCGGCAAAACGTGGATCGTTGACAGTCGAGAGCACCTGTTGGCGCTCTTCCTCGCTGAAACGATGCATCACATGCCTGGGTGATCCCTTGCGTTGATCGCGACTGAATCCCTGGGCTCGAATCATCAAGCCCCACCGCCGCAGCGTTCGTGTCGCCAGGCCAAATAGATCAGCAATAGCCTTGGCCGAAACGCCACGACTGATGCCTTCCTCCAGCAGTGCGACGATCGCACCCCGATCCTCAGAGGGGATCAAGGCTCCTCGTCCGGCTGAATGATCTGGGTGAACTTTTTTGAGAGCAACCGCTTCGCGGAAGCGTGCCGCTACAACAGCGTTGCTGCCTCCGTAAGCGCCTTTTCTTTCTTCTGCAGTTCTCGCTCCAGTTTGCGATTCTGCCGGATCAGTTCCTGATTCTTGCGCTGCAGTTCCCGTTGATCAGCCATGCTCGGAGCGCTGGGGCCATTGGCATCCTCAGCGGCCTGGCGCCAACGGGCAACCTGCTTGGGGTACAAACCCCGTTCCCTGCAGAACGACCCGAGCTCGGTTCCGCTCAGTCCTGCGGCCTGGATCACGGCCGCAAGCTTGTCGGCAGCGCTCCACTGCTCGGGTGGCTTGGGACTCGCAGGCACCAGCTGTCCCTGCTTCTGCCACTGGCTGCGCCAGTTGTAGATGGTCTGCGCTGTGATCCCGGTGTCGCGGGCGATCTGGGCCACGCTCTCGCGGTTCGGAGGGCTCATCCGGATGCGGACGGCGTCCCGCAGAGCGGCGTCATAAGGCGGTTGCATGGTCGTCGGTTGGGCCCCCAGGTGGACGGGTCAGACCGAGCGGACTTCTTTGCTGACACTGGGGGCTGTAACGATTCATTGATCAATTCCATCAAGCCCCCTGGTGGTCAAACTGGTCGAGTTGGTGAGGCGTCATCTTTCCTGGCAGAGGGGGGGACGCGCACGCTCTTCCGGCACTGCTCCAGGGCCAGCAGAGGAGCCAGTGGCGTAGTGGGGGCTGGTTTGAGCAGGACTTCCGGCCGACAGCCCCGAACCGCTGCTGGGCAGGCGACATCACTGATATCCGCACCACGGCCGGCTGGCGGTATCTAGCCGTCTGGATCGATCTGTTCAGCCGCCGTGTGGTCGGCTGGTCGCTGGCTCAGCGGATGGATCCTGTCCTGGTGATCGAGTCCCTCAACCAGGCCCTCGGCGACGCCCTTGCGGCAGTACCGAGAAGAAGTCAGTGTTAATTGACAGACTTCGAGAATGCTATGATAACTTCGTTGTGCTACGCTCCTCAACCTAATACCTGCAACGAGGTTGGCGCCTGCTTATTGTGATATAGACTTAGTGAACCAAACAGTACTTGGGATGAGTTCAAACCAAACTTCCTGTCCTGCGCGGAAAGACCATCAAGTCATCAATCACCCTTCATTAGCGAGATCTCTTGATGAAAACTCAATAAGAGCTCGATGAGTCCTACTGAGCTCACGCCTCGCCTTCTTAAATATTCAAGAGTTTCAAGCTCAAGGCAAAGCCTTGATGCCCTAACTAATGAAAGCTGATGAGCAACCCAATGGCGCAAAAAGCAAATTCACCCGTTCAACCCTGGAGAAAATACTACGAAGGTGGCTCAAACAATAGATTCAATCCGCTGATAAGCACAATAAAACAATCGGCTGGACGACAGATCGTTTTATTCGTGCACACAGGAAAGTGCGCAGGGGAGTCAATACTCAAAGGCATGGTAAAACTTTTCGGCTCGGATGTGCTCATATTTGAGTACCATGTTTTTGATGGCAACGAGAGATTGCTAGATGCTCTAGACTATTTTCATGCAAATACCTCTGAGCTTGCATCTGTAGTAATCGCAACCCGCGACCCTTTACGCCGATGGGTCTCCTCCTATAATTGGGATTTGCACAACTTATTTCTAAGCAAGAATTACCAGCCGCCGGAAGGCTTCTCCAAATATCCAGACGTAAACAGACTTGCGATTGGCATTAAGGAACGTGAGAGATTGGCCTTAAGATTTGGCAAGTTTGGCCACATGGGGATGGGCATATCTTGGTACCTTCCCATTGATAGACATTTGCTGCTTGATCGAGAAAATACCTATATTTTAAGAACAGAAGAACTTGATTCCGATTTCCATGCTTTTGTGAATCATTATTACAATTTGCGCAACCTTCAAGCAGGCGACGTGAGCAATATCAGCCAAGCTCTGTCTCATACCAAGCACAATTTTCAGTCCTCCTATCCCAAGGATACCTTTCGAGATTTAGACTACTCAAATACTGAGCTGGTTGAAGCTATGCGTGAGTACCTAAGGGAAGACATAGAGGCTCATAACAGCTTGGTAAATACATTTTTCGCCAATAAAGATGTATAGATTTGAATTGTCATGGGGAGACTTGTGAAATCTCGGTCATCTGCTGAACAAGGGGCCGTGAAAGCAAGTCAGGTCTTGATTACCCAGGTCGATCGGCAGTGGTTGCCCTGGGGTCGTAGAGTGGTGTATAAATACCAGTCTGATCTTGACCCGCAGTGCGATCCAATTCCAGAAAAGTCTCTCCCTGCCTGCGTTCCAGCGGCTTTACGGCTCCGAGGAGCAATGTGAGGCTGCATTGGAGAAGGCGCGCTAGCCCGATGGGTTCCGCTGTCCCGGCTGCAATGGCCATGAGCATGGACTGGTCTATGGCCGGCGGCTCAAGCGTTATCAGTGTCGCAACTGCGGCCATCAGGCCACGCTCACGGCCGGCACGATCATGCAAGCCACCAAATTGCCTCTGACCACCTGGTTTCTGGCTTTCTATCTGATCGGCCAGGCCAAGACTGGGATCTCCTCGCTGGAGCTCAGCCGGCACTTGGGCGTCAAATACGACACGGCTTGGCTGCTGCACAACAAGATTCTGCGGGCGATGGCTGATCGGGAGGAGGCCTACCTGCTGCGGGGAAAAATCCAGATCGATGACTCCTACCTCGGCGGAGAACTGCCGGGCGGCAAGGCAGGTCGCGGATCGGAGAACAAGATCCCCATCGTCGCGGCCGTCTCCTTGAACGAGGCGGGGCATCCGATTCACACCAGGATCACAGCCGTGAGTGGCTTCAGTTCAGAAGCAATCGGCGCCTGGGCCAGAGAGCACCTGGCTCCCGGCAGCCAGGTGCTCTCTGATGGCCTGGCCTGCTTCCGTGCCGTCACCACTGCGGGCTGCAGCCATCAGGCCATCGTCACTGGTGGGACGCACCCCAGCGATCTGCCGCAGTTCAGCTGGATCAACACGCTGCTCGGCAACCTCAAGACCAGCTTCAACGGCACCTTCCATGCCTTCAACTTTGACAAATACGCCAGGCGCTACCTCGGCGGCTACTGCTTCCGCTTCAACCGGCGCTTCTCGCTGGCGGCGATGGCCGAACGGATCGCCAATGCCGTCTGCCGCTGTATGCCTTGCACCGAACGGGATCTAAGGGTCGCGGAGTTTTATGGGTAATTAGGGCTTGCTGAATTTCCTTTGCGGGCTTTTCGGCGCGCCAAAGGGAAATCTATCGGCCCGTACGCTCAAGCTGTGGCGACCACAGTTTTACTCCTAAAAGCGGACTAAGCAGCCCATAGAAGCTCTGGATGGCGCCTAGAAGCGCATAAATAAAGCATCAGAATATACGCAGAGACAAGAATAGGCAATAAGAGGCGTAGCAGCCTCATGATCTGCTCGGCATTCATCACAAAGAACGCCATCATGATCACCGTTCGTGATGTTTCAACCAGCTTGGTCAGGATCCGATCCAGGCCATATTTCCGCTTGCCCGTTCCGATTCTTCCTTCAATCACGGAACGCTTCCTCAGGTCTGATTTGAACAGCTCTTGCTGCTCTGCTGTCTGCACTTCGGCTTGAATCTGCCTCTTACGCGGGCGGCCGCTGAGTCTGATATTGTTAGCAGTACAGAACTTTTTATTCTCAGACGTCATATAGATCGAGTCGGCACAGATCCGAGCTGGATAGTATCCTAGCTCTTCTTTGCACTGCTTGGCACGCGCGATCAGGTCGCCGGCTTCATTGTAGTTGTCCCAGCTGATCCGATCCACATCGACAAAGCCATTATCATCGGAAATCGAGATCTTGGCTCCAAACTCGGTTTTCTTGCCCGCCTTCCCTCGCACGATCGGTCGTACATGGGGTTTCGACAGATTGACGATCCTGTCATCGATGCGCCGGCTGTCAGCGTCGTACATCTCTTGCTGCTGGCGGGTGACTTCACTGGCGATCTACAGCTTGCGGTAGAGCTGTGAACCAAGCGCTGAAAGCTCTGCACCGCAATGGATCATGCTGTCAATTGCCCTTAGGTTGCGGCTGATCTCGTTGAGCTGGAAGCGCTTCGCGTCCCGGATCTCCTCACGGCTTGGCTTTTTCTTTTTGATGATGCCCAGGAATAGGTTGTGAGCTTTAACACGATTGCAACGCGGCTTGCGGGGAATCTTGCCCTGGTACTGTTTGAAAAACTCGTCAATGACCTTCTCCGTAGTTTCCCGGGATTCAGCAAGCAACCTCAAGTCCACTGGGTAGGGGATGTCATCAGGCACGCAGGTTGCATCAAGGATCAGAGTTCCCCAGTTGCTCCCAGGATCCAGGGATGCTGGCTTCACGCCAAGCTCCTCCTCAATCGCCGCAAGCTGCTTGTGATCCTCTGCAGCAATCCCGTCCTCCTGCTCACACGTCGTCAACAGCTCCTGAATCATCGCGATCCCGTTGGCCTTGGTCATGGCATTGCAGACCTTGATCAGTTCAGGGCCAATGCGCTTGCGAAAGTGCACCATCATGGATGCGTCAAACGGCGGCACGGGCTGGTAACCGCTCAAGCCAATGAAAAATTGCAGATAGGGTGATTCCGTGATCAGCTCCACCGTCTCTCGATCCGTCACTCCCAATCGTTGCTGGATGTACACCGCCCCAAGCGCCATCTGGAAGGGCTTGGCTGGCGCTCCTGTCCTGGCGCTGAACTGAGGCGCGTAGTGGCCTTCCAGTGGAATCCACGGAATCAACTTTTGGAGCAGAACCCAGCGGTTGTTGGGATCGAGCTTTCCACCAAAGGGCGAGTAGAACTCCTCAATCGATAGCTGACCCGTGTGCCGAAAGACGTACATTGGCTTGCCAGCAGGTTCTTCTAAGCCAGGAATGGCTGATTGCTAGCCATCCTAACATGAGACTTCTGCTGGAATCAACTGTGGCGCAGCGGGTCTGGGTTTCTAAGCAAGCCCTAATTAGGAGGCTGTTTGAAAGCTTCCAGCTGAGCACATTCCTGGAGAAGAGATCCACAATCGCCACCAGGTAGAGGAACCCCCTCTGCAGCGGAATGTAGGTGATGTCCGTGGCCCAGACCTGATCCACAGCCGTGATCTTGTTGACATCCACCAGGCAAGGAAAGCGCTCTGCTGGATCTCCTGGAATGGTGGTGCGAGGTTTCCGGTAGATCGCCCGTAACCCCATGCGGCGCATGAGGTTTCGTGCCCGGTCACGACTGATCGGGATCTCTTCTCGGGCCAGGTAGTCCACCATCCGGCGGCTGCCGCTGCACGGGTCTTCCAGATACAGAGCATCGATCCTGGCCATGATCTGCAGAGTCGATGCAGGCACCGGTGTAGGCCGGTAATAGAGCGTGGATCTGGGCAGGCCCAGCAGCGCACATTGGCGGCTGACGCTGAGCTCGGGGTGGTCGTGATCGACCAGCTTGCACAGTTCACGGCCTCCTTGGCCTGTCCTTCCTCCTTGTCCTTGCTCTTCTTGCCCCTGGTGAACAGCTCGCTGGCGCCCTCCAGCAGCTGGTTCTTCCACTGTCTCACCTGGATCGGGTGGATGGCGTGGATGGGACCTGCCCAGAAAAGCCAGACCACCTCAGCCCAACCTGGATGGAAATCCCCATATGCATGAGATCGAGGCTCGCGAGCTTAAAGTAATGCCAGTTCCAACCCGAAAATCGAATGCCGCTGACGACAGCAAAAATCGAAGATCGCGTCGCTCAACTGTTTTCCATTCACAAGTTTAAGTTGTTTCACCAAATTAGCGATTACGTCGCCCTCTTCGGTGAGCCGGCGATGGCAGAAGATGGCTGGATTATCAACCTGCCAGCCTCCCATGTGTTTGAAGGCGACTATCACTCTCTACCTTTTGATGTCGAGCTCCAAGCCACCTGGGTAAATGCTCAATCAACAGTGAAGCAGCCATTAGCAAACTACATCTCGCTCACATCTTCTCCCACATCATGGAGCGTCAAAGCTGCCAGCCTGGGAATAGCCAACTACGGGCGTCCTGACCTATTTCGAGACCTGTCTTCAATATTGATTATCGCAAAGCAACCGGTTCCAGCCCTTTCATTTATCCAAGTTGCTCATCAGCTAAGGCCTAGCGGTCCCGCCATTCGCGAAAAGCTTCGGAAGTTAACCAAACAAGTAGCGCAATCTCATTCATGATTCATTATTCTGGTCAAGTCTAAGAGCTCAATTGGCCTTTTTGAGTGCGGTCCACTTTTATGGCACTGCCCATGCACCCAATGCCACTTCAGCCTGCAAGCACACTTGCCGATGCACGCTTTATCTATACCCAGGCAGCCATACATCTTGCCCGTGGCTCCCTACTGGCCGATCAACCCGAACCAGCCATTGAGCACTTCCATGCCGCCCTCGACCATGACCTCCCCGGGGGCATCGAGCCCCATCTGCCGCTGCTGATCGAAGAAGCCGAGAGATGCACCGCCCTTGGTGACCACCGCGAAGCGATTCAGCGCTGGCAGGACATCGCTGCCCTGCTCGGAGAAGATACCCCTCCATCGATCTACCACCATCTCAGCGTCGCCTACTCGGCCAACCAAAGCGGGTTTGGTGGCACGGATCAAGAAAATAGTCTCTGGGGGGATTACTCCAAGCACACCTTCCTCTCCTGGTTGCACCGATGGTTGCAGCCAGCTCTGTATCTGGAGATCGGCGTGGATGAAGGGGTGAGCCTCGCCTGCGCCACCGGCCCAGCTATCGGAGTGGATCCGAGGCCCGAGCTGCATCTCAGCGTGGCTCCGCCCACCACTGCCCGGATTGTGGCCAGCAGCAGTGACACCTTTTTCGCCGAACACGCCCACAGGCTGCTGCAGCCGGCCCCTGAGCTGGCCTTCATTGATGGCATGCATCTGTTCGAGTTCGCCCTGCGCGATCTGATCCACACCGAACAGCACATGGCCCCCTGGGGCCTTGTGGTGATCGACGACATCTACCCCTGCCATCCCGCCCAGGCCCGCCGCCGCCGCCGCACCGGCTCCTGGACCGGGGACGTATGGAAAATGCTGCCTTTATTGCGGGAACACCGGCCCGATCTCACCCTGCTCTGTCTCAACGCCCACACCACCGGCCTGCTGCTGATCGCCGGGCTGGATGCCGCCAACAGTCAACTGGCTGCCGTGGCAGCCCAGGCCGTGCGCCACTACCGGCCGATCGCCGAGCCTCCCCCCGGGGTACTGGAACGGCACGGCGCCATCCCCTCCGATCACCCCCTGGTGCGGGAGCTGTTGCAACTGCTGCGCCTGGCCCGCCAGCAGCGCCTGGATCCGGCCGCTGTGCAGGCGCTGCTGGCGCCGCTGCGCCCGCGCATTACCGCGGCCGAGCACCAGCACTGGGGCCAGGCTCGCCAGCTCAGCCTTCGCCCGTGTGTTCTGCCTGATCCAACCGCTGCCTGAGCAGCTCCAGCTGCTCGGCGGCCAGGGCCAGCTCCTGTTCAATCCGTCGCTGACGCATGGCCTGCTCGTCTCGCTCCCGCTGGAGCTGCGTCAGCTGCCGCTCCAGCCGTGCCCAGCGCATCCAGCCCCGCAGGGTGGAAGGGGCAACCCCCAGCTCTGCCGCCACCTGGGCTGCAGGCTCTCCCCCATCGAGGCAGCGACGGATGGCCTGCAGTCGCTGAGGATGTGGGCCCATGCAATGAGAGTGGGAATGGTCCACGACTAGCAGTTTGTCGCCCATTTCCCGGCAAACCGCTGGGCCAGATCCACCGCCAGCCGGCGTCCACAGCGGCTTGAGGCCATCGGGCGTGATCGGCTCGCGCTCGGCCACGACGGTGTACACCTGCTGCTCCCGGCGGCGGGCGTTGTCAGCGGCGGCCTCCGCCTCCAGCTCCTTGGGCAGGTCGGCCGATGGAACCGACGGTTTGGGAAGACAAGGTGATCTCAGTCAGGCCCATGCCGCCAACGCCTCCGCCAGCGTCACCACCCGCGCCCGTTCATGGAGCCGGTAGCTGCGCTCTCCCGGCGTGATCACGAGCAGCTCATCGAGTTCCAGATCTGCCAGCACCTGCCGCATCGAGGCGCTCAGGCGCGGGGCATCGGCACGCTTGATCTCCACGCCAAGGCGCCGGCCGCCGTGGTTCACCAGCAGATCCAGCTTGGCGCCGCCATGGGTGGCCCAGAACCAGGCTCCTTCCGGCCGCCAGCTGGCCAGAAGCTGCTCGATCACGAAGCCCTCCCAGGAGGCCCCCAATCGAGGGTGCTGCAGCAGCGCATCGTGGCTGGGGATCTGCAGCAGCTGGTGCAGCAAACCTGTGTCGCGGAAGTAGATCTTGGGCGCTTTCACCTGGCGTTTCAGGGAGTTGGTGTGCCAGGGCTGCAGCAGCCGCACCATGAACACACCGGCGAGCAGATCGAGATAGCGGCGGCAGGTGGTCTGGTTCACCCCGAGGGATCGGCCCAGTTCGGCGCCGTTCCAGAGCTGGCCGTGGACATGGGCGAGCATGGCCCAGAACCGCTGCAGCGTGGCCGCCGGCACCCGCACGCCAAGCTGCGGCAGATCGCTCTCCAGCAGCGTGCGGATGAAGTCACGGCGCCAGATCAGGCTGTCAGCATCGTTTGCGGCGAGGAAGGAGCGGGGAAAACCACCCCGCAGCCAGAGCGTCTTGGCCTGCTCCAGGCCCACCTCCGCCAGCGAAAAGCCTTCCATCTCCACCATCTCCAGGCGCCCCGCCAGCGACTCCGACGACTTCCGCAGCAACGCCGGCGACGCCGAGCCGAGGATCAGGAATTGCGCCGGCTGATCAGCCCGGTCTGCCAGCACCCGCAACAGCGGGAACAGCTCCGGCCGCCGCTGCACCTCATCGATCACCACCGTGCCGTGCAGTTCGCCCATGTGCGGTGAGCGGCTGATCGAGCCGCGCCAGGCTGATGGGGTCTTCCAGGTCGAAGTAGTTGGCGCTCGCTGCCGGCACCAGCTGGCGGGCCAGAGTGGTTTTGCCGCATTGGCGCGGCCCCAGCACCGCCACCACGGGCGAGCGGGCGAGGGCAGCCTCCAGGGCCGCCAGGAGGGATGGACGCGGGAGCATGCCCCTACGCCAGCGTCATGCCTTGAAATTCCTGCAATTGGCGCAGGATTTTCAAGGCAAAAGTCCCATCTGATCTCTGGCTACCACGTCACCGCCGGCAACAGAGGCCCGCGCCATTGGGCTGTATCCCCAGCACAGCCACCGTCTTTGCCGGCAGCCACGGCTCTTGCTCAGGTGCACCAGATTGGCCGGGTGCTGCAGCACCAGCTCAAAGGAATGCTCCACGGTGCGGGATTCGTGCTCGGCCACGACGGTGTGCACCGGCAGCTGGGCTGTTGAACGACGGTTCGGATCGACTGCCAAAGCTCGCGGCCCTGGCGCATCCAGCGGCTGCGATCGGGCGCGGCGGGGCTCTCGGGCATGGGGCGAGGCGCAGTAGTGCAGGTGTACCATGAAGTGACCGGCCCTGATGCGTCCTCGCTACGGTGATCCCATCTCAAAACCGTTCAGCGCTGCCCGCTTTGGTGCCGCAGCCCCGGCTGCTGGATCGCCAGGGTTGGTCAACGCTTCTGGCCGGCGCCCTGCTGCTGCTGATTTCGTTCACCACCAACTACGGCGATGACAACCTCTCCCGCTTCCGCAGACTCCCGGCCCATGAGCAGATCGGAATGGGTCTCCACCTTGCCGCCCTGGCGGCGCTTGTTGGCGATGTTCAATTGGCGTCCCGTCTACGACATCGAGCAGCGAACGAAGCAACTGAGGATCGAATCGCTCGAAAGCGAGAAGCGGCTGCTCGACAGCGAGAAGCGCTTGAAGCTGCTGAAGAAAGAGAACGAACGGCTCGCCGCGCTCGAATCGAAGCTCGATGCCTTGCTGCTCAATGCCGATTCCTCCTCGCAGACACCGCCCGCAACCGGCTCCAACTGAGTGAAACCCTGGCGGTGTTGCTGGAAGAGCTCCGGCCGGCGCCGATCACGTAGGGCCCGAGCTGGGCTGCAGGTCATGAGGTGCCTGCCGGCCTTGAGAGTCCCTGGCAGCGCAGGCACCGGCCCGCTCAGCAGGCTTCACCCCCTGGCGGCTGCGAGAGGAGTCACCCCGAATCCACCCCCAGCCGCGTCCACCGCCGCTTGAGGCCATCGAGCGTGATCGACTCGCGCTCGCCCACGAAGGTGTGCACCGATAACTGGGCTTTGGTTACAGCTGTTTGGATGGGCTGCCACAGCTCCCGCCCCCATTGGGGGTGGCTGCCCAGCAGCGCCACCGGATAGCCCAGGCACTGGTCTAGCTGCCCCAGCGTGAAGTTGCGGCAGGCCGCCGGCAGACATGGGGTGAGGCCATGGCGAACGGGGGCGGGGCGCATATGGTGCATGCGTACTATGGGGTGATCTGCTCTGGTGCGCCCTCGCTAGGGTGATGTCATTTCAAAACCGTTCAGCGCTGCCCGCTTTGGCGCCGCAGCCCCGGCTGCTGGATCGCCAGGGTTGGTCAACGCTTCTGGCCGGCGCCCTGCTGCTGCTGATTTCGTTCATCACGAACTACGGCGATGACCACCTCTCCCGCCTCAACAAGCTCCCGGCCCACGACAAGGTCGGAATGGGTCTCCACCTTGCCGCCTTGGCGGCGCTTGCTGGCGATGCTCAACTGGCGACCCGTCTACGACATCGAGCAGCGAACGCAGCAACTCAGGATCGAATCGCTCGAAAGCGAGAAGCGGGAGAAGCAGCTCGAGAGCGAGTTCGAGCAGAGAGAGCTCGAACGGGACAAGCGCTTGAAGCTGCTGAAGAGCGAGACCGAGCTGCTGAGGAAAGAGAACGAACGTCTCGCCGCGCTCGAATCGAAGCTCGATGCCTTGCTGCTCAATGCCGATTCCTCCTCGCAGACACCTCCCGCAACAGGCTCCAACTGAATGAAGCGCTGGCGGTGTTACTGGAAGAACTCCGGCCGCCGGACACGCAGTCTTAAGCATGCCAGCAGGCATGCTCTTTTGGATGTTGCACGCCCGGGCCTGTGCAGGAGAAGCCACCGAGAATCCCCACGGCCCGACTGAAGCTCACAGCAGCGCTTCACGCCCCGCCTTCCGCACCATGCGAATGGAGCAGGTCAAGGTCCAGCACTAGTCTGGACCCAGGTCTTCAAGCCAGCCCAGATGGAGGATCAGGTCCAGCGCTCGCCCGCTGAGCTGCAGGCCGCATTGCTCGCTGTGTGCGATCGCCACGGCTGGCCTGCCTCCTTCATCCAGTCCAAGCCCCAGTCGCGAGAACAGCTGGTTCGGCTCTGCGTGAAGGAGCTGGCCGCCTGCCGGGCCGCTGGCCGGGGCGAGCTGGCCGTGGCCCTCGCCGATGCAGCTGTGGCGGCAGGGCTTGAGCATCCACGCCTGGCCACACAACGCGAGCGGGCCCGGCAGCAGGGAGGTGCCCTCGCCCGGCAGGACCCAAGCGGCTCCTCGGCTCTGGCCGGCCCGGCTGGCAAGCCGAAACACACCTCTGGCTTCTGGCGATGGCTGTCAGGCCTCAGCGGCAAACCAGGCGGCAAACCCAGCCGACCCGCCACCCCCGGCACGGCCGCCCAAATCGAGAAACTTGGGGCCGTCTGCCGCGCAGCCGGCTGGAGCCCTCAGGTGATCAACGGCGATCTCGCCCAGCGGGATCTGCCCAAAGCGTTGCTGCGCGAACTGCGCGCCTGCTCCGCCGCCGGAGAACATCAGCTGGTGGTGCAGCTCTGCCGTGCTGCCACCAAGCTCGGCATCCAGCATCCCCGCTTCAAACGGGCCCGGCGTCAGGCCCAGGGCCTGCTCGACTCAGCCCTCCGCAGCCAGCTGGAAACCGCCATCCAGCTGCGGGAGGGGGGCCAGGCCGCCGCTTCCCTCGCCCTGCTCGATGCCGCCCTCAACGCCGGCCATCAGAGCCCCTGGATCGACGACAACCGCGCCCAGGCCCTCGTTGACCTGGGCCGCCGCGCCGAGGCCATCTCCCTCTGGGAGCAGCTCCAGGGCCACGGCGACAGTGCCGTTGCCGACGCGGCGCGTCAGATGCTCGAGCTCCAGCGCCAGCAGCTGCTGGTTCCCCTCCACGCCTCAGTCCACCAGCTGGCCGAACAGCACGCCTGGCCCCTGCAGCATCTCGGCGATCCCACCAGCCTCGATCTCCAGCCCTACTCCACCTCCCTTCTCAAGGAGGCCATCGAGGCCCGCGACAACGGCCAGGCCGATCTCTCCCTTGCCCTGCTCGATGCCGCACTCGCTGCCGGCCTCGCCAATCCCTGGCTGCTCGACAACCGCGCCCGCGCCCTCGTCCATCTCCACCGCCTCCCAGAGGCCGTGGCCCTCTGGCAGCAGCTCAGCCAGCAGGAGGACGACAGCCTCCGCACCACCGCCCAGGGGATGGTGGAGCGCTTCGGGGCCCAGGCCCGCAGACAGGCTCTGCTTTCAGAAGCGGAGGCCCTTATCGGCCATGGCCGCTTCGGCCAGGCTGTGGAGCTGCTCGAGGGGGAGCTGCAACAGAGCGACAGCCCCGATCCGTTGGTCCCCATGGCCATCCAGCTGCGGGAGGGTGACCAGGCCGCCGCCTCCCTCGCCCTGCTCGATGCCGCCCTCAACGCCGGCCATCACAGCCCCTGGATCGACGACAACCGCGCCCGCGCCCTTGTGGACCTGGGCCGCCGCCCGGAAGCCATCGCTCTCTGGGAGCAACTCCTGGGCCATGAGGATCCCGGCGTCGTGGATGCCGCCCAGCAGATGCTCCAGCTCCACCGCCTCCAGCTGCTGGTTCCCCTCCACGACAGCCTCCACCAGCTGGCCGATCAGCACGCTTGGCCCCTGCGCCACCTCGGCGATCCCACCGCCCTTGATCTCCAGGCCTACGTCACCTCCCTGCTTAAGGAGGCCATCGAGGCCCGCGACAACGGCCATGCCGATCTATCCCTCGCCCTGCTCGATGCCGCTCTCGCCGCCGGCCTCGCCAATCCCTGGCTGCTCGACAACCGCGCCCGCGCCCTCGTCCATCTCCACCGCCTCCCCGAGGCCGTGGCCCTCTGGCAGCAGCTCAGCCAGCAGGAGGACGGCGCCCTCCGCACCACCGCCCAGGAGATGGTGGAGCGCTTCGGTGTTCAGGCCCGCAGGCAGGCTCTGCTTTCACAAGCGGCTGAGCTTGAGCAGGCCGGTGAACGGGAGCAGGCCATCAGCCTGCTCACCAATGCTCTCCTGGGCGACCCCCAGTGCCTGGACATCCAGAGCCGGCTGCAACATCTCCTGGCCCAACGCGACGGTGCCCTGCCCAACAGCGAAGACGACTCCAGCCAGGAGCTCGAACCGCATCGGCGTGGGCTGCTGGCCTTCACCGAAGTGCTCAACACGCTTGAGGAGCGCTTGCGCGGCGATCAGCCCTCAAGCTGAGGCCCATGGCCCGGCACCTTCAGCGCTGTGTTGTGTGTGCCAGCAGCTGCAGGGCACGTTGCTGCTGTCGCTCCAGTTCAGCGATCAGCTCTGCCTGGCTGCGGCTGTGCAGGAAGTAGTGCTCCAGCTCCTCCTGCACCTGCTGCAGCTGTTCGCTAGTCGCCTGGCTCTCCGCAGCGGCAGCCGCTAGCGCCCCGCCACGCTCCTGCAGCTCCTGCTCCAGCTCAACGATCCGGCTTCGCTGCTGCTCCACCTGCTCCTGGCTGGCAGCCAGCTGCTCCGATCCTGCATTCACCCGCCCCTCCAGCTCCTTGCTGCGCTCCTCCGCCCGTTGATGGGCCAGGAACACCTGCTCCAGCTCCTCCTGCACCTGCTGCAGCTGTTCGCTAGTCGCCTGGCTCTCCGCAGCGGCAGCCGCTAGCGCCCCGCCACGCTCCTGCAGCTCCTGCTCCAGCTCAACGATCCGGCTTCGCTGCTGCTCCACCTGCTCCTGGCTGGCAGCCAGCTGCTCCGATCCTGCATTCACCCGCCCCTCCAGCTCCTTGCTGCGCTCCTCCGCCCGTTGATGGGCCAGGAACACCTGCTCCAGCTCCTCCTGCACCTGCTGCAGCTGTTCGCTAGTCGCCTGGCTCTCCGCAGCGGCAGCCGCTAGCGCCCCGCCACGCTCCTGCAGCTCCTGCTCCAGCTCAACGATCCGGCTTCGCTGCTGCTCCACCTGCTCCTGGCTGGCAGCCAGCTGCTCCGATCCTGCATTCACCCGCCCCTCCAGCTCCTTGCTGCGCTCCTCCGCCCGTTGATGGGCCAGGAACACCTGCTCCAGCTCCTCCTGCACCTGCTGCAGCTGTTCGCTAGTCGCCTGGCTCTCCGCAGCGGCAGCCGCTAGCGCCCCGCCACGCTCCTGCAGCTCCTGCTCCAGCTCAACGATCCGGCTTCGCTGCTGCTCCACCTGCTCCTGGCTGGCAGCCAGCTGCTCCGCTCCTGCATTCACCCGCCCCTCCAGCTCCTTGCTGCGCTCCTCCGCCCGTTGATGGGCCAGGAACACCTGCTCCAGCTCCTCCTGCACCTGCTGCAGCTGTTCGCTAGTCGCCTGGCTCTCCGCAGCGGCAGCCGCTAGCGCCCCGCCACGCTCCTGCAGCTCCTGCTCCAGCTCAACGATCCGGCTTCGCTGCTGCTCCACCTGCTCCTGGCTGGCAGCCAGCTGCTCCGCTCCTGCATTCACCCGCCCCTCCAGCTCCTTGCTGCGCTCCTCCGCCCGTTGATGGGCCAGGAACACCTGCTCCAGCTCCTCCTGCACCTGCTGCAGCTGTTCGCTAGTCGCCTGGCTCTCCGCAGCGGCAGCCGCTAGCGCCCCGCCACGCTCCTGCAGCTCCTGCTCCAGCTCAACGATCCGGCTTCGCTGCTGCTCCACCTGCTCCTGGCTGGCAGCCAGCTGCTCCGATCCTGCATTCACCCGCCCCTCCAGCTCCTTGCTGCGCTCCTCCGCCCGTTGATGGGCCAGGAACACCTGCTCCAGCTCCTCCTGCACCTGCTGCAGCTGTTCGCTAGTCGCCTGGCTCTCCGCAGCGGCAGCCGCTAGCGCCCCGCCACGCTCCTGCAGCTCCTGCTCCAGCTCAACGATCCGGCTTCGCTGCTGCTCCACCTGCTCCTGGCTGGCAGCCAGCTGCTCCGATCCTGCATTCACCCGCCCCTCCAGCTCCTTGCTGCGCTCCTCCGCCCGTTGATGGGCCAGGAACACCTGCTCCAGCTCCTCCTGCACCTGCTGCAGCTGTTCGCTAGTCGCCTGGCTCTCCGCAGCGGCAGCCGCTAGCGCCCCGCCACGCTCCTGCAGCTCCTGCTCCAGCTCAACGATCCGGCTTCGCTGCTGCTCCACCTGCTCCTGGCTGGCAGCCAGCTGCTCCGCTCCTGCATTCACCCGCCCCTCCAGCTCCTTGCTGCGCTCCTCCGCCCGTTGATGGGCCAGGAACACCTGCTCCAGCTCCTCCTGCACCTGCTGCAGCTGTTCGCTAGTCGCCTGGCTCTCCGCAGCGGCAGCCGCTAGCGCCCCGCCACGCTCCTGCAGCTCCTGCTCCAGCTCAACGATCCGGCTTCGCTGCTGCTCCACCTGCTCCTGGCTGGCAGCCAGCTGCTCCGCTCCTGCATTCACCCGCCCCTCCAGCTCCTTGCTGCGCTCCTCCGCCCGTTGATGGGCCAGGAACACCTGCTCCAGCTCCTCCTGCACCTGCTGCAGCTGTTCGCTAGTCGCCTGGCTCTCCGCAGCGGCAGCCGCTAGCGCCCCGCCACGCTCCTGCAGCTCCTGCTCCAGCTCAACGATCCGGCTTCGCTGCTGCTCCACCTGCTCCTGGCTGGCAGCCAGCTGCTCCGATCCTGCATTCACCCGCCCCTCCAGCTCCTTGCTGCGCTCCTCCGCCCGTTGATGGGCCAGGAACACCTGCTCCAGCTCCTCCTGCACCTGCTGCAGCTGTTCGCTAGTCGCCTGGCTCTCCGCAGCGGCAGCCGCTAGCGCCCCGCCACGCTCCTGCAGCTCCTGCTCCAGCTCAACGATCCGGCTTCGCTGCTGCTCCACCTGCTCCTGGCTGGCAGCCAGCTGCTCCGATCCTGCATTCACCCGCCCCTCCAGCTCCTTGCTGCGCTCCTCCGCCCGTTGATGGGCCAGGAACACCTGCTCCAGCTCCTCCTGCACCTGCTGCAGCTGTTCGCTAGTCGCCTGGCTCTCCGCAGCGGCAGCCGCTAGCGCCCCGCCACGCTCCTGCAGCTCCTGCTCCAGCTCAACGATCCGGCTTCGCTGCTGCTCCACCTGCTCCTGGCTGGCAGCCAGCTGCTCCGCTCCTGCATTCACCCGCCCCTCCAGCTCCTTGCTGCGCTCCTCCGCCCGTTGATGGGCCAGGAACACCTGCTCCAGCTCCTCCTGCACCTGCTGCAGCTGTTCGCTAGTCGCCTGGCTCTCCGCAGCGGCAGCCGCTAGCGCCCCGCCACGCTCCTGCAGCTCCTGCTCCAGCTCAACGATCCGGCTTCGCTGCTGCTCCACCTGCTCCTGGCTGGCAGCCAGCTGCTCCGATCCTGCATTCACCCGCCCCTCCAGCTCCTTGCTGCGCTCCTCCGCCCGTTGATGGGCCAGGAACACCTGCTCCAGCTCCTCCTGCACCTGCTGCAGCTGTTCGCTAGTCGCCTGGCTCTCCGCAGCGGCAGCCGCTAGCGCCCCGCCACGCTCCTGCAGCTCCTGCTCCAGCTCAACGATCCGGGCCTGGCGCTCAGCCAACTGGTGTTGCTGCATTCGCCAAGTATCGAGCACCTGTTCCGCCTTCATACAGGCTCGCGACCTCTGGCCGTAGCTGCTGTCGACAGGAGTTTGGGCCAGTTCAGCCTGGAGCTCCAGATCCAGGTACGCATCAAGCAGCTCGGGTGCCGCCTGAAGAAGGCCATCCAACACCAGGGCCTGCAGGGGCCCTGAAGGGTCAGAGGGAGTGGCCGCCGCCGGGGGGCATGGATGGTCGCCACTCAGCCAGCCGGCAATCCCCTCAGGGTCTAGGGCCAGCAGGCGCCAGTCAGCAATCAGCCGGTGGCCGGGATCTCGGGCCAGCAGCACCCGATAGCCAGTCAGAAACTCTGCCAGCCCAGTGGGAGCAGCCAGCAGCGACTGGGGCGTGACGTAAACCAAGAGCGCATCCGGGGGAAGCTGATCCTCCGGCCCGGCCATCCGGGTCAAGCCCGCAGCGGCGAGATGATCCTGCACTCCAGTGCTCAGCTCAAAGGGTGAAGACCAGTACAACAAGACACCAAGATTGCGCTTAGCCCAGCCTACGGAGCCGAGGAAGCCCCCTAATGTTCAGCAGTAGGCTTGTCGTGCATGGAAAGGCTGAAGCTGCTGCGTGTGCTGATTGGCCCCCGCAGGTTTGAGGATTGGAACCCCCAACCCACCCTTGTGGTAGAGGCAGAGACTGACCGGCTCGCCGTGCTCCGCCAGCAGTTCGCCCACCGGCTAGCCAGTGGGAATCTGGAGTGCAGACAAGCCGTTCTGGCTGCAACCGCCAACAGCGAAGTTGACTGGCATACTTACAACGATCCCCGGCTCAATGGGGTCGTTCCCCTTGAGCGCTGGCAGCCGCATTACCCCAACCTCCAGCACAGCGGCCACGCCATATTTCCTGCAGACACCCTCGCAAATATCCTCTCGACCTGGCCAGCGGCTGCCGACCACAATAAGGAGCTTGAGCTCAGCATCGGTCAGGGAGACCCCCTGCAGGTTTTGCTCGGAGCTGGCAGTTGGCTGCAGCGGCTAAGGCGGATCCAATTGCAGGGCCCCCGTGCCGCAGAGCTTTGGCGGGAATCCATCGATTCCTGGCTGCAGGATCAAGGCTTCCGGCCCGATCCCCACGATCCCCTGATCTGGAATCTTGATCCGTTGGCCGTCAGACTGAGCCAACAGCAGAGAGAATTCGAGACTCTGCACCTTCAGTATCAGGAAGAGCTGCAAGAACTTGCAGAGCAGGCATCAAAAACAAAAGAGGCTTTAAGGCAGATTTTTCCTTACAACGTCTACAAAGAGAAACGGCCAGATCTGGCAGCTTTTACCGATCACCAGCTGTTAGATCACTTTGTTAATACCGGCATCCACGAAGGCGTCAATCTCCAGTTCAGCGCCCTGGAAAACGCCCTGCAAAGCCAACTGCAGCAGCTGCATGCTGAGCGGGAGGCTGAGCGGGAAGCCGAGACCGCCCGGGTGGAGCTGCTCCAGGAGAAAAGCCGGCACACCGCCCAGCAGCTCGATCTGCTCAAGGACCTCTTCGCCCGGCTGATGGTGAACCCTTGAGCGCACGCCCTGCCACCACCGAACCCGCCATCCTCGAGGCCCTGCTCCTCCAGGCCGCGGGCCAGTGGCGCACGCTGGAGCGTCTCGATGAGCCCACCACCCGGCCCCCTGCCCCCCTCGACGCCGCCCTGCTCAACGCCCTCCGCGCATCGCCCTTGCAGGCACCGGAGCACCACCAGGCCAGCCTGGACACCCTGGCGCATCTCGACCGCCACGCCGCCTGCGCCCTGGCCCTCTGCCGCAGCCAGCTGGCGCTGGCCCAGGAGCAGCTTCTCCTCGGGGAAACAGCTGCAGCGGCCACGAGCTTGCGCCAGGGCCTGGCCAGCAGTGTCAACGCCGTGGCGGGCACAGGCATGCCGATGCCCGCCAACCTGGCCGATCAGCTGCTCAACCAGGCCGGTTGGCTGGGCCCAACCCTCGCCAGCCAGCTGGATCTGGCCCTGGCCAGCCGGCGAGGGCAGCTTCCCGCCCAGCTGGTGCTGGTGCTGGGTATGCACCGCAGCGGCACCTCAGCCCTGTCCGGCCTGCTGGTGCAGGCCGGCCTGGATGGCCCCAGGGATCTGATGCCCGCCACCCAGGCCAATCCGCGTGGTTACTGGGAATCCCTCGGAGAGGTGGCACTCAGTGATCAACTGCTTCAGCAGCTGGGCAGCCACTGGTCCAGTTGCTGGGCCCTGCCCCACCACTTCTGGGACAGCAACCCCACCGCCGTGCAGGGCTGGCGCTCCGGCCTGCTTCACCTGTTGTCCACCACCTACGCCCACGGCGGGCGGGCGGTACTCAAGGATCCCCGGCTGTGTGTGCTGCTTCCCGCACTCCAACCCTGGCTGGAATCCAACCTGATCAGCTGTGCGGCCTTTCTGCCGGTGCGCCACCCCGCCGAGGTGGCCAGCTCGCTGCGGCTGGCCGAGGGGCTGCCCCGCAGGCAGGCCCTGCTGCTGTGGCTGGGCCACGTGCTCCAGGCCGAGCGCCACAGCCGGGCACTGCCGAGGCTGATCGTCGACTACCGGAAGCTGCTCGAAGATCCCCAGGCCGTGCTGGCGAGTGCCGGCCGCGTGCTGGAGCTGGCCGGCGACGGACTGCCGCTGCCGCCCACCTGGACTATCGAGGAGGCCAGCGGCTTCATTGATCCCCAGCTGCAACGGCAACGGGCCAGCGAGGAGGTGCCCAGCTGGGTTCTGGATGAGCAGGCTGACGTGTGGTACGACCTCGCCCTGGGCGTACACGCCGTGATGGTCGATCCCCAGCTGAGCGAAGCGCAGCGCTCCGCCGCCCTGGATCAATACTGGCACCAGTGGACAACCCTCGCGCCCTGATCGGCCGCTGCCATGGCGCTCTGGCTCTGCCGGCTTGATGCCCCCCCGCTTGATGCCGCCTGCGGGGTGGGTGGCTGGCTGCTGCCCACGGATCTCAGCCCCGACGGCGTGGAGCCGCCTTGCCTCTGGGAGCTCTACCAGGCCAGCGGTGGCAGCCTGCCCTTCGGGTTGGATTGCCGCCTGGTGGCCCCGTTCACGCCGGCCCAGGAGCGGCGGATCGGTGCCCAGCTCGCCCCCTGGCTGGTTCAGGAGCGCAGCCTGAGGTTGCAGGGGCGTCCCGTGCTGCTGGTGCGCGGCGCCGCACACTTCAGCCATCGCCGCTTCGGCCCCAGGGGGCTGCGACTCGCCCTGAACAACGCCCTGCGCCAGCTCGGCTGCCTCCAGCCACTGCTGCTGATCGGCCTGCGGAACGACCCCATCCTTGACGCTGATGCCCTGATCGATGGGCTGGTGCACCCGCCGGCCGACAGCCCGCTCAACTACGAGGTGTTGCTTCGCGAAGCCCACCATCGCGGCGGTGACGCGGGGCCATGGCGCATCCCGGCGGTGCTGGCGCCCGCCGATCCCGATCGCAGCCCCTTCTTCAACGCCAGAGCCGAGCGCTACAGCGAATGGCTGCAGCTGGAGAGCAGCTGGAGTGCCTTCCGGTGCCAGGGAGCCACCGATTGTTCGGCGCTGATCCGCCGCTTCCACGAGGCAGCCCAGGCGAAGGCACCGAGCATGACCTGCTGGGGCACGGGATCGCCGCTGCGGGAATTCCTGCATGTGGATGACCTGTGCGAAGCGTGCGTGTTTGCCTTGGAGCGGTGGCGACGGCCACGGGCTTTCAGGGTGAGATCGCGTGGGACGACAGCAAGCCCGACGGCACTCCCAAAAAGCAATTGGATGTGAGCCGGCTACAGCGGTGATTGGCCGGGCAGCCGGGCCGTTGAGCGAGAGCTGCAGGGCGGGTCGCGCACCATCGCCGTGAGCAAGGCGGCATAGCCACCCCCCTGATGCTGGTGGATCGTGGCCTAAGGCCCAAGGGCCCCAACCGGAACCACGACGACCCCGTCGGAGCGGCGGTAGCCATACCCCTTGCTACAGATCACGGCAAGAAACGCCGGTGAGCCGGAGCGTTGTGGGTCGATCTGCTCGGAGAAGCGCTTCAGACTGGCAGCAGCGGCGTCCACCTGGCTTTCGCCCAGCTTGATTTCGATGGCGCCCCAGCGTCCGTCGTGCAACTGCACGATCGCATCCACCTCAACGCCGTAGTCATCGCGATAGTGCAACACCTCACCCTCGAGGGGCTGGCTGAGCACACGCAAATCCCGGATCACCAGTGATTCGAACAGCTGCCCGAACCACTCAACATCCTGAAGCAAACGCTCGGCAGAAGCACCGTTGGCCGCCAACGCCAGCGATGGGTCCACGAAGTGCCGCTTCGGGGCCTTGCGCAACCGCGCCCGTGAGCGCAGGTGCGGAGCCCAGGCGGGCTGATCTTCGATCACCATCAGCCGCTCCAGGGCCTGGAGGTAGTCGGTCACGGTGCGATCGTCGAGCGAACCATCGGCCCCGCCTGCATCGGCGGCCAGCGTTGCGCGCTTCGCCTCTGTGGCGCAGTGGCGCCCAAGGGAACGCAACAGCGCCCCCACCCGCACCGGATCCCGGCTGCGATCTCCCACCCGGCTGATGTCCACCTGCCTCACCTGCTCGAGGTAATCGCGAGCCGAACGACTGGCAGCCTTCAGCGATCGGCCCTGCTGAGCCGGCCAACCGCCTCGGGCGATCAGCGCGCTGAGGTCGTGGATGTTGAGTCCAGGATCGGCCACGGCCGGCCCATGGCCCGCGAACAGCTGCTGCAGCGAAACCGCGCCACTGGAGGCACCTGTTTCAAACAGGCTCATGGGCCGCATCCGCAGAAAGGCGAAACGGCCAGCACCGGTATGGCGGCTGGCATCCTCCGCTGGCACCGCTGAACCCGTGAGCAGGAATTGGCCGGGCTGGTCGGCGTCGTCGACAGCTCTGCGCACCTGATTCCAGAGCTCAGGTGCCACCTGCCATTCATCGAGCAGTCGCGGCCTGGCTCCTTCAAGCAACAAAGCCGGATCCACCGCCAACACCTGACGTGCGGCCTGGTCGATATCGAGCAAAACACGAGAGGCCGCCAGCTGTGAGGCCGTCATCGTTTTGCCGCAAGCCTTGGGCCCTTCGATCACCACCGCACCGGCGGATGCCAACAGCTCCCTCAGCTCGGCATCCACGATTCGAGGGCTGTAGGCAGGCACTCAGACACATGGATGCGGGAAACACAGCCATCCTAATGCACCAAATACGGAGCTCTAAATCCAGCTTTTACGGGGATGGCGATGCGGATTCTGCGGGCGCCGGCCGCTCTGGTGCTGGGCGACAACCTCTTCCACGGCCACGACCTGGTGCCCCGAGGCTGCTGCCAGCAGTGGCAGCAGCCTCGGGGCCACGGTGTACGCCTACCCGGGCTGGGGTGGCTGCCTCACATGGCGTTCGTAGAACTCGCTGTGAAAACCCACCCGCTGGTGGACCTCCTCGGCCGCGGGCAGGTTGGCAACCCAGCCATCTTCAACCGCAGAGGGGGAGCCGTACAACGCAACCTGCAGGCTGTCGCTAAAAAACAGCCGGATCTTGTGGATGTGGGCCTACGCCGGCAAGGCGGAATCCATGCGCGTCGTAGCAGAGGAGTTGCTGACAGTAAAGCCAAAGAGACGCAGAACTGCCTTGAACACAGACGACAGCAATTATAATCCTACTCAGACACTAACCCCAGCAGCCCCCTCGAAAAGCATCGGCGACGATGGCACAAACGCTGGGCGAATGCTCTGAAAGAGCTCATTACGCCGAGCAATCCGCCCCTGCGGATCATGCACCATTCGATTCATCTCCAGCAGTGCCATCAACACCGGCTCACTCATCGAAATGTTCTTCCATGACACCTGTTCAGGCAGTTCCTCCTCCTTGGCACCGGCTGCTTTGAGCAGCCTCTGCACCAGGCTTTCTGCAGGCTCATAGGCCAACATCTCCACCTCCAACCCTGCAGCTTCCAGATCCTCAATCATGGGCTCGAGGATGTGATTGCACTCTTCTTCCTTCAGCCACTGCTGCGGGCTGCGGGTTTCACCCACATAGGGGTCCTTCACCGCCTGGTTGTAGAGCGAGGCTGCCCTGCTGCGCAGCTCCCGCTCCACCAGCAGTGCCCGCAGTCCCTGCGGATCGGCAATGCCGTGGCTCACCAGCCAGTTCACCACCTGTGCGGCGCAACCGGTGCTCAGAAACTCGCTGCTGATCAGCAACGTGTCGTGTGCCACGGCAGCCAGCTCCTGCTGCAGCTGCTCCAGCAACACCTCGGGCTCCAGCGCCTCGGCATCCGGGCGTCGCAGCTCAGGCACCAGGCTAAAGACCAGATTGTGATGGGCCCCATCCGGCCACTGTCCCGTGCGGGGATAATAAAAGGCTGCGAACGATTGCTGCCTCAGCATCGCCTGGATGGCGCTGGTGCCCGTCTTGTGCGGACCAGCATGCAGGATCAGACGACGGGGAAGAAGCATGGTGGAGGTGCAACGCTGAATCACCCAGTGGGTTCTGAACGATCAGGCGGCAGACTGAATCGAGACTGGCATGGCCGTGCGCCCCGTGATGAGTACCTCCCAGCGGAGCGAAGCGCAGCGCTCGGCCGCCCTGGATCAATACTGGCACCAGTGGACAACCCTCGCGCCCTGATCGGCCGCTGCCATGGCGCTCTGGCTCTGCCGGCTTGATGCCCCCCCGCTTGATGCCGCCTGCGGGGTGGGTGGCTGGCTGCTGCCCACGGATCTCAGCCCCGACGGCGTGGAGCCGCCTTGCCTCTGGGAGCTCTACCAGGCCAGCGGTGGCAGCCTGCCCTTCGGGTTGGATTGCCGCCTGGTGGCCCCGTTCACGCCGGCCCAGGAGCGGCGCATTGGTGCCCAGCTCGCCCCCTGGCTGGTTCAGGAGCGCAGCTTGAGGCTGCAGGGGCGTCCCGTGCTGCTCGTGCGCGGCGCCGCACACTTCAGCCATCGCCGCTTCGGGCCAAGTGGTCTGCGACTGGCCCTGAACGCCGCCCTGCGGCAGCGCGGCTGTGACCGGCCAGTGCTGCTGCTCTGCTGGCAGAACGACCCCATCCTTGACGCTGATGCCGTGGTGGACGGGGTGGTGGATTCGCCGTCCACCACGCCGCTCAACTACGAGGTGTTGCTTCGCGAAGCCCACCACCGCGGCGGTGACCCGGGGCCATGGCGCATCCCAGCGGTGCTGGCGCCCGCCGATCCCGATCGCAGCCCCTTCTTCAACGCCAGCGCCGAGCGCTACAGCGAATGGCTGCAGCTGGAGAGCAGCTGGAGCGAGTTCAGGCTGCAGGGGGCCGCAGATGCTCCGGTGGTGCTGGGTTCCTGGCTCGGCCATCAACGCTGGTGGCGTCAACCGGAGGCCACGCCAGCACCGCCTGAGCCAGCCCCCGCCTCGCCCGCGGCCCAGGCAGCCCTGCCCTTGCACGCCGCCTGGGGCACCCAGGAGCCGGGGAATCTGGCCCTGCTGGTGCATGGCTTCCATCAGCCGGAGCTGCGGCGCATCCTCCAGCCCTTGGCCCCGGACGGGGGCACCCACGGACTCCCAGGCATCGACCTCTATCTCTCCGTACCCGAGGATCACTTCGGCTCCGCCATCAGCCTGCTACGGCACCTGGCATGGCCAAGGGTGCAGCTGTTCGGCGTCGCCAATCGCGGCCGCGACATCGCGCCTTTCCTGCTGCGTGCCCTGCCAGCGGCGATTGCCAACAACCATCGGCAATTCGTGAAGGTTCACACGAAGAGGTCAACCCACCTGGGCGACGGCGAACCGTGGGGCGCCCACCTGCTCAGCAGCCTGCTGGGCCCGTCGTTTCTGCGGCAACTGATTGCCGAGTTGGAGAGCACCAGCCAGCTCGGCTTGCTGGCACCCGCCGGCACCCTGCTGCCCTGCACCCTCAGCCTGGGCCGCAACAGCCACCATCTGCTGGCTCTGTGCGAGCACCATCAGGTGGAACCCCGATCCGTGCTCTCCAGCCGCTTTGTTGCCGGCTCGATGATGGCCGGCCGGCTCGAGGCGCTGAGGCCGTTGCTGGAGCACCCTCCCTCCCTGGAGGCCTTTGAAGCCGAGGCGGGGCAGACCGATGGAACGCTTGCCCATGCCTACGAGCGCTGGATTGGCGTGCAGGCCGAGCGTCATGGCTGGGAGGTCAGGGAGTTACCGGGAAACGCTGCAGCCGTACCGAACTTCGGCTACGCCTGGGCGCAGCACCCTCCATCTGGCAACCGCAAAAGCTGATCCGTGGCAGCGCTCAAGCCACCACCGCCTCCCGCTCCGCCAGGCCCAGGTTGGCCTTCTCGCTGGGGGGCACCAGCAGCTTGAACGTGCCCTTCCATCTGGGCCAGTCGGCCAGGATCGCCGCTGCCTTGGCGCTGCCGGTGAGCTCCAGGTGGGCCTCCAGCAGGGGCTTGAGCAGGGCCTCCTGCTCGGGGGTGGTGAGGTCGCAGATCGCCACAATCTCGGGGTTCACCCGCTCGGCCAGGCCGCCGCTCTCATCGAGGATGAAGGCCACGCCGCCGGTCATGCCGGCAGCCACGTTGCGGCCTGTGGAGCCGAGCACCACCACCACGCCGCCGGTCATGTACTCGCAGCAGTGGTCGCCGGCGCCCTCTACCACGGCGGCGGCGCCGCTGTTGCGCACGGCGAAACGCTCGCCGGCCCGGCCGAGGGCAAACAGCTCACCGCCGGTGGCGCCATAGAGGCAGGTGTTGCCCAGGATCACCTGGCTGCCGGGGTCGTTGCCGCCGGCGGGGGGCACCACGGTGATGCGGCCGCCGTTGATGCCCTTGCCCACGTAGTCGTTGGCTTCACCCACCAGGCGCACGGCCATGCCCTGCACGCTGAAGGCGCCGAAGCTCTGGCCGGCCGCCCCCTCGAAGGTGAGATCGAGCTGGCCATTGAAGCCCTTGTTGCCGTGGCGGGCGGCGATCTCGCCGCCCAGGCGGGCGCAGACGCTGCGGTCGGTGTTCACGATCGCCAGGGTGCGGGCCACGCGGCTTTGGCCCTCGATGGCGGCCATCACCTCGGCATCGGCCAGGAGCTGGTCTTCCAGGATCGGGCCGTTGCCGTGGGCTACGGCGTCGTGGCGCAGCCAGCTGCGGTCGGCAGCGGCGGCGATCGGCTCCAGCAGACAGGAGAGATCGATGGCCTGGGTCTTGGCCAGCTGCCGCGAGCGCGGCTGCAGGAAGTCGCTGCGGCCGATCAGATCCTCGAGCCGGGCCACGCCCAGCACGCTCAGCAGCTGGCGCACCTCTTCGGCCACGAACAGGAAGAAGTTCACCACGTGTTCGGGGATGCCGGTGAAGCGCTTGCGCAGCGCCTCCTTCTGGCTGGCCACGCCCACCGGGCAATTGTTGGTGTGGCACACCCGGGCCATGATGCAGCCCTCGGCGATCATGGCGATCGAGCCGAAGCCGTATTCCTCGGCGCCCAGCAGGGCGGCGATGATCACGTCCCAGCCGGTCTTGAGGCCGCCGTCGGCGCGCAGCAGCACCCGGTCGCGCAGGCCGTTCACCAGCAGGGAGCGGTGCACCTCGGTGAGGCCCAGCTCCCAGGGGCTGCCGGCGTGCTTGATCGAGCTCAGCGGTGAGGCGCCGGTGCCGCCGTCGTGGCCGGAAATCTGGATCACGTCGGCGTTGGCCTTGGCCACACCGGCGGCGATCGTGCCGATACCGATCTCGGCCACCAGCTTCACGCTCACCCTGGCGGCGGGGTGCACCTGGTGCAGGTCGTGGATCAGCTGGGCCAGGTCCTCGATCGAATAGATGTCGTGGTGGGGCGGCGGCGAGATCAGCGGCACGCCGGCCTTGCTGTTGCGCAGCCAGGCGATGTAGGGATCCACCTTGGGCCCGGGCAGCTGGCCGCCCTCGCCCGGCTTGGCCCCCTGGGCCACCTTGATCTCCAGCTGGCGGCCGCTGCGCAGGTATTCGGGGGTCACCCCGAAGCGGCCGGAGGCGATCTGCTTGATCGCCGAGCAGGCGGTGTCGCCGTTGCGCAGGCCCTTGATCGTGGGCAGGGTGGCGGAGCGCCCCTCGCCGTCCACGTCGGTGAGCGTGTGGAAACGGGCCGGGTCCTCGCCGCCCTCGCCGCTGTTGCTCTTGCCGCCGATGCGGTTCATCGCCACCGCCAGCACCTCGTGGGCCTCGCGCGAGAGGGCCCCCAGGCTCATGCCGCCGGTGCAGAAGCGGCTGCAGATGCTCTCCACGCTCTCCACCTGATCCAGGGGCAGCGGCGTGGCAGCTGGCCTGAGCTCCAGCAGGTCGCGCAGGGCCGTCACCGGCCGGTTCTCCAGCAGCGTCTTGTAGGTGGAGAAGTGGTCGTACCCCGGGCCGGCCGCCACGGCGGCATGCAGGGCCTTGGCCATCTCGGGGCTGTTGAGGTGGTACTCGCCGCCGGTGCGGTACTGCACGAAGCCCATGAACTCGAGCTTGCTGCGGTTGAGCTCGGGGAAGGCCTTGGCGTGGAAGCTGAGGGTTTCGCTGGCGAGTTCGCTCAGGCTCAGGCCGGCCACGCGGCTGGTGGTGCCCTTGAAGGCCAGCTCGATCAGGTCGGCGCCGATGCCGATCGCCTCGAAGATCTGGGCACCGTGGTAGCTGGCCAGCAGCGAGATGCCGATCTTCGAGAGAATCTTGCGCAGGCCGTCCTCCAGTGCCTTGCGCACGTTGGCCTGCACCTGATCGGGCGTGAGGGCGGGCAGCTTGCCGCGCTCGATGTTGGTCTGCACCTTGGGCTGGGCCAGCCAGTGGCGCGCCGTCTCCCAGGTGAGCCAGGGGCACACGGCGCTGGCGCCGTAGCCGATCAGGCAGGCCACATGGTGGGTGCTCCAGCACTGGGCCGTGTCCACCACCAGCGACGCCTGCAGACGCAGGCCCAGGTTGAGCAGGTGGTGGTGCACCGCGCCCACCGCCAGCAGCGGCGGCAGGGTGGTGGTGGTGGCGCTGATGCCGCCCGAGGCGGGGCGATCACTCAGCACCAGGATCTGGCTGCCGGCGCGCACCGCGGCCTCGGCCTCACCGCGCAGGCGCTCGAGGGCGGCGCTGAAGGCTGCGGGCCCATCGGTGATCGGCACCAGGGTGGAGAGGGTGCTCAGGGGAAGCCCCTGCTCTCCGAGGGCCACCAGTTCCGCCTCGTTGAGGATCGGGCTGCCCAAATGCAGCACGGCGGCGGCCGAGGCCTCAGGACGCAGGGCCGAGCCCCGCTGGCCCAGGTGCATCTCCAGGCTCATCACCAGCTTCTCGCGCAGCGGATCGATCGGCGGGTTGGTGACCTGGGCGAAGCGCTGCTTGAAGTAGTCGTAGAGCAGGTGGGGCTTGTCGGAGAGCACCGCCAGGGGGATGTCGTCGCCCATGCAGTAGGTGGGCTCCTTGCCGGCGCCGGCCATGTCCTCGATCACCAGGTCGAAGTCTTCCGCCGTGAAGCCGAAGGCCGTCTGCAGCTGCAGCAGCTCCAGGTCGCCCAGCTGGCGTTCCTGGCTCCAGGGCTGGGGAGCCAGGCTGCGGCGGTGCTCCGCCAGCCAGGCGGCGTAGGGATGGCGCGCGGCCACCTCCTGCTTCACCTCCCAGTTGTGCAGCAGGCGGCCCTGCTCCAGATCCACCGCCAGCATCTGGCCGGGGCCGAGGCGGCCCTTCTCGATGATGCGGCTCTCCTCCAGCTCGGCCACGCCCGTTTCCGAGCCCATCACCACGAAGCCGTCGCTGGTGATGCAGTAGCGGGCAGGCCGCAGGCCATTGCGATCCAGAGTGGCGCCGACGCTGCGGCCATCGGCGAACACCAGCAGGGCCGGGCCGTCCCAGGGCTCCTGGGTGCAGGCCGAATACTCATAGAACGCCTGAACATCAGGCTTGTCGGCCAGCTCGGGCTGGTTGCGGAAGGCCTCCGGCACCAGGGTGAGCAGGCTCTCGGTGATCGGCCGGCCACTGCGCACCAGCAGCTCCAGGGTGGCGTCGAGGTTGGCCGAATCGCTGAAGGCGGCGTTCACCACCGGCTTGAGGTCGGCGGCAGCCTCGCCCCACACCGCATCGAGGCTGGCCTCCGAGGCCCGGGCCCAGTTGAGGTTGCCCAGCAGGGTGTTGATCTCGCCGTTGTGACCCAGCAGCCGCATCGGCTGGGCCAGGGGCCAGCGGGGCAGGGTGTTGGTGCTGAAGCGGCGGTGGTACACCGCGAAGGTCACGGCGAAGCGCTCGTCGCGCAGGTCGGCGTAGAAACGCGCCAGCACCTCCGAGCGCACCATGCCCTTGTACACAACCGTGCGGCCGCTGAGCGAGGCGAAATAGAGGTCGCTGGGGCCGGCCCCCCAGGCCGCGCGGGCCCGGTCACCGCAGCGGCGGCGCAGGCGGAACAGCAGCCCCTCCAGGGCGTCGCCGCCCTGCTCAGCGGCCAGCAGCCACTGCTCGATCACCGGGGCGGTATCGCGGGCCATCGGGCCCAGCACCGCCGGATCCACCGGCACCACCCGCCAGCCCATGCTGCGCAGCCCCAGCCGCTCGGCCTCTTCGTTGCAGAAGGCTCTGGCCTGCTCGCGGCGCTCGGCATCTGCAGGCATGAACACCATGCCCAGTCCCCGGCCCGGGCCGGAGCAGGCGGAGGCCTCAGGCCACACCGCCTCCAGGTACGACCAGGGGATCCCGCAGAGCACACCCGAGCCGTCGCCGGAGTCGCCATCGCCGCCGCAGCCACCGCGGTGCTCCATGCAGTGCAGCCCGCGCAGCGCCTGCTCCAGCACCCAATGGCTGGCCTCCCCTTTCAGACTCGCCAGAAAACCCACTCCGCAGGCGTCTTTCTCACCCGCCACAGCGGCCGGCGCCGGGCTGTCGCAGTGGGGCCAAACAGGACGCGAAAACTGGGGCATGTCCAGGGGGGTTCCGGCAGGGGCGCGGGGATTGGGTTGTGCTGAGCACCGGCGCCACAGCGGGCCCCGGGGCTCGCGCGACAGCGGAACCTCAGATCCTAGTTACAGGAGGCCCGGCAAGCGCGTCTAGCGTCCTGGAACCCACGCCGCAGCCGCACCTCCTCCTGCCATGCCCCCTGCCTCCGCCACCGCAGCTCTGGTCACCCTGGTGCTCGGCAGCCTGGTGAATCCCGTTGCGTGGAGTTGGCAGGCGGCCGACGCCGCCCCACGCCAACCCCTCTCCTCCAGCCGCAGCGGCCCAGCCCCCCGCAACCGCGAAGGCACCAGCCTGCAGATCAACGGCCGAAGCCAGCAGGCCCAGTGGCGCTGGATCGGCGCCGGCGGCCAGCCACCCCAGCAGCTCTGGCTGCCCCTGGAGGTGCTCCAGAACCAGCTGGGGGTGAGCAGCCGCTCCCTGCCCGACGGCACCCTCGACCTGGAATGGTTCGGCCAGGGATTGAAGGTGCCGCCGGCCGAGCAACAGGCCCTCGCCGATGAAGTGGCCCTCGATGCCCTGCCCCTGCTGCGGGCCCTGGGGGTGGGCGTGGAGGCGGAGGGGAGCCAGCTGCGGCTGCGCCTGGCCCCCGCCCGGCTTGTGCAGGTGCGCAGCTCCAACCAGGGAGCCACCCGGCGCGTGGTGCTCGATCTCAATGCGCCCGCCCTGGTGCGCCAGGAGGGCAATGAGCTGGTGCTCGACCTCCGCAGCGACCCGCAGCTGCAGACCCAGCTGCGCCAGCTCGGCCTGGTGGCCCGCCCGGCAGGCCCAAGCCTGGCCCTGCGCAGCAGCCTGGGCACGCCCCAGCGGGTGTTCAGCCTGGGCGAGCCCAACCGGCTGGTGATCGACCTGCCCGCCGGCAGCACGGCCACCGCCCCCACCAGCCCCACGGCGCCTGCGCCGATCGACCCCCGCCTGCAGGCCCTGCTGGGACGGGGCGTGCGCTGGGAGCAGATCAGCCGCAGCGGCATGCGCATCAACGCCGTGCGGGTGGAGCCGCTCAACGGACCGCTGCGGCTGGCCCCCCTGGCGCCGGCCGGGGGAATGGAGGGGCTGGTCACCCTCCCCCAGCTGGCCCAGCAACGCCAGGCCCTGGTGGCCGTGAACGGGGGCTACTTCAACCGGGTGCGCCGCCTGCCCCTCGGGGCCCTGAAACAGGACGGCCGCTGGCTCTCCGGGCCGATCCTCAACCGGGGGGTGGCCGCCTGGAGCGGCCGGGAGCTGCCCCGTTTCGGCCGGCTCAGCCTGCAGGACTGGGTGAGCGGCGCCGACGGCCGGCGCCAGCCCCTGGTGGTGGTGAACAGCGGCTTCGTGCAGCGGGGCATCAGCCGCTACGACGACGCCTGGGGCCCGGTGTACCGCGCCCTGAGCGGCTCGGAGTCGGCCCTGCTGCTGCGCCAGGGGGTGGTGAGCCAGCGCTTCGAGAGCGGCCAACTGGAGCAGGGGGTGCCACTGCGGCCCGGCGACACATTGCTGGTGGCCCGCGGTGGAGCCCTGCTGCCCTGGAGCCAGGGCGAACGGCTCACGGTCAACAGCCAGCCCAGTTCGCCCCTGGGCAATGCCGACCAGGTGATCGGCGGTGGGCCCCTGCTGCTGCTGAACGGCCAGTTCGTGCTCAACGGCGCCGCCGAGAACTTCGGAGCCGCCTTCATGAAACAGGGCGCGCCCCGCACGGTGCTGGCCAGCGATGGCCTGGAGGTGTGGCTGGTCACCCTCCAAGGGGAGAACAGCCCCGGCCCCACCCTGGAGCAGACCGCCCAGATCCTGCGCCAGATGGGCGTGCGCGATGCCCTCAACCTCGATGGCGGCAGCTCCACCGGCCTGGTGATGGGGGGCAGCCTGCGGGTGATGGGCCGCGGGGTGGCGGGCCGGGTGCACAACGGCGTGGGGCTGGTGGCGCCCTGATCGCCCATGCCCCGGCGACGGGTTGCAGGGGCTCCCGCTGCCAGGATGGCTGCAGTCCGATTCTCCGGCTGATGCCGGACCGTGTCGCCACCATGCCCAAGGGCCACAGCCTGCGCCTCACCGCCGCCGCCGCCGCCGAACTGGGCCGCCAGGCCGCGGTGGCCGGCACGCCGGGCCTGATGCACCTCGACCTGGTGGAGGGGGGCTGTGAGCAGTGGACGATCCGGCTGCGCCCGGGACACCTGGCGGGAGTGCCCATCGCCCGGGCCGATGGGGTGACGCTCTACGCCCCCGATGGGCAGCTGGCCCTGCTGGCGGGGCTCAGCCTCGACTACCGCGGCGATCTCAGTGGCGGTGGCTTTCTGGTGCGCAGCAGCGCGACGCTGAAGTGCTGTGCCTGCGGGGCCGCCTTCAGCCGCCAGGGCTGATCGCGGGGTGGACGGGCAGACGACCCAGTAAGGTGGCGGATTGTCGAAAGCGGTCGGTCGTCCGACCACTGTTCCCGGCCCCCGAACCTTCGGCCCTCGATGCCCACTATTCAGCAGCTCATCCGTACCGAGCGGCAGACCCTGACTCGCAAGACGAAGTCCCCTGCCCTGCGCGCCTGCCCCGAGCGGCGAGGTGTGTGCACCCGCGTGTACACCTCCACCCCCAAGAAGCCCAATTCAGCGCTGCGCAAGGTGGCCCGGGTGCGCCTCACCTCCGGTTTTGAGGTCACCGCGTACATCCCCGGCATCGGCCACAACCTGCAGGAGCACTCCGTGGTGCTGATCCGCGGCGGCCGGGTCAAGGATCTGCCTGGTGTGCGCTACCACATCATTCGCGGCACGCTTGACACCGCCGGTGTCAAGGACCGCCGTCAGTCCCGCTCCAAGTACGGCGCCAAGACTCCCAAGGGCTGATGACCGCGGGGGCCCCGGCCTGAGCCTCCACCTCCCAGCCCCCTCCATCCCCTTCCCGTTCCTCCCTTTCCAGTTCCTCCATGTCTCGCCGCAACGCTGCCGAGAAGCGCCCGGTTCTCCCCGATCCCCAGTTCAACAGCCGTCTGGCCTCGATGATCGTGGCCCGGCTGATGAAGCACGGCAAGAAGTCCACCGCCCAGCGGATCCTCTCGGATGCCTTCAGCCTGATCAACGAGCGCACCGGCAACGACCCGCTCGAGCTGTTCGAAACCGCCGTGCGCAACGCCACCCCGCTGGTGGAAGTGCGCGCCCGCCGCGTGGGTGGCGCCACCTACCAGGTGCCCATGGAGGTTCGCCAGGAGCGAGGCACCGCCATGGCCCTGCGCTGGCTGGTGAATTTCTCGCGAGCCCGCAACGGCCGCAGCATGGCCCAGAAACTGGCCGGCGAACTGATGGACGCCGCCAATGAGGCCGGCAGCGCCGTTCGCAAGCGCGAGGAAACCCACAAAATGGCCGAGGCCAACAAGGCCTTCGCCCACTACCGCTACTGAGCCGTAGCACCCATCGGGCCCTGGAGCACCGCTCTGTAGAGTGCCCTTCACATTTTTAGACCCTTCGGAGACCTCCCACTGTGGCCCGCGCCTTTCCACTGGAACGCGTCAGAAATATCGGTATCGCCGCCCACATCGACGCGGGTAAAACCACCACCACCGAGCGCATCCTGTTCTATTCAGGTGTCGTTCACAAGATGGGCGAGGTGCACGACGGCGCAGCCGTGACCGACTGGATGGCCCAGGAACGGGAGCGCGGCATCACCATCACCGCTGCGGCCATCTCCACCAGCTGGAAGGATCACCGCATCAACATCATTGACACCCCTGGCCACGTGGACTTCACCATCGAGGTGGAGCGCTCGATGCGGGTGCTGGATGGCGTGATCGCCGTGTTCTGCGCCGTCGGGGGCGTGCAGCCCCAGTCGGAAACCGTATGGCGTCAGGCGGATCGCTACAAGGTGCCGCGCATGGTGTTCGTCAACAAGATGGACCGCACGGGCGCCGATTTCCTCAAGGTCTACGGCCAGATCAAAGACCGCCTCAAGGCCAACGCCGCCCCCATCCAGTTGCCGATCGGCGCTGAAGGCGAACTCAGCGGCATCATTGATCTTGTCAAGAACAAAGCCTTCATCTACAAGGACGATCTCGGCAAGGACATCGAAGAGGCCGATGTACCCGCCGACATGGCCGATCAGGTTGCCGAGTGGCGCAACAAGCTGATGGAGTCGGTCGCCGAGACCGACGAAGACCTGGTGGAGGTGTTCCTGGAAACCGGCGAACTCAGCGAGGAGCAGCTGCGCAAGGGCATCCGTGAGGGCGTGCTCAAGCACGGCTTGGTGCCGATGCTCTGCGGTTCGGCCTTCAAGAACAAGGGCGTGCAGCTGCTGCTCGATGCGGTGGTCGACTATCTGCCCGCCCCCGTGGACATCCCCCCGATTCAGGGTCTGCTCCCCGATGGCAGCGAAGCGGTGCGCCCCTGCGAGGACAGTGCCCCCTTCAGCGCCCTGGCCTTCAAGGTGATGGCCGACCCCTTCGGCAAGCTCACCTTTGTGCGCATCTACTCCGGTGTGCTCCAGAAGGGCAGCTATGTGCTCAACTCCACCAAGGACAAGAAGGAGCGCATCTCCCGCCTGATCATCCTCAAGGCCGATGAGCGCGAAGAAGTGGATGAGCTGCGCGCCGGCGACCTCGGCGCCGTGCTGGGCCTCAAGGACACCACCACCGGTGACACCCTCTGCGTGGACAGCGATCCGATCATTCTGGAATCGCTCTACATTCCCGAGCCCGTGATCTCCGTGGCCGTGGAGCCCAAGACCAAGGGCGACATGGAGAAACTCTCCAAGGCCCTCACCTCCCTGTCTGAAGAAGATCCCACTTTCCGGGTCTCCACCGATCCGGAAACCAACCAGACCGTGATCGCCGGCATGGGCGAACTCCACCTGGAAATTCTGGTGGACCGCATGCTGCGTGAGTTCAAGGTGGAGGCCAACATCGGTGCTCCCCAGGTGTCCTACCGGGAAACCATCCGGGGCAGCGCCAAGGGCGAAGGCAAATTCGCCCGCCAGACCGGCGGCAAGGGCCAGTACGGCCACGTGGTGATCGAGATGGAGCCCGGTGAACCGGGAACGGGTTTCGAGTTCGTCAACAAGATCGTTGGCGGTGTCGTGCCCAAGGAATACATCGGTCCTGCCGAAAACGGCATGAAGGAAACCTGCGAATCCGGTGTGATTGCGGGTTATCCGATGATCGATGTGCGCGTCACCATGGTGGACGGCTCTTACCACGACGTCGACTCTTCGGAGATGGCGTTCAAGATCGCCGGCTCCATGGCCTTCAAAGACGGCGTCAAGAAGTGCAACCCCGTACTGCTTGAGCCGATGATGAAGGTGGAGGTCGAGATCCCCGAGGATTTCCTCGGTTCCGTGATCGGCGACCTCTCCTCGCGCCGTGGCCAGGTCGAAGGGCAGTCCGTCGATGACGGCCAGTCCAAGGTCCAGGCCAAGGTGCCCCTGGCCGAGATGTTCGGCTACGCCACCCAGCTCCGATCCATGACCCAGGGTCGGGGTATCTTCTCGATGGAATTCAGCCACTACGAGGAAGTTCCTCGCAATGTGGCCGAGGCCATCATCTCCAAGAATCAGGGCAAGTCCTGATCTTTTCCCCCTAACCCACCTACCCCCGATTCTTTCCTTCCATGGCTCGCGAGAAGTTCGAGAGGAATAAGCCCCACGTCAACATCGGCACCATCGGCCACGTTGACCACGGCAAAACCACCCTCACGGCCGCCATCACCAACGTGCTGGCCAAGAAGGGGCAGGCCAAGGCCCAGGCCTACGACCAGATCGACGGTGCTCCCGAGGAGCGTGAGCGCGGTATCACCATCAACACCGCCCACGTCGAGTACGAGACCGACGGCCGTCACTACGCCCACGTGGACTGCCCCGGTCACGCGGACTACGTGAAGAACATGATCACCGGTGCCGCCCAGATGGACGGCGCCATCCTCGTGGTGGCCGCCACCGACGGCCCCATGGCCCAGACCAAGGAGCACATCCTGCTGGCCAAGCAGGTGGGCGTGCCCGCCCTGGTGGTGGCACTGAACAAGTGCGACATGGTCGACGATGAGGAGATCCTCGAGCTGGTGGAACTGGAAGTGCGCGAGCTGCTCTCCAGCTACGACTTCCCCGGCGATGACATCCCCGTGGTGAAGGTCTCCGGCCTCAAGGCCCTCGAGGGCGACGCCGAGTGGGAAGCCAAGATCGACGAGCTGATGACCGCCGTCGACACCTCGATCCCCGAGCCTGAGCGCGAGATCGACAAGCCCTTCCTGATGGCGGTGGAAGACGTGTTCTCCATCACCGGTCGCGGCACCGTGGCCACCGGCCGGATCGAGCGCGGCAAGGTGAAGGTGGGCGAGGAAATCGAGATTGTGGGGATTCGCGACACCCGCAAAACCACCGTGACCGGTGTGGAGATGTTCCGCAAGCTGCTCGACGAGGGCATGGCCGGCGACAACGTGGGCCTGCTGCTGCGCGGCATTCAGAAGGAGGACATCGAACGCGGCATGGTGCTGGTGAAGCCCGGCTCCATCACCCCCCACACCAAGTTCGAGGGTGAGGTGTACGTGCTGAAGAAGGAAGAGGGCGGCCGCCACACCCCCTTCTTCGCCGGTTACCGGCCGCAGTTCTACATCCGCACCACGGATGTGACCGGCCAGATCACCGCCTTCACCTCCGACGACGGCGCCAATGTGGAGATGGTGATGCCCGGCGACCGCATCAAGATGACCGGCGAGCTGATCTGCCCGGTGGCCATCGAACAGGGCATGCGCTTCGCCATCCGCGAGGGTGGCCGCACCATCGGTGCCGGCGTGGTGTCCAAGATCCTGGCCTGAACACCAGCCAGGTCTTCCCGCTGATCTAGGTTCACAGGGGTGGGCAGCCGTCCACCCCTCTGCCGTCTCTGCCCCTGGCAGACGGGCAAACCGATCTCCCGCATCTCGACAACCTCAGCGCAACCCGAGGTCATCTCCCGGCCCCGGCCGGTTTTTCCGCTCCCTGCAGCGACCCCAGGACCGTCTTCATTCCCATGTCCACCGCCATCGCCCAGCAGAAGATCCGCATCCGCCTCAAGGCGTTTGATCGCCGCATGCTGGATCTCTCCTGCGACAAAATCATTGAAACGGCCGATCACACCGCCGCCACGGCGATCGGACCGATCCCCCTGCCCACCAAGCGCAAGATCTACTGCGTGCTGCGCTCGCCCCACGTGGACAAGGACTCCCGTGAGCACTTCGAGACCCGCACCCACCGCCGGATCATCGACATCTACAGCCCCTCGGCCAAGACCATCGATGCCCTGATGAAGCTCGACCTGCCGAGCGGCGTGGACATCGAGGTGAAGCTCTGAGTCCAGGCCGCGCCGGCCAGGGGTTGTTTCTAGGATAGGCGGGCATCTCCTGCTGAAGCCATGGGTGAACTGGCCGTACGGGAGCTGCCCCTGTTTCCGCTGCCCGATGTGGTGCTCTTCCCGCAGGAAGTGTTGCCGCTGCACATCTTCGAGCCCCGCTACCGGATGCTGCTGCGCACGGTGATGGCCGAGGATCGGCGCTTCGGCGTGATCCGCTGGGATCCCCAGGAACGGCGCATGGCCGATGTGGGCTGTTGTGCCGAAATCATCCACTGCCAGACCCAGGAGGATGACCGCAGCAACATCGTGACCATGGGCCAGCAACGCTTCCGCGTGCTGGACGTCGTGCGGGAGGCCCCGTTTCGCGTCGGGCTGGTGAGCTGGATCGAAGATGAGCCCGACAGCGACAGCCGAGGCGTGGCCGACCTGGCCGATCAGGTGCGGGACGCCCTCAAGGACGTGGTGGAACTCACCGCCAAACTGATCGGCAAGCCCGCCCAGCTGCCCGGCGATCTGCCCGACCTGCCCCGCGAGCTCTCCTTCTGGATCGGCTCCCACCTGGGCGGGCCGGTGGCCGACCACCAGCAGGCCCTGCTGGAGATCACCAGCACCGGCGAACGCCTGCGCCAGGAATTCGACCTGCTCGACCACACCCGCCGTCAACTGGCGGCCCGCACCGTGCTCAAGGACACCTTCCAGCCCCAGTGACAGGCCTGCCCCTCGCCGTCGGAGCTGCGGCCACGGCCGTGGGCGCCGCCGCCCTGTTCAGCTGGCAGCAGCGCAACCGCCGCTACACCAGCGCTGCCAGCGTTGCCGAGGCCTACGACCGCTGGACCAACGACCAGTTGCTGGAGCGCCTCTGGGGAGAGCACATCCACCTCGGCCACTACGGCAACCCGCCACGCCGGGCCGGGAGCCTCGACTTCCGCCAGGCCAAGGCGGACTTCGTGCATCAGCTGGTGCGCTGGAGCGGCCTCGACCGCCTGCCAGCGGGCTCTCGCGTGCTGGATGTGGGCTGCGGCATCGGCGGCAGCGCCCGCATCCTGGCCCGCGACTACGGCCTGGAGGTGCTGGGCATCAGCATCAGTCCGGCCCAGATCGCCCGCGCCACGGCCCTCACTCCCGCCAGCCTGCCCCACTGCCGCTTCCAGGTGATGGATGCCCTGAACCTCAACCTCCCGGATGGCAGCTTCGACGGCGTGTGGAGTGTGGAGGCCTGTCCCCACATGCCCGACAAGCAGCGCTACGCCGATGAGCTGCTGCGGGTGCTGCGGCCGGGCGGACGGCTGGCGGTGGCGGACTGGAACCGGCGCGACCCGGCGGACGGGGCCATGACCGGCCTGGAGCGCTGGGTGATGCGCCAGCTGCTGGAACAGTGGGCCCACCCGGAATTCGCCAGCATCGCCTCCCTGCGCCGCAACCTTGAAAACAGCGCCTGGGCAGAAGGTCTGGCGGTGACCACCGGCGACTGGACCGCCGCCACCCTGCCCTCCTGGATCGACTCGATCCTCGAGGGCCTGCGCCGGCCCGGAGCGGTGCTCACTCTGGGGCCAGCAGCCGTGCTCCAGGGCCTGCGGGAAACCCCGACCATCCTGCTGATGCACTGGGCCTTCGCCACCGGCCTGATGCAGTTCGGCGTGTTTCGGGGCACGAAGCCCGCTCAGGCCAGCGCGGTGAGCGGGTAGCTGCCGAACAGGGCCAGGTGCTCACACAGGGGCCTGAGTTCAGCCAGGGCCGCCTCCAGGGCGCTGGACTTCCCCGGGGCTGGGGCAGCGGCATCCGCAGGGGGGCCGCCCGGTGGCTCCAGGTCCAGGTCCAGGTCAACAAAGAAGATGTATTCGCCCATCTCCCGCTTGGAGGGCCGCGACTCGATCCGGCTCATGTTCAACCCGCGGCGGGCGAAGCAGCCCAGGGCCTCCAGCAGCGCTCCGGGCTGGTTGGAATGCAGGGAGAAGGCCAGGCTGGCCACTGCACCGCGGGCCTGGCGCGCGTCCCGGCGCAGCAGCAGGAAGCGGGTGCAGTTGCCGGCCACGTCGTTGATCGGGTAGGCCAGCTCCTGCAAGCCATGGTCGTGGGCGGCCTGGCGGGAAGCCACCGCCGCCCGGAAGCGGCTGCCCGCCACCATCCGGGCCGCCTCGGCCGTGGAACTGGTGGGCAGCTGCAGGGCGTTGGGCAGATGCTCGGCCAGCCACTGGCTGCACTGGGCCAGGGCCTGGGGATGGGAGAGCACCTCGCTCACCCCCTCCAAGCCACCACTGCCCAGCAGGGCATGGCGAATCGGCAGCACCAGGGCCCGGGTGATCGCCAGCTCGGGATGCTCCCAGAGGGCATCCAGGCAGGCGGTCACGCCGCCCTCCACCGAGTTCTCCACCGGCACCACGGCCGCGTCGCAGCTGCCGCTGGCCAGGGCCTGCACCACGGCCCGGATACCCAGCTGGGGCACGTACTCCACATCCTGCAGACCCTCCAGCGCCACCAGCTGCAGGGCCGCCTGCTCGCCATAGGTGCCAACGGGGCCGAGGAAGGCGAGACGCATCACGACGGGAGCTGACCGATAAGATCATGCCGCGCCGGCCAGCAGGCCATGCCCCTGGCCTTCAGTGCCAGTCAGCAACTGCAACTCACCGTGAACCACCAGCCGCAACGGCTGGTTGCCTACCTCACCCAGGAAGACCGGGTGGTGAAGGCCCTGCTCAACCCGAGCCAGCTCGCGGCCCTCGGGCCAGGCCGCTACCGCTACGCGGTGACGCACCTGCAGGTGTTTCAGCTGCAGATCCACCCCGTGGTGCAGCTGCGCACCCATGCCATGCCGGGGCGGATTGAGCTGGAGGCCATCGACTGCCAGCTGGAAGGGCTGGGGTTGGTGGACGACTTTGAACTGACCCTGCACTCCTGGCTCGAGGCGGCAGAGGGCGGGCTGATTGGCGAAGCGCGGCTGGATGTGCGCGTCAGCCAGCCGCCGCTGCTGCGCCTGATTCCAGCGCGGGTGCTGGAGGCCACCGGCCGCTCGCTGCTGGCCGGCATCCTGCTGGGCATCAAGGGCCGGGTGGGCCAGCAGCTGCTGGCCGACTACGAGAGCTGGTTGCTCGAAGACTGAGCCGCCAGCAGCTTGCGCAGAAAGCTGCGGCGGTGCAGGGCCGTGGGACCGAGCTGGAGCAGGGCCTGCCGGTGCAGGGCTGTGGCATAGCCCACGTGGCGCTCCAGGCCATAGCCGGGGAAGCGGGGGGCGAGGACGTCGATCACCAGCCGGTCGCGGGCCTGCTTGGCCAGCACGCTGGCGGCGGCGATCGCCGGGCAGAGACGATCCCCCTGCACCAGGGTGCGCTGGGGGCCCCTCCAGCCGCGCAGCGGCAACACCCCATCCACGATCACCAGGGAGGGGCACCGGGGCAGTTTCTGCAGGGCACGCAGCATGGCCCGTTCGGTGGCGGCCCGGATGCCCAGCCGGTCGATCTCGGCGGCCGAGGCCTGGCCCAGGGCCCAGCCAGCGGCCTCAGCCGTGATCGCCGGCACCAGGGCGGCCCGGCGGCGGGCGGTGAGGGCCTTGCTGTCGGTGAGACCGAGGGCCTGCAGCGAGGGCGCCGCCCCTGGGCCGAGCACCACCGCCGCGGCGAACACGGGGCCGAACAGGCAGCCGCGGCCCACCTCATCCACCCCGGCCGTGACCATGCCCGGCCTGTCCAGCCTCAGGTTGCGGCCGACGAGCGGCGGCGGCGGCGGCGCGGCTGGTTGTCGTCCTCCACCTCGACATCCGCTGCTGCAGCGCCCACGGCGAGCGGTTGCTCCTCAGGTTCCGCCGGTGGCCGGGTGGGCACGGAGACCGTGACAATCGTTTCGGGCTCGAGCTGCGGAGGCAGCGGTGTGATCTCCACCGGTGCCGGCCGGCGCTCCTCCAGCTGGTCGGGCTCACCGGATGGGGCGCTGCCATTGCCCGCTCCGCTGGTGGGCGCCCCGGCAGCGCCGCCACCACGGCTGGAGCGTCCCCGGCGGCGACGGCTGCCACTGCTGGCCAGCTGCTGGCGGGCCTCCTCCAGCACGGCCTCGGCATCGGCGTCGGGGCGCACCACCCGCACCACCACGTTGTCGCCCGGGGGTGGCGCGTCGAGCAGCAGGGTTGGGCTCAGCCCCAGCCAGCCGTACACCGCCTCCTGCTCGGCATCCATCGGCACCGCCACGAGCTCCGGCTCGGGCCGCCGGCTGGCAGCTGCTGGCTCCGAGGCGCCATTGAGGGCGGTGGGCTCGCCGATCAGGCCATCCTGGCCCTCCAGCAGGGGGGCGATCGGCATGAACACGCCCGAATCGGCCAGATCACCGCCCACGGGGGCGGCCGCCGTGCTCCGGCCTCCCCGACCGCCGCGGCGACGACGGCCGGAGCCCGTTTCAACGGCAGCACCGGGGGCCAGCACCTCGGCGCGGGCCGAGGCGGCGGAACGCACCAGGCCGGTGGCGGTGGCCAGGGGCTGGAGGCTGTCCTGACCGGGCAGCACGGCCACATGGCCCAGGCCGCCACAGCTGGGGCAGGCACGGCCGAACAGCTCATAGATGTTCTGGCCCTGGCGCTTGCGGGTGAGCTCCACCAGGCCGAGTTCCGTGAGCTGGGCAATCTGGGGACGGGCCGCGTCATCGCGCACGGCCTGGGTGAAGTGCTCCAGCAGCTGCAGCTGGTCGCGGCGCGACTCCATATCGATGAAGTCGACGATCACCACCCCGCCGATGTTGCGCAGCTTGAGCTGGCGGGCAATCTCCACCGCCGCTTCACAGTTGGTCCACAGCACCGTTTCGCGCGCATTGGCGGAGCGGGTGAAGGAGCCCGAGTTCACGTCGATCACCGTGAGCGCCTCGGTGGGCTCGATGATCACGTAGCCACCGGAGGGGAGATCCACCCGGGGCTTGAGGGCATCGCGGATGGCGGCGTTGACCTTGAACGCCTCGAGAATGTCGGAGGATTCGCTGTGGGCCTCCACCTGCACATTGGCGTGGTCGGCGCCGAGGAAGGCATTGGCCCGGGCCACGGCCGCCGGGGTGTCCACCACCACCCGCAGCACATCGGGGCTGTAGAGATCGCGCAGCACGCGATGGATGAAATCCTCATCGCGGTTGAGCAGCACCGGCGGGTTGGCCGTCTCGGCGGCGGACTGGATCGCTTCCCACTGGCGCAGCAGCGCTTCCAGGTCGTCGATCAGCAGGTCTTCGCTCACCCCCTCCGCCTCGGTGCGGATCAGCAGCCCGGCGCCGGGGGGCTTGATCAGCACCCCCAGGGCGCGCAGGCGGTTGCGCTCGTGGTCGCCGTTGATCCGGCGGGAGATGTTCACCCCCTGGCCATGGGGCTGCAGCACCAGGAAGCGGCCGGGCAGGGTGAGATTGCCGGTGAGCCGGGGCCCCTTGGTGCCCGTGGGCTCCTTCATCACCTGCACCAGCACCTTCTGCCTGGGCTCCAGCAGCTCGGTGATGCCAGCGGCGCCTTTCTTCAGGCGCAGGGGGCCGAGATCAGTGACATGAATGAAGCCGTTCTTTTCGCTCTCGCCGATATTGACAAAGGCCGCATCAATACCCGGGAGAACATTTTCGACAGTACCCAGGTACACGTCGCCGATCTGGTAACGGCCCTGGGCGACAACCAGTTGATCAACCCGCTCATCGTTGAGAACCGCGGCGATCCGCAGTTGCTCGGCAATGACGATCTGCTGTGGCATGGGGGAAGGGGTTTGGCCTGCTCTGGCCGATCCGGTTAACGAGGTCGCTGCGGCGATGGCGCGGGTAGGACCCCAGCCTCAAGCCACAGAACGGAGAACAAAACTTGGGAGGAGACCGATCGGGTCTCCATCTGAGGCGGTGCGCCGATGAAGGCTGGGGCGAACGGCCGGCTGGAGTCCATCTCTGAAACCGTGGGCCCAGGGGGGCCGTGTGCGGAGAGGACAGCAGACCAGGCCTGAACTCTGGGGAGGGCGCCTGGGATGCCGGTTGGATCTGGTGAGCGACGCAGCTGAAAGAAGGCTGTTCGCTGAAAAAGCTTTCGAGTTGGAAGCTCGGATGAAGCTCGCAGGCAGCCTGCCTGATCGCCTGTAGCCAGGCTATCACGGCTGTTCTGTGGATCAGGACTCCCGCAACAGCAGGGCCGTGCGGCACTGGGGGCCAAGAGCCAGTTCCCGGCCCAGGTGCTCCGCCAACCAGTGGGCCACCTGGGCCGGACGCAGGCTGCGTCCAGCCCCATCGATGGCGGCCTCCAGCTCAAGCACCAGCTCGCCTGGGGCCGCGGGCGCTTCTGGGTCTGCCCCGGGGGCGACCAGCCGCAGATCCTGAAGCTCCGGCCGGCAGTCCCGCTGGCGGGGTCGGCCCTTCTTGTCGGTGTCGTGCCAGCTGAGCACCGGCGCCGCCAACAGGGCCGCAATCGCGGCGCCACAGGCCTGCGGATCCAGCGCCGGGCCGTTCTCGGCCCGGAGAGCGAAGCGCCAGTGGGCCGCCGCCAGCTCCTGGCTGAGGCTGGGGCCGAAGGTGGGCACCACCGCCGCCGAGAGCAGCTGCAGCCCCGGCGGCAGCTCCGCCTGCAGGCGGGCACGCACCGCCGCAGGCTCCACCGGCTGGGTGAACTCCAGATCGAGCCACTCGCCCTGGCCCTCCACCCCCAGGGGCAGGGCCAGGGCCACCTGCAGCCGCGGCAGGGGGTGGAAGCCGCCGCTGAAGCTCACCGGCATCCCCGTGCGGCGCAGGGCCCGCTCCAGCAGCCGCAGCAGATCCAGGTGGCTGATCAGCGCCAGGGAGCCGGTTTTGGCAAAACCCATGCGCAGCCGGCACACCCGCTCGCTGGCCGGGGCCCGCTGGGGCAGGGCCGGCGGAATCGCTGGCGGCGGGATCACCACGTTGTGGCCCAGCTCGGGCCCGCACACGCCGCAGCTGCTGCAGCCCTCAAAGGAGCAGTCGGGCACCACGGTGGCGTCCAGGGCCCGCTGCAGATCCTCGGCCAGCCAGCGCTTGTCGAGCCCCGCATCGATGTGGTCCCAGGGCAGGCTCTGGCGGCAGAACGCCTCCAGGTCCGCCACCTCCATCGCCTCCACGGCGCTCCAGGCCCCCAGCTCCAGCTGCCGGTAGCGGCCGCCCAATCCCGCAGCCTCGATCGCCCCGGTCCAGGCGGCGTAGCTGCGCTCAGCCGACTCAAACCAGGCGTCCAGGCCCGCCCCGGCCCGCCAGGCGGCCTCGATCACCGGCGCCAGGCGGCGGTCGCCGCGGCCGATGAAGTCTTCGATGGCCGAGAGGCGCACATCGGTGAAATTGGTCTTGATGCCGCGCAGCTGGCGCAGGGCGGTGCGCAGCAGCTGCTGGCGGCGCCGGAATTCCTCCGTGCTCACGCTGTGCCACTGGAAGGGCGTGTGCGGTTTGGGCGTGAAGTTGGAGATGGTGAGGTTGAGCTCCAGCCGGCCCAGATCGCGGCACTGCTGCTGCAACCGCGCGCAGGTGTCGGCGATGCCGAGCACATCGGCGTCGGTCTCCCCCGGCAGGCCGATCATGAAGTAGAGCTTCACCTTGCGGTAGCCGCTCGCCATGGCCGTGCGGATGCCGGCCAGCAGCTCGGCGTCGGTGAGCCCCTTGTTCACGATGTCGCGCAGGCGCTGGCTGCCGGCCTCCGGCGCGAAGGTGAGACCGCCCTTGCGGGTGCCACCCAGGATGTGGGCGATGTTTTCATCGAAGCGATCCACCCGCTGGCTGGGCAGGGTGAGGCTCACGTTCTGGTCGGCCAGCCGGTTGCGCAGCTCCACCCCCACCGCCGGCAGGGCCAGGTAGTCGGAGCAGCTGAGCGACAGCAGCGAGAAATCGCTGTAGCCGGTGCGGCGCATGCCCTCCTCGACAGCGTCGATGACGGCCTCGGGCTCCACGTCGCGGGCGGGGCGGGTGAGCATGCCGGGCTGGCAGAAGCGGCAGCCGCGGGTGCAACCGCGGCGGATCTCCACCGTGAGCCGGTCATGCACCGTTTCGATGTGGGGCACCAGCCCCATGGCGTAGTGGGGCATGGGCGTGGCCGTGCGCCGCTGGATGCGCTCCGGCAGGCCGGACTCCAGCGGCTCGATCGCCACCCCATCGGCGCCGGGGCCATAGAGCGCGGGCACATACACCCCCGGCACCTGGGCCAGATCGCGCAGCAGCTGGCGGCGCGGGAGCCCGGCGGCGCGGGCCTCGGCCACCACCAGGCCGATCTCGGGCAGCAGCTCCTCGCCATCGCCCAGGGCGATGAAGTCGAAGAAGGCGGCGAAGGGCTCCGGGTTGCTGGTGGCGGTGGGGCCGCCGGCGAAGATCAAGGGCGGCGCATCAGGGTGGCTCAGGGGCAGATCGCCCCGCTCGGCCGCGCGGATCGGGATGCCGGCCAGCTCCAGCATCTCGAGAATGTTGGTGCCGCCCAGCTCGTAGCTGAGCGAGAAGCCGAGGATGTCGAAGGCGGCCAGGGGGCGGCGGCTCTCCACCGCGAACAGGGGGGCGCCGCGCGCGCGCAGGCGGGCAGCCAGATCCGGCGCCGGCAGGTAGCTGCGGTCGCACAGCTGGCCGGGAACGCTGTTGAGGATCGAATAGAGAATGATGTGGCCGCTGTTGCTGGCCCCCACCTCGTACACCTCGGGGTAGGTGAGCGCCCAGCGCACCCCGGCGGCGGCCCAGTCGTGATCCCAGTCGCGCGGCTGCACCCCCAGCTCATTGCCCAGGTAGCGGGCCGGCTTGCTGATGCCCAGATCCACCAGGGCGTCGAAATCGACCGGCGCTGGGCTGGGGGCTGGACCCACGGGCATGGTGGCGGCAACGGTCACAGGCGGCGGACGGGTGCCGGCGGCGGAGTGCTGCCTGGATCGTATGCAGGCAGCACTCCGCCGACGTTAACCGTGCAATTTGACAGTTGGACTGCAGAAATGCACGGTTATCTGCCCAGGCAGGTCCAACTGGCACTCAACAAGGCCCTGAACCGGGCAGCGGCGGTGCTGATGCTGGGCCCCCGGCAATGCGGCAAATCCACGCTGGCGCGCCAGCTGCTGGCCGAGCACGGCAATGGCTTGCTGCTCGACCTGCAGGACCGCGGCGATCGGGCCCGGCTGCAAGAGCCGGAGCTGTTCTTCGAAGCCCATCGGCATCACCTGGTGTGCCTCGATGAGATCCAGCTGCTGCCGGAGTTCTTCAGCCTGCTGCGCGCCGAGATCGACCGGGACCGCCGGCCCGCAGGCCGAGCAACTGGCGCAGCCGGGCCGGAATCACCAGCTGACCCTTGGAGGAGAGGGTGGGCAGGGCATCCATCCAGACCCCCATCAAGCCGCTTACCGACCTAAGCAAGCCGCCGCCATAGGACAATCACGCCCAGTGTCAACGGGCCCGGCGGTGGCCCACCCCGCAGCGATGGCCCAGGTGAACGGCAACTATCTCAAGCTCAAGGCGGGCTATCTCTTCCCCGAGATCGCCCGGCGGGTGAAGGCCTTCAGCGAGGCCAACCCCGAGGCACAGGTGATCCGCCTGGGCATCGGCGACGTGACCGAGCCGCTGCCCGAGGCCTGCCGCGCCGCCATGAAGGCCGCCATCGACGACATGGGCACCCGCGAGGGCTTCCATGGCTATGGCCCCGAGCAGGGCTACCTGTGGCTGCGCGAGGCGATCGCGACGCACGACTTCCAGGCCCGCGGCTGCCAGATCTCCGCTGAGGAGATCTTCGTGTCGGATGGCAGCAAGTGCGACAGCGCCAACATCCTCGACATCCTGGGGCCGGACAACCGCATCGCCGTGACCGACCCGGTGTATCCGGTGTATGTGGACAGCAACGTGATGGCGGGCCGCACCGGCGACGCCGATGACGCCGGCCAGTACGGCGGCCTCACCTACCTGCCGATCAATGCCGAGAACGGCTTCACCGCCCAGATCCCCTCGGAGAAGGTGGATCTGATCTACCTCTGCTTCCCCAACAACCCCACCGGCGCCGTGGCCAGCAGGGAGCAGCTCCAGGCCTGGGTGGATTACGCCCGCGCCAACGGCGCCCTGATCCTGTTTGATGCCGCCTACGAGGCCTTCATCCAGGACCCGGCGCTGCCCCACTCGATCTATGAGATCGAGGGGGCGCGCGAGTGCGCGATCGAGTTCCGCTCCTTCTCCAAGAACGCTGGCTTCACCGGCACCCGCTGCGCCCTCACCGTGGTGCCCCGCGGCCTGATGGGCAGCGCCGCCAACGGCGAGCAGGTGGAGCTCTGGGGGCTGTGGAACCGGCGCCAGTGCACCAAGTTCAACGGCGTGAGCTACATCGTGCAGCGCGGCGCCGAGGCGGTGTACTCGCCCGAAGGCCAGGCCCAGGTGAAGGGCCTGGTCGCCTTCTACATGGAGAACGCCGCCATCATCCGCCGCGACCTGAGCGCCGCCGGGTTGGCGGTGTACGGCGGGGAGCAGGCCCCCTACGTGTGGATCAGGACGCCGGACGGCCTGGATTCCTGGGGCTTCTTCGACCTGCTGCTCAAGCGCGCCAACGTGGTGGGCACCCCCGGCAGTGGCTTCGGCGCCGCCGGCGAAGGCTATTTCCGCCTTTCAGCCTTCAACAGCCGCGAGAAGGTCATCGAGGCGATGGGCCGAATCAAGGCTGCCCTGGAGGCCTGACCTGGACGTGACGCCTGCGGCCTCGCCGGCACCTGAAGGTTGGCTTCCTAAGCTGGCCGCACTTTCAGAGGCCTTCGCCAACCCGTCGATCGCGCTCTCCAGCCCCCTGATGGCCATGTCTGTTGTTGCCAGCTCCAGCGCGACCCGCGCCACAGCCACCCCAAGCCGTTCCCCCGGCGGCGCCACCGTGCTGGACAAAGCCCCGGAGCGGGTGCGCCAACCCCAGCGGCGCTACAAGGTGCTGCTCCACAACGATCCGGTGAACACCATGGAATACGTGGTGACCACCCTGCGCCAGGTGGTGCCGAGCCTGAGTGAGCAGGATGCGATGGCGGTGATGCTGGAGGCCCACAACACCGGCGTGGGCCTGGTGATCGTGTGTGACATCGAGCCGGCCGAGTTCTACTGCGAGAGCCTCAAGGCCAAGGGGCTCACCAGCACGATCGAGCCCGAGGAGTGAGCCCACGGCCGCGGGGCACCCTGCTGTACGTGCCCCTCCTCTACGGGGCGGGCTGGCTGCTCTCGCGGCCCCTGGCCCTGCTGGCTCCCGGCTGGCGGCCCGATCAGCTGGATCTGGCCGGAGCGGGGATCGCGCTGGTTCTGCTGCTGTTCAGCCTGCCGCTGCGGCTGCGGCGGGTGTGGGGAGAGGCCAAGCCCTGGCATCGGCTCGGGCTGGCGACGGGCAGCCTTGGGGATCGGGCGCGCGGCTTCCTCCAGGGTGTGCTGGTGGCAGGCACTCTGCTGACAGCAGTGGCCGGCGTGTTGCTGCTGGGCGGCCTGGCCCAGTGGCGCGGTGCCCTCAGCGCGGCCCTGCTGGCCAACGGGCTGGCGCTGCTGCTGGGGGTGGGCTTTGCCGAGGAGCTGCTGTTCCGGGGCTGGCTGTGGGGGGAGCTGGAGCTGCTGTTGCCTCGGCGGCCGGCGCTGCTGCTGCAGGCGCTGCTGTTCGCACTGGTGCATCCCTGGCACCGGCTGGCACCGCTCCCAGGACTGGCCCTGCTGGGCGGCCTCACCCTGCTGGGGCTGGCCCTGGCCCTGCTGCGGCGCCGGCAGAACGGCAATCTCTGGGGGTCGATCGGCCTCCATGGCGGCCTGGTTGGCGGCTGGTTCCTGATCCAGAAGGGACTGCTGAACCTTCAGGCCCTGGCCCCCAGCTGGCTGGTGGGCCCGGGCGAGGGGGATGTGAACCCGATCGGCGGCCTGCTGGGCTGGCTGGGGCTGGGGCTGCTGCTGCTGGCCCTGCAGTGGCGTCAGCGCACCGCCGTGGCCAGCGCCCGGCGCCCCTCCACCGGCGCGTGCAGCGCCTCCTCGAGGGGCGCCAGTCCGTAGTCGCGCTCCAGCAGGGCCATCACGGTGCGGCCGAAATCGCCTGGGTTGGTGTCGAAGGCCTCCAGGCAGATCCGGCCGAAGGTGCTGCCCATCGGCTCGGGGTTCCAGAGCATCTTGCGGGCCGTCCAGGGCATCATGCTCATCGGGTTGTAGCCGGGCTGGAGCAGGCCCTGCTCGAAGCCATATTGCTCCAGGTGAGTGTGGGGCTGGAGGCCGATGAAGAAGATCGCCGGCTCCACCTTGTCGGCCCCGAAGATACGCTCCAGCTCACGGTGATAGGCCACGGTCTGGCGGATGGTTTCCGGCCGCTCGTCGATCACGTTGAACGAGTAGTTCACCGACACGTGCTCGCTGAAGCCGGCGCGGGCCAGCATGCGGCAGCTCTCCAGAACCGTGCGCAGGTTGTAGCCCATGCGCATCTTGCGCACGAGCTCCTGGGAGCCGGATGTGATGCCGATCTCGAAATACTCCATACCTGTGGCCACCATCAACTCGGCCAGCTCGGCGTCCAAGTTGTCGGCGCGGATGTAGGCCGCCCAGCGGATGTCGGTCCAGCCCTCGGCCTGGATGGCCCGCAGCAGGGCCTTGGCGTCCTCGATGTAGCGGCGGGCCGGGATGAACTGGGCATCGGTGAACCAGAAGCCACGCACGCCGCGCTCGTAGAGCTGGCCCATCTCGGCGATCACCTCCTCCACCGGGTTCACGCGCACGGCCTTGCCCTCCACCACCGTGTACACGCAATAGCAACAGTTGTGGGGGCAGCCGCGCTTGGTCTGCACCCCCACGTAGAAGTCGCCCGCCTCCAGATACCAGTCGAGCTGGGGCCAGATCGAGGCGATGTAGTCGTAGTTGCAGGCGGTTTTCTCCATGCCCGCCGGCTGCTCGTGGATCAGGCCGGGCCGGGGCGTCTCGCCGGCCAGATAGCAGCGCTCACCCGCCAGCGACTCGCCGCGGATCAGCTTCTCCAGCAGCGGTTCCCCCTCCCCCACCGACACCACCGTGCCGCGGGGCAATCTGCGGCCCAGCTGCTCGTAGAACACGCTCACGGCGCCGCCGCCGATCACGGCGCGGGCCTCGGGATGGAAGCACCGGGCTCGCTTCACGCCCTGCTTCACCAGGCTCAGATTGCGCCAGAGCTCGCCGTAGAACGACGCCATCAGCCCGAGCCCGCCGAAGGCACCGCGCAGGCGCTTGAGCGGATTGCGGGAATAGAACACCTCGAACGAGTGCTGCAGCGGGTTGCCGCTGCGGCCGTCCACCGGCGCGTAGATCTGGATGTCGCGCCAGGAGAACACCAGCAAGGTGGGGCGGAAGGCCTCCACCACCTGGGCCAGCACCCGCTCCACATCGAGCACCGGCACGGCGGCCAGGTCGAGAATGCGCTGGGGCAGGGCCGGGAACTGCTTGTGCAGATGATCGGCAAGGTAGATGGGCCCGATCGGGAAGATCGGGTTGCAGGGCAACCGCACCAGCAGCACCCGGTGGTCCACCGCCATGGCCTTGGACGCCGGCAAAAGCGGACGCTAACAAGCATCTGCCAGCGTCTGGGCCGCTTGCCACACCCTCCGGGCCAGCGGGCGCGGCAAGCGGGGAATCCAGGCGCCATGGACGCAGAGGCGGGGCCGCAGCGTCCAGCCGGCCTCGGCCAGCCGCCGTTGCAGCAGCAGAGGCAACGGCTGGGGGTAGGCGGGGTTGATCACGTCCTGCCCATCGATGCCGCCCAGGTCGTCGATACCGGCCTCCAGGGCCTCGGGCAGGGTGTCGAGGGGCCAGAGGTTGGGGGGCAGCTGCAGGTGCACCTCCGGCGGCAGGATCGCCCGCGCCTCGCTGATCGTGGCCAGCAGCTCCTGCTGCGCGGCCCGGCCGAGGGGTTGGGCGGCCGCACCATCCGGGCGGTACGGCTGCAGGATCACTTCCTGTATGTGCCCCCAGGTGTGCTGCAGCAGGGCGATCAGCTCCAGGGCGTCGCGGCGCTGCGCCGGCGTTTCCCCCAGCCCCAGCAACAGGCCGGTGGTGAAGGGAATGCCCAGGCGTCCGGCCTGCTCCAACTGGCCGAGGCGCAGCTCCAGCCGCTTGCTGGGTGCCTGGCGGTGCCAGCGCTCCACGGCCGGGCCCAGGCCCTCCAGCATCAGCCCCATCGAGGGGTTGAGGCGCCCCAGGGCCGCCATCTCGCTCCGGCTGAGCGGCCCGGCATTGGTGTGGGGCAGGCAACCCTGGGCCAGGGCGAGGCGGCTGAGGGCGAGCAGCCGGGCAAACCAGGGGCCACGGGCCGGCGAATCCGGCGGCACCTCGCCGCTGAGCAACAGCACCTCGCGGGCCTCAGGCCGGGCCCGCATCCGGGCCAGGGCTTCCGGGTCGCCCAGCAGGGCGGGCGCAGCGGGGCCATCCACTCCGCTTTCCGCCAGCGGCCTGCGAAAACCGCAGTAGCCACAGGCGTTGAAGCAGGCGCGGGCAGGCACCAGGGTGAGGCTGGGACTCCAGGTGACGACCCGGGATCGCAACGCCGGCACAGAAACGGACATCCCCCTTCACAAACCCCGCAATGTTCTGTTACAGTCACTGGCGACGGGATTCCGTCCCCGGCGGTTCCCCCCTGTGGGTTCCCGTCTTACTTACCCCGGCTGAGCGGGGCTCCTGATTCGTTCAGGGGCATCCACCAAGCCACCACCCCTTTCTCGTTCTCATGACCACCACTCTCCAGCAGCGCTCCGGCGCTAACAGCTGGCAGCAGTTCTGTGAGTGGATCACCTCCACCAACAACCGCCTCTATGTGGGCTGGTTCGGTGTGCTGATGATCCCCACCCTCCTGGCTGCCACCATCTGTTTCGTTGTGGCGTTCATCGCCGCTCCCCCCGTCGACATCGACGGCATCCGTGAGCCCGTGGCCGGCTCCCTGCTCTACGGCAACAACATCATTTCCGGTGCTGTTGTGCCCTCTAGCAACGCCATCGGCCTGCACTTCTACCCCATCTGGGAAGCCGCCAGCCTCGACGAGTGGCTGTACAACGGCGGTCCCTTCCAGCTGGTGATCTTCCACTTCCTGATTGGCATCTACGCCTACATGGGTCGTGAGTGGGAACTCTCCTACCGCCTCGGCATGCGCCCCTGGATCTGCGTCGCCTACAGCGCCCCTGTAGCCGCTGCCAGCGCCGTGTTCCTGGTATATCCCTTCGGTCAGGGTTCCTTCTCGGATGCCATGCCCCTGGGTATCAGCGGCACCTTCAACTACATGTTGGTGTTCCAGGCTGAGCACAACATCCTGATGCACCCTTTCCACATGCTGGGCGTGGCCGGTGTGTTCGGCGGCAGCCTGTTCTCCGCCATGCACGGCTCGCTGGTGACCAGCAGCCTGGTGCGTGAGACCACCGAGAGCGAGAGCCAGAACTACGGCTACAAGTTCGGCCAAGAGGAAGAGACCTACAACATCGTGGCTGCTCACGGTTACTTCGGTCGCCTGATCTTCCAATACGCCAGCTTCAACAACAGCCGCAGCCTTCACTTCTTCCTGGCTGCCTGGCCTGTGATTGGCATCTGGTTCACCGCCCTGGGCGTGAGCACGATGGCGTTCAACCTGAACGGCTTCAACTTCAACCAGTCGATCCTGGATTCCCAGGGTCGGGTGCTGAACACCTGGGCCGACGTGCTGAACCGCGCTGGTCTGGGTATGGAAGTGATGCACGAGCGCAACGCTCACAACTTCCCCCTCGACCTGGCTGCTGCAGAAGCCACCCCCGTGGCTCTGACCGCCCCTGCTATCGGCTGAGGCCAACAGCCCAGCTGAGGCCAACAGCCCGGCTGAAGTTCAGGACTCCAGCCTCCGGCTGGGCTCAAGACGGAATCCCGAAAGCCCTCGCCTCGCGGCGGGGGCTTTTTGTTGCTGAACACCTGCCTGGATTGCTCCGCCTGGCCGCCGTTGCAAGATGGCCGCCTGGCACGTGCTGCCGGTGCTGCTCGGTAGGCTCGGCCCAGCGCACAACCGCCATGGGCAGCAGCTTCGGCCAGCTCTTTCGCATCAGCACCTTCGGCGAATCCCACGGCGGCGGCGTGGGCGTGATCGTGGAGGGCTGTCCGCCACGGCTTGCGCTCGATCTCGCAGCGATTCAGGCCGAACTGGATCGGCGCAAGCCCGGCCAGAGCAGGATCACCACCCCCCGCAAGGAAGACGACCGGGTGGAGATCCTCAGCGGTCTGCTGGATGGGGTGACCCTCGGCACGCCGATCGCCATGGTGGTGCGCAACAAGGACCAGCGACCCCAGGATTACAGGGAGATGGAGGTGGCCTTCCGCCCCTCCCACGCCGATGCCACCTACCAGGCGAAATACGGCATCCAGGCCCGTAGCGGCGGTGGTCGGGCCTCCGCCCGGGAAACGATCGGCCGCGTTGCCGCCGGTGCCATCGCCAAACAGCTGCTGGCCAGGGCCCACGACACCGAGGTGCTGGCCTGGGTGCAGCGCATTCACACGATCGAGGCCGCCGTGGATCCAGCGGCGGTGAGCCTGGAGGCGATCGAGAGCAACATCGTGCGCTGCCCCGATGCCGCCAGCGCCGAGCGCATGATCGAGCGGATCGAGGCGATCGGCCGCGAGGGCGACTCCTGCGGTGGCCTGATCACCTGCGTGGTGCGCCGGCCGCCGGTGGGACTGGGCATGCCGGTGTTCGACAAGCTCGAGGCCGACCTGGCCAAGGCGGTGATGTCGCTGCCGGCCACCAAGGGCTTTGAGATCGGCTCGGGCTTCGGCGGCACCCTCCTCAAGGGCAGCGAGCACAACGACGCCTTCCTGCCCACCGTTGATGGCTCCCTGCACACCGCCACCAACAACTCCGGCGGCATCCAGGGCGGCATCAGCAACGGCGAGGACATCGTGATCCGGGTGGCCTTCAAGCCCACCGCCACGATCCGCAAGGAGCAGGCCACGATCAACGCCGCAGGCGAAGCCACCACCCTGGCCGCCAAGGGCCGCCACGATCCCTGTGTGCTGCCGCGGGCCGTGCCGATGGTGGAGGCGATGGTGGCCCTGGTGCTGGCCGACCACCTGCTGCGCCAGCAGGGCCAGTGCAGCCTGTGGTGAGGGAGCTCGGCGAACAGAGCCCTCACCACAGGCTGCGCACATGGGCATAGGAGCGGATCTTGCTGTCGGCACTGACCAGCGGAATCGCCAGCGCTCGTGCCTGAGCCACCAGAAACCGGTCGGCCGGATCCGCATGAAACGGCTCCGGCAGGCGCGTCGCCGCTGCGGCCACGGCGGGATCCAGAGCGACGAGCCGAACCGCCGGGTGGGCGGCCAGCAGCGCAAGCCAGCGCTCCACATCAAGGCTGAGGGCGAGGCGTCCGCGATTCACCAGCATCGCCACCTCCCAGCAGCTGATCGCCGAGACAAGCAGCCCGGATGTCCCACCAGGGAGGCGGACGCTGTCGATCTCCTGATCGATGGCCTCCCGTGCCGCCGCGGAGAGGCGCTGATGATCCCCACCGGCCCACCAGATCACGGCATGGGTGTCGAGCAGGATCACGCCAGGGCTTCCCAGTCGTTCTCCCCAACCGACTCGAACGGTTCGTCAAAGCGGAGCACCGAGCCGCGCAACAGCTCGAGAGGATCAGTGTCGGAGTACCCAGCCGGCCGATAGGGCCGCACCTCGATGCTGGGCCGGCCGTGATCCGTCACCACCAGGGGCTCACCGCTTGCCTCCACCTGCCGGAACAGTTCCAGGGCATGGGCCTTGAAGTGGGATTTGGAAACCTGCCGCGGCGACCCGCTCACCATCGAGGCGGGGGATGGCGTAGCTGGGGATGGCGTAACGGGGGATGGGTCCATCCAGCCAGAGAATGACCATGGTCACAAGACTAGGTCAGACTGGTCAGACCATCCCATCCATCGTTGATCCAGCGCGGCGGTCCTGCTCCGCCCCGGAAAGCGCAGTCCTTGCAAGAGCAGAGAGGTAGAGGGGAGTGGTCGAACGGCAAGGCGCCGCTCCCCACACCAGATGCTCAGGCCTGCCGCTCGGCCAAGGACGTGAGACGCGCCAGCAGCTCCCGCCAGCCAGCAGACTCCTCCAGCGCCGATCCCAGACCGGAGCCCAGGGCCACCGCATCCACGCCGGCAGCCAGCCAGGGCTGCACGTCCGCCGGGGTGAGTCCGCCAGCCGCGATGCAGAAGGGCAGCGGGGCGCCGAGGGGATCGCGCAGCCGGCGCCAGTGGTGGCGGCCGACGCTCACGGCCGGGAACAGCTTCACGATCCGGCAGCCCAGCTGCCGAGCCCGGTGCACCTCGCTGGCCGTCATCACTCCGGGCACCAGGAGCAGGCCTCGCCGCAGAGACTCCTGCAGCAGCTCCGGATCGAGCACGGGAGACACCGCGTAGCGGCAGCCGGCAGCGGCGGCAGCGGCCACGCCCCGGGGATCGCAGAGCGAGGCCGCGCCGAGCTGCAGCCGGGGAAAGCGGTGGAGCAGCTCGGCCATCTGCTCAGCCCAGCCAACCTGCGGCTGCCAAGCGATCTCAACATGGATCAGCCCCAGGCTTTGCAGCCGCTCCAGCATGGGAATGGCGAGCAGAGGTTCGCTTGGGCGAAGCACCACCAGCAAGGGCTGGCGGCGCAGGGAACGGATCAGGGTGTCAGCGCAGCCATCCCCTGATCCTGAATCGCCCATGCTGAACCGATCGAGATTCAGACGTACTCGGCCACGCGTACTTCGCTGCGTACCAGCAGCTCCTGAAGCTCCTCTGCATCCACCGTCTCCTTCTCCACCAGCATCTCGGCCAGCTCATCGAGCACGCTGCGGTTGTTGCTGAGCACGTCGGTGGCGCGGCGGTAGGCCTCCTCCACCAGCTGGCTTACCTCCTCATCGATGGTGGCGGCGGTCTCCTCGGAGAAGTCGCGCTCGGCGGCGATGTCGCGGCCGAGGAACATGCCCCCCTGGCTGCGGCCCAGAGCCACCGGACCAAGCTTTTCGCTCATGCCGAAACGGGTGACCATCTGGCGCGCCACCCGGGCCACCTGCTGCAGGTCGTTGGAGGCGCCGGTGGTGACTTCGTCCTCCCCGTAGACAATCTCCTCAGCCACGCGTCCGCCCAGGGCCACGGCCATCTGGTTCTGCAGGTAGGCGCGGGAGTAGAGACCCGATTCCATCCGCTCCTCAGAGGGGGTGAAGAAGGTGAGGCCGCCGGCGTTGCCGCGGGGAATGATCGAGATCTTCTGCACCGGGTCGTAGTCGGGCATCAGGGCACCCACCAGGGCATGGCCGGCCTCGTGGTAAGCCACCAGGCGCTTGCGCTTCTCGCTCATCACCCGGTCCTTTTTCTCCGGGCCGGCCATCACCCGTTCGATGGCGTCGTTCACCTCATCCATCGAGATTTCGGTGAGCTGGCGGCGGGCGGCCAGGATCGCCGCCTCGTTGAGCAGGTTGGAGAGATCGGCGCCGGTGAAGCCGGGGGTGCGGCGCGCCACCTTGTCGAGGTCGACGTCCTTGGCCAGGGTCTTGCCACGGGCATGCACCTCGAGAATCTGCAGCCGGCCGCTGTAGTCGGGCCGGTCCACCACCACCTGGCGGTCGAAACGGCCGGGACGCATCAGCGCCGCATCCAGCACATCGGGGCGGTTGGTGGCCGCCACGATGATGATGCCGGTGTTGCCCTCGAAGCCGTCCATCTCGGTGAGCAGCTGGTTGAGGGTCTGCTCGCGCTCGTCGTTGCCGCCGCCGAGTCCAGCCCCGCGCTGACGGCCCACGGCGTCGATCTCGTCGATGAACACGATGCAGGGGGCGTTCTTCTTGGCGTTCTCGAACAGGTCGCGCACCCGGCTGGCGCCGACGCCCACGAACATCTCCACGAACTCCGAGCCGGAGATCGAGAAGAAGGGCACGCCCGCCTCACCGGCCACGGCCTTGGCCAGCAGGGTCTTGCCGGTGCCCGGGGGGCCCACCAGCAGCACACCCTTGGGGATCTTGGCGCCGACAGCGGTGAAGCGATCGGGATTCTTGAGGAAATCCACCACCTCGGTGAGCTCCAGCTTGGCCCCTTCGATGCCGGCCACATCGCCGAAGGTCACCTGGGTCTGGGGCTCCATCTGCACCCGCGCCTTGCTCTTGCCGAAGCTCATCGCCGGGTTGCCGCCGCCGCCCTGGGCGCGGCGCAGCAGGAAGAACAGGCCACCCAGCAACAGCAGCGGGAAGAACAGGCTGCCCACCGCCTGCTGCCAGGCCGCCGGTTCGCGGCTGGGCTGCACGGCGATGTCCACGTTGTGGTCGGTGAGGATCTTGAGCAGGTCCTTGTCCGGAGCGAGGTTCACCAGGGCCCGCTGGCCGCTGTTCTCCACCACCTGGGCGGTGCCCCGGTCCGGGGAGATCAGCACGCGCGAGATCTCGTTGGCTTGGACAGCCTCCACGAAGTCGCTGTAGCGCAGGGTGCGGGGGGCGTTGGCCGGATCGGGACGATCCAGGAAGGCCGAGCCCACGGCGATCATCACGATCACCAGCAGCACGTAAAGCCCCGCGTTGCGCCAGCGTTTGTTCACAGGCCTCGCCTCAGCTGAGTAAGAAGTAACAGAATGTTAACCGGGACCCGGCCGCCTCAGGCGGCGGCGCGCAGCACCTCCACCACACTACGGAAGGCGAACCACTCGGGGATCTCCTCGCCGCCACGGAGCATCTGGCGGAACTGGGTGCCGCTGAGCTTCTTCACATGCAGGCCGCGGGCCTCGGCATGCTCGGCGGTGACGTAGCCCTCCTCTTCGGTGAACACCAGATTCAGGGAGGGCACCGTCTCCATGCCCAGCTCGGTAGCGTTGTCGCGGGCGAAGTCCTGGGCCTGATAGGGGCCGTAGAAGTCGTCGCCGCTGAGGGAGCTCTTGCAGCCGGCCATGTCGCGGCCAATGATGAAGTGGGTGCAGCCGTAATTCTTGCGGATGATCATGTGCTGCAGGGCCTCGCGCGGGCCGGCCATGTGCATCGAATAGGGCAGGTAGGCCCAGCGGATGCGCGGATTGGCCACCTCCTCGGCCAGCCGTTCATACGTCTGGAAGCGCACTTCGCCGGCGATGTCGTCCTCCTGGGTGGGGCCGCAGGTGGGATGCACCAGCACCACCCCGTTCTCACTCACATTGTCGGCGTGGAGGGCGCGGGTGAACAGTTCGTAGTGGGCCCGGTGGATCGGGTTGCGGCACTGGAAGGCCACCACGCTCTCCCCGGCCGGCAGGCTGGAGCGCACCTCCGCCGGCGTCTTGCAGGGGAACACCCGCTGGGGCAGCTCCAGCCCCTGCACGCTGCCACCGAGATAAAAGCGGCCACGCTCGCCGCTGATCATGCGCACGGCGGGATGTTCGATCGAGGTGGTGCCGTAGCAGCCCTGGGCTTCACGGGCCTTGTCCGGCTCCCACTTGCTCTCCACCGTGAGCACCGCCAGCTCCTGGCCCCGGTAGGTGAGCAGCAGCCGTTCACCGATGCCGATCGTGTCGTCGTCGCTGTCGAACACGATCGGCAGGCCGAACAGCAGGCCGCTGCTGGTGCGGTTGCCGGCGACGACGGCGTCATAGTCCTCCTGGTGCATGAAGCCGCGCAGGGGCGAGAAGCCGCCCACCACCAGCAGCTCCACATCACAGGCGTTGCGGTGGCTGCACTCGACGCGCCGATCGGCACTGGCCTTCACAGCCTCCCGCTCCGCCACCGGCACCATCAGGTCCACCAGGGTGCCGCCATGGGGAGCAATCAGCCCGGCATGGATGGTCTCAAGGCTGGTTTCCACAGCGGTCATCGGTGGTACAGAAGCAATTGGGCCAAATTCTCCCAGACAGGCCGCAGGGCTTCGCCTGCCACGCCAGCAAAAAGGGGCCCTTGGCGGGCCCCATGCAACTGCAACAACCACAGATGGAGGGGAGGACGCCAGGATCCAGACCCCAGAAGGCCTCAGGCCTGCTCCAGACGGCCATACACCTGGCCGGTGATCTTCACGTCCAGGGGGTCCTTGGAGCCCATGTCGGTGTCGGAGGGCTGGATGGCGGTGAACACGCCGGCAAACTCACCGGTGCTGGCGTCGACCTTGGTGATTGAGATCTCCATCTCGCCGGTGCCGTCCACATAGCGCTTGATGTTCTCGCGCTCCAGGCCTTCGCTGTCGGCGCCAAGACCGATCAATCCCTGGGTGTACTCCACACCGGTGGTCAGACCGCGACCTTTGGGATCGAGGAAGTTGGAGGTGCGGTAGCTGGGAACCCGATAGCTGCCCTTGAAATCAGTGCTGGTGCTGATCGCCGCCCCCTCTGCGGTGGCATTGAGCTCCTTGCTGGAGAAGGTGAAGGGCACCTCCTCCCCGCCTGGCAGCAGCACGGTGATGATCTGGAAGTCGATGCCGCCTTCCTCCTTGAACTGGAGGCCGTCGGAGGTCACGGCCAGACCGCCAGAGACCTGGTCGAGGCTGGTGGTGAAGCGGGTGAGGATCTTGCCGGCCACGAACTGGGCTTCCTGGCGCTTGTTCGCCGGCTCACCCTTCACAGACACCTCGGCGGGATGCATGCAGATCTCCCGCAGCTGGTACTGGCCGCCGGGCGTGAGGGCAATCGAGCCGCGGGCGGAATCCGGGAGGGTGGGGCAGTCGTTGGCCAGGCCGGTGTTGTGGATGTCGTCGTAGGTGAGCTGGGAGCGATCCACGGCCTTGGCCCCACCGCTGCAGGCGGTCACCAGGGTCAGACACAGCGCCAGCACGAGGGCCAGCAGAGGACGAAAACGCATGGAAGAACGCCGCAGAGGGGAGTTGATGACTGGGCTGCAGCGGATCTTACCGGTGCAAAACCCCGATTCCCCGTACCATGGCCGCGCTCTCAACAACCTGTATGCCAGAGCTACACCCCCGACAGGAGAACGGCAGGCGATGGGTCTGAACGAGGGCCAGCAGCAGAAACTCGCGGGCGTGCTCGGCCAGCTCGACCAGCTGGCGGCCGAACTGGACGGCGATCCGGAGGCCCTGCTGGCGCTGCTGCGCCAGGTGGAGCATCTGCACCGCCGCATCCAGGACGGGCCGTTCCGCAGCAGCCTGCCGGCCGACCGCAACCACCTGTTCACCCTGCTGCAGGGCATGGAGAAGAGTGGCGGCTGGCCCTACATCCCCCGGCTGCAGCTGCGCACCTTCATGGATCTGCTCCAGGGGGACGATCAGGCTGAGCATCCGCTGGCGGCCTGAGCAGCGCCCCCACAGCCGACAGGAGACGGTGTGCCAGCGCCAGCTTGCCGGCGGACTCCAGCCGCTGCACCTGCTCGCCCGGGCCCAACAGCCAGCCCTGGTTGCTCTCGCTGGCAAAGCCCGCGCCGGGCTGGTCGATCGGATTGGCGAACAGCAGGTCGCAGCCCTTGCGCCCCCACTTGGCGCGGGCCTGGCTGAGCACGTCGCCCGACTGGGCCGCAAAACCGAGAATCACCTGGCCGGGCTCCCGGGTGTGCACCAGTCCCGCCAGCAGATCCGGCACCGGCTCCCAGCCGCCGGCGAGGCTGGCCTCCAGTTCCGTCTTGGTGAGCTTCTCGGCCAGGGGATGGGCGCGGCGGTGGTCGGCCACGGCGGCCGCCATGGCGATCGCCGAGGCCGCGGGCTGGGCCTGGCCCAGGGCCCGCTCCATCTCGGCGGCGCTGGTGACCGGCCAGCAGGCCAGCCCCTCCAACCAGGCGGAGGGAACGGCGAGGGGGCCATGCACCAGGGTGACCTCGGCCCCCCGCAGGCGCGCGGCCTGGGCCAGCAGCACCCCCATCCGCCCGGTGCTGGGGTTGGTGAGGCAGCGGGCGGGATCGAGCCATTCGCGGGTGGGGCCGGCACTCACCAGCAGGTGCCGGCCCTGCCAGTCGCGCTGACAGCCCCAGAGGGCCAGGCTCTCCAGGGCCAGCAGCAGCAGCTCCGGCTCTGCCATGCGGCCATCCCCCTGGCGATCACAGGCCAGCACTCCGGCCGCCGGCCCCAGGGGCAGCACCCCCGGCCAGCGCTGCAGCTCTCGCCAGTTCGCCCGCACAGCCGGGGCCGACCACATGCTGGTATTCATCGCCGCCGCCGCCAGCACCGGGGCCTCACAGGCCAGCAGGGTGCTGGCCAGCAGGCTGTCGCCCAGGCCATGCACCCAGCGGGCCAGGCTGGTGGCGCTGAGGGGAGCCAGCAGCACCAGCTCCGCCCACTCGGCCAGCTCCACATGCAGGGGCCGGGGCGCCTGGGGACTCCACTGGTCGGCGTCCAGATGGCAGGGGTGGCGGCTGAGGCAGGCCAGGGCCTCGGCACTCACCAGCCGGGCCGCGCTGGGGGTGAGCACACAGCGCACCTGGGCCCCGCGCTGGGCCAGGGCACTCACCACCAGCGGCAGCTTCACCGCGGCGATGCTGCCGCAGATGCCCACGAGGATCCGCCGCCCGGCCAGGGGATCGGCGGGCTTGGCGCTGGCCGGGGTTGGCTCAGTGCGCATCGGTGGTGCCGGACGGCTTGGCGGGGCCGGGCGGATCAGTCTTCATCGAAGGGTTCCTGGTCCACCAGATGGAGGTAGGGCCTGGCCAATTCGGGACGGTGGATCGCCAGGGCCCGCATCAGGTGCCAGTCGGCCAGGCCGTCGAAGGGGCTGGGGTAGTCGTCCTCATCCAGCCGGCGGGCCAGCTCGGCGGTGCTGGCCTCGTCAAAGGCGGCCAGCTGATCCGGGGTGATGGACACGGACATCGACACAGGGCGACGCGGGAACGGCGGCGGGGCGGCAGCGGACAGACGCCAGCCCCACGATCATGAATCAGGCCTGCGGCAGCCGGGGTGATCACCACAACCCTGGATTGGACGGCCAGGGCGGCCCGGTCAGGATCCAGACCCCTTGGTCCCGCGGAACCAGGGTGCTGCACAAAGCCCGGGTGGCCCTGCAGAATGGCCCCATCCAGGGGAATTAGCTCAGCTGGTAGAGCGCTGCGATCGCACCGCAGAGGTCAGGGGTTCGAGTCCCCTATTCTCCATTCGATCAACCGGCAACCAGGCTTCGACCTGGCAGGCGATGAACTGGACAGAGGCTGCCCAGGCCCGTCTCAAGGAGATTCCCTTTTTCGTGCGACCGGCCGTGCGCCGACGCATCGAGAGCCTGGCCGTGGAAGCCAGTCTGCAGACCATCGACGAGGCCTTCTACGAGCAGGCCAAGGCCCGGTTCGGGCAGAAGTAGACCGCTGATGGGGTAAAAGGGAAGCAACCTTGAACCTCCTTCATGTCGCAGTCGAAACGCGAACAGGTGGTGAGCCACCTCCGGTACATCCGCCAGGAACTCCGGGAAATGCATCAGGGGGTGATGGACGATGGCCTGCTGCCGGAGGCCGGTGAGGTGCGTGGTGTGATGGCCCAGATGGAAGCTCTGCTGGAGCTCTTGGAGGGCAAGACCAGCCGCAAGAAGGGCAGCGAGGGCTGAGCGGCCAGCCCGGGCCGTCAAGTCCCCACTGGGACGCTCTCCAAAACGGCCCGCCCCCCTTGCCGCAGCAGATCCTCAGCGCTTTGCTTGCGAGGTCCCCATCACCCGGCCCGGGCCTTGAGCTCCGGGCTTTTTTATTGGAATCCCCTATCTGTAGCGGTCTTTTGCTGCCGAAACTCCAGAGATGGTGTAGACAGTTGTCGGCAGGGCCTGGCCGGGTGATGGGGATCACCTTTTCCTGACCCTGCCACCCCTTTCCCCGAGCAGGCAGTCCTCCGGTCGATGCAATCGCCCCCCGGCATGACCTCCAGCCTGGAGCGCTCCGCCCGGCACCGGCCTCCCTTCCAGCAGACCCGCTTCCAGCGACAGCTGGTGAACGCCGGCGACCAGCTGGTGCTCTGGGCAGGCAATCCCTGGCGACGCTGGTCTCTGCAGCTGATCATCCTGCTGCTGAGCTTTTCTCTGGGCGGCGTGGTGGCCTCCATTTCCGGCCAGATCGGCCAGATCGATCCGGTGGGGGCCCTGCTGTGCGTGCTCACGATGGAGTGGGCCGTGCGGGCCCGGGGGCCACTGCGCCGGCGCCAGGGCGACCGGCTGCCGCTGCAGCTGCTGGACATGGCCCGGATCGGCCTGCTCTATGGCCTGTTGCTGGATGGCTTCAAGCTGCTGTGAGGCCGCCCGCCAGCAGATAGAGCAGGGCCATGCGCACCGGAATGCCGTTGCGCACCTGTTCCTCCACCAGGCTCAGCTGTGGATCCGCCAACAGAGCACCGGTGAGCTCAACGCCCTGGTTCACCGGCCCCGGATGCAACACCGGCACCGGGCGGCCGCACAGCGCCAGTTGCCCATGGCTCAGCCCGTACTGGGCGTGATAGCTGGCCAGGGAGGTGAGCAGATGCTGGTGCATGCGCTCCTTCTGCAGCCGCAATGTCATCACCGCATCGGCGCCGGGCAGGGCCTCCTCCAGGCTGCGCACCAGCCGCACCGGGCCGCGCTGGGCCACGGGGTCGCGGCTCTGGCCAGGCGGCGGGGCCAGCACGAAATCGGCGAAGGCCTCCGGCAGCAGGGTGGGCGGACCACAGAGCACCACCTCCGCCCCGCAGGCGGTGAGGGCCCAGAGGTTGGAGCGGGCCACCCGGGAGTGCAGCACATCGCCCACGATCACCACCCGCTTGCCGCGCAGGGCCTCGGGCGTGGGTGCCTCGGGACTGAAATGGCGGGCCAGGGTGAACAGATCCAGCAGCCCCTGGCTGGGGTGGCTGTGCAGTCCATCGCCGGCATTGAGCACCGCCACCCGCTCACCGGCAGCGTCCAGCTGCTCCGCCAGGCTCTGGGGCACGCCGGCGCAGCGGTGGCGCACCACCAGCAGTTCGGCCCCCATCGCCACATAGGTGCGGGCGGTGTCGAGCAGGCTCTCGCCCTTGCTCAGGGAACTGGACGACGGCGCGAAATTCTGGACATCGGCCGAGAGCCGCTTGGCCGCCAGCTCGAAGCTGCTGCGGGTGCGGGTGCTGGGTTCAAAGAACAGGCTGGTCATCAGCCGGCCCTGCAGGGCCGGCAGCTTGCGCGCGCCAGCGGTGGGCATCACCCGGAAACGCTGGGCCAGCTCCAGCACGGTGGCGAAGTCCGCGAGCGAGAAGGCCGCCAGATCGATCACATGGCGGTGACTCCAGTTGCTCAAGGCACGCCGGTGGGAACAGCTGCAGGCTAGTGGGAGGGGCTGCCCCAGGCACCCTCGGGGGCCGCCGGCTGGCGGTCGCCCCGGGCCCGGCGGCTCACACTGCGGCTGGCCCGCAGGTACCAGCGCCAGGGCAGCTCCTGGCCCCGGCTGATGCCGATGCGGCTGGTCTGGACCAGATCGCCGGGGCCGAGGCCGGCGAGGTGTTCCGGGCGTGGCGCCAGCCAGAGCCCCTGTGCGGGATCGGCTGGCCGGCCGTCAGCGCCGCGATCGATGCCGAAGCGCCGCGCCAGCAGCGCCGGGCCGGCCGCCACCCGTCCATCCTCGCCGGGCAGTGCTGCGGCCCGCAGCAACACGCCGTTGGCCCACCCGGCGCGATCGGTCACCACATTCACGCAGTGGTGAATGCCGTAACTCACATAAACATAAAACCGCCCTGGCTCGCCAAACAGCGTTTCGTTGCTGGGGGAGCGGCGGCGATAGCCGTGGCAGGCGGGCTCCTCCTGGGAATACGCCTCCGTCTCCACAATCACCCCCCAGAGCAGCTCGCCAGTGGTTTGGCGTTTCACCAGCAGGCAGCCGATCAGCTCGGGGGCGACCTGCTCGGCGGGCCGGCGGAAAAAGCTGCGGGGGAGGGCGGGTGGTGTCCGGCCGTGACCCAAGGCGCAACGCCGCCGCTGACAAGGCATTCGCGACTATCCTCCAGGCAATGGACAATGGGCGCATGACCAGCATCCACGACACGGAGGCCTGAGGTCCATGGAAAGCGGTGGTTTCAACCTGGGCACCGTGCTGGTGTTCGGCAGTGGCCTGTTCGTGCTGGCCACCCTGTTCTTCGGCACCAAGGGGGGCTACTACGACACGGACGACTACGACGGCAACGGCACGGCCCACTGAACCGGGCCCTGAATCGGCCCCTCAACCGCTGAGGCGCTCGGCCTCCGGGCAGTCATCGGCGGTGGGCAGCTCCTCACCCGGGCTGCGGCACACATAGGAGAGGCGCGTGCTCACGGCACCGATCGAATCGAGCCGCACACTCTCTTCCCAGCTGTGGCTCTCGTCGTCGTCCTCGGCGTCGTAGCGCAGGGTGACCAGATCGCCCTCGATCTCCACCACCAGCGCCTCCTCGATCCAGCGCTGCTGGTCGCGCAGAAACACCCACACCGGACGGCGCTCCGCATGGAACTGATAGAGCTTGCGGTGCAGCATGGGCGCCACGGGCTCAGCTCGCTCATTGAACTCTAGGCAGCACCCGGCCGGGTGCCGCTGTTCAGAATGATCCGTTGGCGCCAGCCCGTCATCCCGCTCCCCATCCCGCCCGCCATGGCCTGCGACACCGAAGCGATCCGCCTGCAGCTGCGCAGCTGGCCTGAGGTGGAGGACTACCTCAGCCACTGCAAGGGGGTGATCGTGCCCCTGGGTTCCACGGAACAGCACGGGCCCACCGGCGCCATCGGCACCGACGCCCTCACCGCCGAGGCCGTGGCCCTGGAGGTGGGTCGCCGCAGCGGTGTGCTGGTGACCCCCGCCCAGGCCTTCGGCATGGCGGAGCACCACCTGGGTTTCGCCGGCACGATCAGCCTGCAGCCGGCCACCCTGCTGGCGGTGGTGCACGACCTGGTGCTGTCCCTGGCAGGCCATGGCTTCGAGCGGGTCTTCTTCATCAACGGCCATGGCGGCAACATCGCCACCACCAAGGCCGCCTTTGCCCAGGCCTACGCCAGCGCCGCCATCCGCGGGCTGCCCCAGGCGGGTCGGCTGCGCTGCCGCCTGGCCAACTGGTTCATGGCCGGGGCAGCGATGAACCTGGCCCGCGAGCTCTATGGCGATCGGGAAGGGCACCACGCCACCCCCAGTGAAATCGCCGTCACCCTGCACCTCGAACCAAGCCTGCTGGCCAAGCAGCGTCCCCTGCCCGAACCGGCACCCGCCGGCCCGATCCACGGCCCGGCGGACTTCCGCCGCCGCCACCCCGATGGTCGGATGGGCTCCGACCCCTATCTGGCCCAGCCAGACCATGGCGCCCGCTTCCTGGACGTGGCCGCCACGGCGCTCAGCCAGGATCTGCAGCGCTTCCTGGCCGAGGATGCCGACGGGCCGGCCTGAGCCACTGGAGCGCTAGCTTCAGGCCTCCCTCTCCCCCCCAGGCTGCCGGATGAGCAAGATCAGCGCCGAGGACGTGCGCAAGGTGGCCCATCTGGCCCGCCTTGACCTACCTGAGGAGAAGATCGCCACCTACACCGGCCAGCTGGAGCGGATCCTGGAGTATGTGGCCCACCTGGAAGCGGTGGACACCGAAGGGGTCCCTCCCACCACCCGGGCCGTGGAAGTGGTGAACGTGACCCGGGACGACCGGATCGAGCCCACCCCCGTGCGCGAGCGGCTGCTGGATCTTGCGCCCCAGCGGGAGGGGGATTTCTTCCGGGTGCCCCGCATCCTCGGCGAGCAGGGTTGAGCCGGCTCAGCGCTGGGGCGAGACCGCCGTGCGGTGCAGCAGGTGCAACACCCGGCGGCGGGCTGGGCGGGACGGCATCAGGGCAGCCAGAGGCCGCAGTTTGCTGCGACGCTTCTTGTGGCTGCGCACCCCCAGCAGGATGTCGTAGAGGAAGTTGAAACCATCGCTGCGGGATTCAAACAATCCCAGCCGCTGCGGAGATCCCTTGGCATCGAGGAGATGCTTGGTGGCGTGGTAGGCGGGCTGGTACTCAAACCAGGGGATGGAGGGCCAGAGATGGTGCACCAGGTGATAGTTCTGACCCATGATCAGCAGGTTCATCAAGCGGCCGGGATACACCCGGGCGTTGTGCCAGCGGTTGCGTGACTGGAAGGGGCGGTGGGGCAGATAGTCGAAGAACAGGCCCAGGGTCACACCCACCATCAGGGCCGGGGCAAACCAACAGTTGAACACAAACGGCAGAAATTCATAGCGCGCCGCAGCAATCACGATGGCAATGAATACACCGCGGGCAATCCCCCACTCCAATAGCTCATAGCGGCGCCAGAGGCGGCGGCGGAAGAAGAAAACCTCGTGATAAAAAAAGCGAGGTGCGATCAGCCAGAGAGGGCCGAAGGTGCTCACGATGTGATCAGGATCGTTCTTCGGATCGTTCACATGGGCGTGGTGTTGCAGATGCACCCGGGTGAACACCGGGAAGGAGAAGCCCAGCAAAAGAGCTGCCCCATGGCCCATGAAGGCGTTCCAGAAGCGGTTGGGGTGGGCGGCGTTGTGGCAGGCGTCGTGGATCACCGTGCCCTCCAGATGGAGCGCCAGGAACCCGGTGAGCAGCAGCACCGGCAGGGGCCACTGGGCCACGAACCAGCCCCAGATGGTGAGGCCGGCCAGGCCGTAGCCGATCAGGAACAGCCCCACCGTGGGGTTCCAGGGCCCTGGGGGATCGAGGAACTCCCGGGGCACCGAGCGGGATGGGGCTGCAACCGAAGCCTGAGACATGGAGCCGGTGAAGCCGCCGAGGCCGAAACGACATGCAACTTAGGCAAGGCGCTGATCCCGGCGGGAGAGCAGCCCCCCAAGCCCATGCCCACCGGGGGACTTGAACCCCCACGACCGAAGCCACTGGTACCTAAAACCAGCGCGTCTACCAATTCCGCCAGGTGGGCAGCAGCTGAACTCTAGGCATCGCCCCAGAATGGGGCCCATCCGCTGATGGCCATGCTGGCGACTCTGGGAGGTGCTCTCGCCCTGGTGATCGGCCTGGCGGTGCTGCTGCTGCCCCTGTTGCTGCCGGAGCTGAGTCGGGCCCGCGATGCCGTGTGGGGTGCGGTGGTGCTGCTGCTGGGTCTGGTGCTGGTGACCAGCGCCGAGCGGCTGCGGGGGGCACCGATGCTGGGCGTGCTCTGCGGCGGCCTGCTGATCGGCCGGCTGAGCGTGGAGGTGGCCCAGTCGCGCTGGCGCCAGCTGAGTGACCAGGAGCAGCAGCGGCTCTGGTCGCCGGAACGCTGGCAGACCGCCCTTCAGCAGTTCAGCGCCACCACCGCCCGGCTGCCCGCGCTGGTGGTGCAGGCCAGCCAGGGCCTGCTGGAGTGGCTTCAGGAACGCAGGCAGCCCAAGGTGAGCGGCAAGCGCTGGGTGCGTCCGGAGCCCACAGCCGAACTTCAGTCCCAACCCCAGCCCGAAGCCCAGCCCAAAGCCCAGGCCGAATCGGATTCCGGCCTCGAGCAGCCCACGGAGCCTGGGATCGCGGAGGATGGGAAGGATGGGTGCGTCGGGGGGGCGGCAGCGGCTGCGGTGGTGGCGTCGTTCGACGAGATCGACGAGCTGATCAGCGCCGCCAGTGGGGAGGCGTCACCAGCCCCCACCAGCGAGGCGGGATAATCGCCCCTTGCTGCCTCCGGCGCCGTGACCGCCAGCTCTGCGCCCGCCACGTCCGAGCAACCGTCCTACAAGGACACGCTCAATCTGCTGCAGACCGGCTTCGGCATGCGGGCCAACGCCAAGGTGAGGGAGCCGGAGATCCAGGCGTTCTGGGCTGAGCAGCGGATCTACGAGCGGCTGAGCCAGCACAACCCCGGCGAGAGCTTCACCCTGCACGACGGGCCGCCCTACGCCAACGGGGCCCTGCACGTGGGCCACGCCCTCAACAAGATCCTCAAGGACATCATCAACAAGACGGCCCTGCTGCAGGGCAGAAAGGCGCGCTTCGTGCCGGGCTGGGACTGCCATGGCCTGCCGATCGAGCTGAAGGTGCTGCAGGGGCTCAACAGCGCGGAACGGGCCGAGCTCACGCCGCTGAGCCTGCGCCAGAAGGCCCACGTCTATGCCCTGGAGCAGGTGGAGGGCCAGAAGGCGGGCTTCCGGCGCTGGGGCATCTGGGCCGACTGGGACAGCCCCTACCTCACCCTGCAGAAGCGCTACGAGGCCGCCCAGATCGGCGTGTTCGGCGCCATGGTGCTGGCCGGCCACATCTACCGGGGCCTCAAGCCGGTGCACTGGAGCCCCAGCTCCCGCACGGCCCTGGCCGAAGCCGAACTCGAATACCCCGACGGCCACATCTCGCCGAGCGTGTACGTGGCCTTCCCGGTGGAGGCCGTACCCACGGCGCTGGCGGGACGCCTCAAGGCCGTTGGCCTCGAAGTGGAGGACAGCGGCCAGATGAACGCCACCGGCCGGCCGATCAGCCTCTCGGTGGCGATCTGGACCACCACCCCCTGGACCCTGCCGGCCAACCTGGCGGTGTCGGTGAATGGCCGGCTCGACTACAGCATCTGTGAGGTGAACGGCGGCGACAGCCTCTCCAACCACCTGGTGGTGGCCAGCGAGCTGGTGGCAGGGCTGGAACAGACCCTCGGCCTGGGACTGAAACCCCTGCTCACCGTGAAGGGCGAGGAACTGGAGGGAATCGTGTACCGCCATCCGCTGCTGGAGCGCCGCGGCCAGGTGGTGCTCGGCGGCGACACCATCACCACCGAAACCGGCACGGGCCTGGTGCACACCGCCCCCGGCCACGGCGTGGACGACTTCAACACCGGCAAGAAATACGGGCTGCCGGTGCTCTGCCCGGTGGATGAGGCGGGCACCCTCACGGAAGAGGCCGGCCCCTTTGCCGGCACCAACGTGCTCAAGGACGCCAACCCCACGATCATCGAGGCCCTGGAGGCCGCCGGAGCCCTGCTCAAGCAGGAGTCCTACGCGCACCGCTACCCCTACGACTGGCGCACCAAGAAGCCCACGATCTTCCGCGCCACCGAGCAGTGGTTCGCCTCGGTGGAGGGCTTCCGCGCCACCGCCCTCAACGCCATCGCGGAGGTGGACTGGCTGCCGGCCAGCGGCCGCAACCGCATCGAGGCGATGGTGGGCGAGCGGGGCGACTGGTGCATCAGCCGCCAGCGCACCTGGGGCGTGCCGATCCCGGTGTTCTATCACCGCGAAACCGGCGAGGTGCTGCTCAACAAGACCACCCTCAGCCACATCCAGGGGCTGATCGCCGAGCACGGCGGCGACGTGTGGTGGCAGCGCGACGAGGCCGGCCTGCTGCCCGAGCCCTACGCCGCCGAGGCCGGCCAGTGGCGCAAGGGCACCGACACGATGGACGTGTGGTTCGACTCCGGCTCCTCCTGGGCCGGGGTGCTGGGCGGAATCACGGGCGCCCAAAGCCACGTGCCGGGGCTCAGCTACCCCGCCGATCTCTACCTGGAGGGCAGCGACCAGCACCGCGGCTGGTTCCAGAGCAGCCTGCTCACCTCGGTGGCCGTCAACGGCCATGCCCCCTACAAGCGGGTGCTCACCCACGGCTTCACCCTCGATGAGAAGGGCCGCAAGATGAGCAAGTCGCTGGGCAACGTGGTGGATCCCGCCGTGCTGGTGGAGGGCGGCAAGAACGAGAAACAGCACCCCGCCTACGGCGCCGATGTGCTGCGCCTGTGGGTGAGCTCGGTGGACTACTCCGCCGATGTGCCCCTGGGCCCGGGGATCGTGAAGCAGCTGGCCGACGTGTACCGCAAGGTGCGCAACACGGCCCGCTACCTGCTCGGCAACCTGCACGACTTCGACCCGCGCCCCCAGGCGGAAGGGGGTGATGCCATCGCCTATGGCGACCTGCCACTCCTGGATCAGTGGATGCTGCAGCGCACCGCCGCCCTGATCGATGCGGTAACCGGGGATTTCGAGCGCTTCGAGTTCTACCGCTTCTTCCAGGCGCTGCAGAACTTCTGCGTGGTGGATCTCTCGAATGTGTATCTCGACATCGCCAAGGACCGCCTCTATGTGAGCGGGGCCGCGGACTTCCGCCGCCGCAGCTGCCAGACCGTGCTCAGCCTGGTGGTGGAGCGGCTGGCGGGCCTGATCGCGCCGGTGCTCTGCCACATGGCCGAAGACATCTGGCTGAACCTGCCCTACCCGGTGGCCGAGGCCTCGGTGTTCGAGCGGGGCTGGCCAACCGCCCCCGACCCATGGCGCCAGCCGGAGCTGGACGCTCCGATGGCCACCATCCTGGAGCTGCGGGCGCTGGTGAACCGCCAGCTGGAGAGCTGCCGCAAACAGGGCGGCAAGGGCAGCGAGGCCCCCGAGCAGGGGATCGGCGCCTCCCTGGAGGCCCAGGTTCAGATCGTCCTGGCGGACAGCGGCAGCGCTGCCGCCCTGGAGGAGGCCCTGGCCTGGCTGGAGCGCTCCCCCCATCCCAGCGTCGACAACCTCACCGACTGGCTGCTGGTGTCGGCCCTGCGCATCGGCGGCGAGGCCCCGGAGGCCCCGCTGGCGGAGGCCAGCACCGACGGCGTGACCGTGCGGGTGGCCCGGGCCGCCGGCCACAAGTGCGAGCGCTGCTGGCACTACGCCACCGACATCGGCCAGCACCCCACCCATCCCACGCTCTGCGCCCGCTGCGTGGCCGTGCTGGAAGCCTGAGGTGGCTCACCCCGTCAGCGCCACTGAGCTGATCCGGCAGCTGAAGCTGCTGCCCCACCCGGAAGGCGGCCACTACCGCGAGACCCACCGGGCCAGCCTCACGCTGCCGACCCCCTGGGGGCCGCGCTCGGCCAGTACCGCCATTCACTACCTGCTCCAAGCCGAGGAGTGGTCGTGCTGGCACCGGATCCGCTCCGATGAGGGCTGGCATCACCATGGCGGCGGCCCCCTGCTGCTGTACGAAGTCAGTCCAGATGGCAGGGCAGGGCTCTGCCGGCTGGGGCTGGATCTGGCGGCCGGTGAGCGTCCCCAGCACGTGGTGGCCGCCGGCAGCTGGTTCGCGGCCACCCCAGCCCCCGGCAGCGCCTGGAGTCTGTTGAGCTGCACGGTGGCACCGGGCTTCGACTTCGCCGATTTCGAGCTGGCCAGCGCCGCCCAGATGGCCGGCGGCAGGGCGGCGCTCGAGGCCCTCTGCCCCCACTGGCGCCGCTATCTGGCTGAATCCCCGGGGCAAGCCCAGGCGCACTCAGAGCCAGGCTGAGGGCTGCAGATAGGCCTGCGGATCGCTGCCGGCGGCCAGCACCTGCTCCGCCGCAGGATTGAGCGGGCCAGCCAGCAACTCGGCCGTGCGCAGCTCCACCCCCTCGGGCAGCACCTGCTGATCCGGATCGAAGCCGGTGGGGTGGGTGGTGCTGCTGGAGAAGCCCCGGAAGATCAGCAGCTCGTAGGGCTCCTCAGCCGCGCCAGCGGGGGCGACGCCACCGCGCAGGCGCAGCACCCGGTCGGGGCGGCCGCGGCTGATCGCCTCCAGTCCGGCCAGCAGATCGTTGGCGGATGGTTGCATCAGAACTCCCCGGCCACCCGACCGAACTTGGGCAGACGCACCAGCAGCCACTGCAGCAGGCCCACCACGTAGGCCAGCAGGCCCACGTAGCCGATGAAGGCGGCCACGGCCGGCGTCCACTGGCCACCGAACACGAAGTCGAACACCGTTTCCAGGTGCTGGTGCAGTGCAGACGGCGGCTGCAGCCACACCGCACAACGGGGGCTGTCCATGCGGGCGGCCGCCATGCAGCCGAGGGCGGTGGCAGCGAGGGCGGCGCCACTCACCGCCCAGAAGCTCACCCCCCAGCGCCAGATGCGCAGTGTGAGGGGCAGGGGGCGCCAGGGCGGCAGGTCGGCGAGTTCCTCATTCAGATCCACCCAGAACCACAGGCTCAGCACCACCAGCAACGGCGCCAGCACCAGCAGCACGAAGCCGATCGGGCGGCGGTCGCTGAGCAGCAGATCGGCGATCAGCAGCAGGCTGGCCACCTTCCAGTAGATCGAGAGCAGGCGCACCAGCGCCGCCTCCCGCTTCATCGCCGCCCACACCAGCAGCACCAGGGGCACCCCCACGGTGAACAACACCGCGACGTGCAGGGCGATCCACACCAGGGATCGATAGAGCGGGTCCGGCACGGCTGGGGGTACGGGAAGTCGCCATTATCCGCACGCCACCGCAGGCGATAGGGTCCAGGTCATGGCTGCATTCCCCCTGCCCGACTGGCTCAGGCGTCCCGCCGCCGCACCCCAGGCCTGGTGCCGCACCGCCCTGGCCAGCGAACCCTCGCTGGAAGCCTGTGTGGACGCCGTCCAGAAGCAGCTCGGCGGCGCTGAAGCGGCCGACCTGGCCGTGGTGTTCGTGTCGGCGAGCTTCGCCAGTGACCTGCCCCGCCTGCTGCCCCTGTTGCGCCAGCGGCTTGAGGCCAGCCACTGGCTGGGCTGCGTGGCCGGCGGCGTGATCGGCACGGTGCCCCAGCAGCCGCCCCGGGAGCTGGAGCAGCAGCCGGCCCTGAGCGTGGCCCTGCTGCGCCTGCCCGGCGCCCGGATCCAGCCCTTCGCGATTGCACCCGACAGCTGGCCGGATCTGGACGGTCCGGCCGATCCCTGGCGGGCGCTGGTGGGGGCTGCCGCCACCAGCAACCACCACTCGATGCTGCTGCTGATCGATCCGGGCTGCGAGGGCATCAACGACCTGATCGCAGGTCTGGATTACGCCTGCCCGGCAGCGGTGAAGCTGGGGGGCATCGCCTGTCCCCACAGCGCCCCGCACCACTCCCTGCTGTTCGACCAGGGGGTGTGCGGTGGCGCCGTGGGCTGCCTGATCGATGGCGCCTGGGGCCTCGATCCGGTGGTGGCCCAGGGCTGCCGGCCGATCGGGCCGGTGTTCGAGGTGGAGCAGGCCGAGCGCAACGTGGTGCTGGAGGTGAGCGTCGGCAACCAGCGCCAGTCCCCTGTGGCGGCCCTGCAGGCGATCCTCACCGACCTCACCCCCCAGGAACGGGAGCTGGTGAAGAACTCCCTGTTCCTGGGGGTGGGCCGCAACAGTTTCAGCCTGGAGCCGGGCCAGGAGGAGCAGGCCTCGGCGTTCCTGGTGCGCAACCTGGTGGGGGTCGATCCCCGCAACGGAGCCGTGGCCGTGGCCGAGCGGATGCGCGTGGGCCAGCAGGTGCAGTTCCAGCTGCGCGATGGCGCCACCTCCAGCCAGGAGCTGCGCCAGTTGCTGCGCCGCCAGCAGCAGGCGCGGCCTGCGCCCCTGGCGGGCCTGCTGTTCGCCTGCCTGGGGCGGGGCAGGGGGCTCTACGGCCACGCCGACGGGGACGTGGGCGTGTGCCGGGAGCTGTTCGGCGATCTGCCGGTGGCCGGTGCCTTCTGCAACGGCGAAGTGGGTCCGGTGGCCGGTGCCACCCACCTGCATGGCTACACCGCCAGCTGGGCCTTCGTGGTGCCCCGTGAGCTGCCTGAACAGGCCCCGCCCGGCGTACCCGCCAACGCACCCGCCTGATGGTGCGCCAGCACGTCAATCCGCTCAGCCGCTTCTACCAGCAGCCCCTGCAGCTGCCCCCTCCCGAGCAGCTGTTTGCCCAGCCGCAGCGGCCGATTCACCTGGATATCGGCTGCGCCCGCGGCCGCTTCCTGCTGGCCCTGGCCCAGGCCGAACCCCAGCGCAACTACCTGGGGGTGGAGATCCGCCGGGCCCTGGTGGCCGCGGCCGAGGCCGACCGCCAGGCCCTGGAGCTCGCGCATCTCCGCTACCTGTTCTGCAACGCCAACGTGAGCCTGGAGCAGTGGCTGGGCCAGCTGCCCGCTGGCCGGCTGGAGCGGGTGTCGATCCAGTTTCCCGATCCCTGGTTCAAGGCGAAGCACCACAAGCGGCGGGTGCTGCAACCGCAGCTGCTGCTGGCCCTGGCCTCGGCCCTGGCCCCCGGGCGGGAGCTGTTCCTGCAGAGCGACGTGCCGGCGGTGATCGAGCCGATGGTGGCACTGGTGGAGGCCAGCGCCTGCTTTGAGCGGCCGCCACAGGACGAGCGCCCCTGGCGCGCCAGCAACCCCCTGCCCGTGCCGACGGAACGGGAGAGCTACGTGCTCAGCCAGGGGCTGCCGGTGTTCCGGGTGCTCTACAGACGCAACGAACTGCCGCCGCCGCCGCTGGCGGCGCTGGAGGAACGGCTCAGGCACGCCGATAATCCCGGCTGAAGCCAGCCAGGCCATCCGTGGGCGATTCCGCCGTGTCCTCCTCTCCACCCCTGCTGCTTCGCTGGCAGGGTCTGCTGGCGGCAGCGTCTGCCGGCCCCCTCAGCAGCCATCTGCTCACCATCAGCGGCGTGGTGCTCTGCGCCCTGATGGCGGGCCTGGCGGTGGTGACCCGCTCGGGGCTGAGCCTGCTGATCGCGGCCTGCGGCCTGCTGTGGCTGCTGCTGGCGCTGCGCCGGCCGGCCGGGGCCATCGCCGGCATCAACGGCTGGATCCTGGCCATCCTGGCCATCTCACTGCTGGCCACGGGGTTTTCACCGGTTCCCAGCGCCGCGCTCAAGGGGTTGCTGAAGCTGGCCAGCTATCTCTCGGTGTATGCCCTGATGCACGAGCTGTTGCGCGCCGCTCCCCGCTGGTGGGACCGGATCGTGGCGTCGCTGCTGGCCGGCTCCCTGCTCACCTCGGTGATTGGCCTGCGCCAGCTCTATCAGGACACGGATGCCCTGGCCCGCTGGGTGGACCCCAATTCCGTGGCCAAGGGCACGGTGCGCATCTACAGCACGCTGGGCAATCCCAACCTGCTGGCGGGCTACCTGCTGCCGATCCTGCCCCTGGCCGTGGTGGTGCTGCTGCGCTGGCGGCGGCCCCTGCCCCGGCTGTTCGCCGCCACCAGCCTGGCGATGGGCGGAGCAGCCCTGGTGCTCACCTACAGCCGGGGGGCCTGGATGGGCCTGGTGGCGGCCGCCGCCGTGCTCGCCGTGCTGCTGGCCCTGCGCTGCACCCGCAGCTGGCCACCGCTGTGGCGGAAGGTGATCCCCATGGCGGTGCTGCTCGGCGGCGCGGCCCTGCTGGCGGTGCTGGTGTGGCAGGTGGAGCCCCTGCGGGTGCGGGTGCTGAGCCTGGTGGCCGGACGGGGCGACAGCTCCAACAACTTCCGCATCAACGTGTGGCTGGCCGTCCTGGACATGATCCAGGCCCGCCCCTGGCTGGGCATCGGCCCCGGCAACGACGCCTTCAACCTGATCTACCCGCTCTACCAGCAACCCCGTTTCAATGCCCTGAGCGCCTACTCGATCCCGCTGGAACTCACCGTGGAGGCGGGCATTCCCGGCCTGCTGGCCGGCGTGGGTCTGGTGCTGGCCAGCCTGCGTCAGGGGTGGCGGCTATGGCGCGGCGATGGCCCCTGGGCCCTGCCGGCCATGGGGGTGCTGGCGGTGATCGCCGCCCTGGGCGTGCAGGGCCTCACCGACACGATCTTCTTCCGGCCGGAGGTGCAACTGATCGGCTGGTTCTGCCTGGCCACCCTGGCAGCCGCGCCCAGGCGCGCCTGAGAGGGGCCGTGATTGCACTGCTCGCCGGCTTCGACGCAGGCCAGACCCACACCACCTGCCGGCTGGCCGAAGCCGCAACGGGCCGTGTGCTGGCCGAAGCCGATGGCCCAGGGGTGCGCCACCTGGCCAGCCCAGGCGGTGAGGAGGCCTTCCGCCAGGCCCTGCGGCAGAGCCTGGCGGCGGCCCAGCGCACCCTCCTGGCCAGCGGCAGCGTGCTGGCAGCCGGGGTGGGAGCCAGCGGCATCGAGCAGGGCAGCCCGGTGCAGCAGCAGGGCCAGCGGCTGGCCTGCAGTGCCCTGGGCCTGCCGGACGATCGGGTGCAGGTCACCGGCGATGAGCGCACGGCCCTGCGCGGTGCCATGGGCGACCGCAGCGCCGAGGGCGTGCTGCTGATCAGCGGCACCGGCACGATCGCCGTGGGCCGCAACCGCCAGGGCGCCGAACATCGCTGTGCCGGCTGGGGCTGGCTGCTGGATGGCGCCGGTTCGGCCATGGACATCGGCCGGGATGGGCTCAGCGCCAGCCTGGCCATGGCCGATGGCCGCCGTGCCGATTCCCCCCTGCGGGCCGCCCTCTGGCAGTGCCTGGGGGTGGACCCGCAGCACAGGACTGCGGCGGCGGCGATCAAGGCCCTGGTGGTGCAGAGCGATTTCGGTGCGGCCGGTTTCGCCCGCCTGGCCCCCGTGGTGGCCGCAGCGGCGGCTGATGGGGATGCCACGGCCCAGGCCATCGTGGCGCGCAACGCCCGGGCCCTGGCCGAGATGGCCGTGGCGATCAGTGCTGCACTGCAGCTCCAGGCGCCTCCGGTCTGGGCCATGGGCGGGGCCCTGGAGCATCTGGCACCGCTGCGCCAACAGCTGGAGCGGCAGCTGGCCGGGCTGTTGCCCGCGGCCCAGCTGGCGCCCCCCGCTGGCGATGGCTGCGATGGTGCCCTGCTGCTGGCCCGCAGCTGTCTCTGAGATCAGGCCGAAGCGCTGATCAACAGGAGTGTCAGGCGGCGTTGAGGTGGCGGTCGGCGGTGGCCGCCAACTCGCTGGCCCAGTGCTGCACCACGGCATCATCGGCCGCCTCCACCATCACCCGCAGCAGGGGCTCGGTGCCACTGGCCCGCACCAGCACCCGGCCCTGGCCGGCCATCTCGCTCTCCGCCTGCTCCACGGCCCGCCGCAGCGGGTCGCACTGCTGCCACTGCTGGCGGCGGGCACGATCCACCACGCGCACGTTCACCAGGGTCTGGGGGTAGGGACGGAAGCTGCCGTCCAGCCAATCGGCCAGGGTCTGGCCCTGGGCATGGAGCAGGGTGGCCACCTGCAGGGCCGAGAGCAGGCCATCGCCACTCATGCCATGGCGGGCCGAGAGGATGTGGCCCGACTGCTCACCCCCCAGACCGGCTCCGAACGCCTCCATCGCCCGGTGGACGTACTGGTCGCCCACCGCCGTGCGCTCCAGCACGCCGCCCCGGGCCTGCCAGGCGCGCTCGAAGCCCAGGTTGGACATCACCGTGGCCACGATCCGCGCCTCCGGCAAGGTGCCGGCCTCCAGCAACGCTGATCCCCAGAGGTAGAGGATCTGATCGCCGTCCACGCAGCGGCCGCGGCCATCCACGGCCAGCATCCGATCGGCATCGCCGTCGAAGGCAAAGCCCATGGCCGCGCCCCGGTCCAGCACCGCCTGGCGCAGGGCCTCGAGGTGGGTGCTGCCGCAGTCCACGTTGATGCGGCGGCCATCGGCCTGGCCATGCAACACGGTGACCTCGGCACCGAGGGCGCGGAACACGGCCTCACCACAGGCCGTGGCGGAGCCGTGGCAGAGATCGAGCACCACGCTGCAGCCATCGAGGCGGCGACCCTCGACACTGTCGATCAGGCTGCTGCGGTACTCATGGAGCAGGTCGCCGCGGGCGAGGGCGGCGCCATGGCCATCGAAGGCTGGCGCGCTGGCCTGGCCGGCCAGGCCGGCTTCGATGGCCTGCTGCTGCTCCGGGGCCAGCTTGGCGCCGGAGGGACCAAACACCTTGATGCCGTTGTCCCCGGGTGGATTGTGACTGGCGGACACCATCAGGCCGCCGGCGGCCCCGCAGCGGCGGATCGCACCGGGCACGGCGGGGGTGGGGCAGATCCCCAGCTGCCACACCTCCCGACCGGCGGCGGTGAGGCCCGCGGTGAGGGCCGCCACCAGCATCGGCCCACTGCTGCGGCTGTCCATGCCGATCAGCACCGGGCCCTCCGGTGGCAGCACCACCCCACACCAGTAGCCCACCTGCAGGGCCAGGGCCGGCGTGACCTGGCTGCCCACCGCGCCCCGGATGCCATCGGTTCCGAAGCCGGCCACCGCATCCCCGAGGGGTTGGCCGACGGGGTGACAGTCCAGCCCGGGGTGCGCCACAGCCATGAACAGTCCCTTGGTGGCCCCAAGGTTACGCGCCATCACAAGGGCGCTTGACGGGCAGTCCCCGCAGACTCTCGATTTCAGCGCCAGCGCTGGGGACGCCAGGTCCAGCGCAGCAGCTCCAGCAGGGCCCAGAGCACCAGAGCCCCCACCACCCAGCCCGGCAACAGCTGGAACGGCGGCCAGGGACGCAGCAGCCAGGTCAGCCCTGCCAGGGCCAGCAGCTGCAGCGCCCGCTGGCGCTGGCGGCTGCCCGGCAGGCTGGTGGGTGGGGGGGGCAGCAGGGGCCAACGCACCGGGAGCGCCGCAGGGGGTGTTCCCCAGAATGCCCGTCAGTGCTCCGGCCTGCACCCTTGCGTCGCCTCCCCCTTCTTCTGGCTGTCACCTGCCTGGGCAGCGGCGGCCTGCTGCTGCTGGGTCGCCAGCTCCTGCAGCTGAGGCCGCCCCTCACCCCCCGGCTGGAGGCGGGCGAGCTGCGCCGCATCCGGCGGCTGGATCCCGACCCGCAGCGCCGCCGGGAGGCCGCCCTGCTGCTCAGCCGGGACAGGGGCGGTCCGGAGGGAGGCGATCCCCGGCGGCAGCTGGACTGGCTGAAGAACCAGGGCTGGGGGGGCGATCCCCTGGCGGCCCTGGTGCTGAAGCGCCAGGCCGAGGCCACCCGCACGCTGGGGGACAGCGACGGCGCGAAGGCCCTGTGGGCTGACCTGCTGAACCGCTTCCCGAGCGATCCCGCCAGCGCCGATGCCCTCTACGCCCTGGGCCGGGATCAGCCCGACCTGCGCCATCAGCTGCTGGATCGCTTCCCGGCCCACCCGGCCGCCCTGGCCGCGGCCCAGGAGCAGGGCAGCGCCGGAGCCCTGCACCTGGCCCGCTGGGGCCCCCGCTGGCCCGGGGCTGCCGCGGCCCTGCGCGAGCGCTGCGGCGCCAGGCAAGCGCCACTCCAGACCGGCGAGCGCGAGCAGCTGGCCGCCGGCCTGGCCCAGCTCGGCCTGGTGGAGCCGGCGCTCCAGTGCCTGGGCAACCGCCCGGCCAGCCCAGACACCCAGCTGGCCCTGGCCCGGGCGCTGCTGCGCGACCCCGAGCAGGAGGCCGCCGCTGAAGCCCGCCTGCTGGCCATCGCCCGCCAGGCCCCCAGCAGCCCCAGCGCCGTGGAGGCGGTGCGGCTGCTCAGCGAGGGAACCAGCGCCACCAGCCTGGAGGCGCTCAGGCAGTTGCCCGCCGCGCTCCAGGACAGCGCAGCGGTGCAGGCGCGCCTGGCGCGGGAGAGCACGAGCCCGGACGCCACCCTGGCGGTGCTGCGCCGCTGGCCGGCGGATCCGGCCAGCTGGGACCTGCAATGGCAGCGGGCCCGGGCGCTGGCCCTGGAGGGCAACTGGAGCGCCAGCCTGCAACTGCTGGGCGAACCGGCCCTGGCCGGGCAGCTGCCCACTCCGCTGGAGGCCCGGCGCTGGTTCTGGCAGGGACTGGCGGAATGGCAACTGGGCCGGCGACAGGAGGCCAGGCAGATCTGGCAGGAGCTGCTGGAACGCCTCCCCGGCGGCTATTACGGCTGGCGGGCCGCCGACCGGTTGGGACAGGGCAGCCTCAACCTGCGCGGCGACGACACCACCCTGGCGCAGGCGCAGTGGACCCCCCTGAACAGCGGCGTGGGCGCCATCGATCGCCTCTGGCGCCTCGGCCAGCCGCTGGAGGCCTGGGAGCAGTGGCGCATCCAGACCAAGGGGGTGAGTCCAACGGAGCCGTCCCAGCTGGCCGTGGAGGGGCGGCTGCGGCGGGCCGTGGGCGACCACTGGCTGGGGCTGGGCCAACTGGAGCAGGCCAGCCTGCGGCTGCCAGCGGGGCAGTGCCGACTGGCCGGCGACCTGGAGCGGGAGTTGCACACCCCGGCCTACAGCAGTGAACTGGAACAGGCCGCCGGCCAGGCCGGGCTGGCGGCCCCGCTGCTGGCGGCGATCGCCAAGCAGGAATCACGCTTCAGTCCCGGCGTGCGCTCACCGGTGGGGGCGGTGGGGCTGTTGCAGCTGATGCCGGACACCGCCGCCGAAGTGGCCGGCAGCCCGGTGGCTGAGGCCGAGCTGGAGCAGCCCGGGCGCAACGCGGAGCTGGGGGCCCGCTATCTGAAGCAGATGCTCAGCCAATGGCAGGGCAATCCCGTGCCGGCGGTGGCGAGCTACAACGCCGGCCCGGGGGCCGTGGCGGGCTGGATCGATCCGCGCCTCAGCGAGCAGCCCGAGGTGTGGGTGGAGGCGATCCCCTATCCGGAAACCCGCCTCTACGTGAAGAAGGTGCTGGGAAACCTCTGGAGCATGGCGGCTCCCCGGCCGCCCGCCTGTCCGCCGGAGGGCTGAGGCCTCAGCGCACGATCCAGCGTCCCAGGGCAGCACCAGCCAGCACCAGGCTGGTGAGCGCGGTGGACAGCACCAGCGGATGGGGAGCCACCCGGATCCGGGCCAGATCGAGCCGGGCCAGCAGCACCGCCGCAGCCAGGATCAGCACGTTGGCCAGCACCCGCAGGTGGAGCAGATACAGACCACCCACGGTGACCAGCAACAACGTGACCACCAGGCTCACCACCCGGCTGGCGGCCATCGCACTGGAGACCTGCTGGAGGAGCAGGTCGGGCATGGTGCAGACCAGCACCACCACCACCGCCTGGAGACACTCCAGCACCCAGGCCAGGGACAGCTCGGTGGCTGCACCGTTCCAGTGGATGCCCTCGTAGACGGCCACTGCCAGCAGCAACAGCAGCAGCGGCGCCCGCAGCGGCAGCACAACTAGTCGCAGCAAGGCAGTGATCACAGACACAGATGGGGACTCAGCGGCCGGAGACGCCACCGGGATCGAGCACGAGGGAGATGGCGGAGAAGGGACAGCTGGGGATGCACTGCTCACACACCAGACAGCGTTGCGCAGCAAAGCTGAGTTGCCAAGCGGGAGCCGCACAGCTCAGGGCGCCACTGGGGCACACGCTCGTGCAGATCCCGCAGTCGACGCAGCGCTGCCGGTCGATGGCGATCTGGCCGGGCGCCCGGTTGAGCGCCAGGCCCTGGCTCTCCAGCCAGCTCTCGGCGGCGTCGAGTTCATCGATATCGCCGGAGAGCTCCACCACCATGGTGCCGCTCTGGTTCGGGGCGATCTGGGCGCGCAGGATCTTGGCGGCGATGTCGAAGTCCACGGCCAGCCGGTAGGTGATCGGCTGGTGCACCGCTTCCCGCGGGAAATGGAGGGTGAGTCGGCGCTTCACGGGGACAGCGGGCGGAGAGCAGAGAAAGGGGTGAAGGGCGGAGGGCGGAGCACTGCCAGAGTGCTGGCAGCCCAGTGCCCTCAGCCTGGGGCATCCAGCCCTGAATGACCATGAACAGCCCCGCCCCAGCGGCTGGCCCCGGACCCCGCGAGAAGCTCATCCTGCTCACGATTGCCGCCCTGCTGGCGGGGGCGGTGCTGTGGCTGCGCGGCGGCCTGCAGCCCCAGGCCCCCCTGGAGGCCCTGGCCAGGCGCTCGCCGGAGCTGGGGGTGGCCCTGGCCAATGGCCGGCCCACGCTCGTGGAGTTCTACGCCGACTGGTGTGAGGCCTGCCGCAGCATGGCCCCGGCCCTGGAGGCCGTGGAGAGCCGCCAGCGCGAGCGGCTGAATGTGGTGCTGCTGAACGTGGACAACCCCCGCTGGCAGCCCGAGATCGACCGGTACGACGTGAATGGCATCCCCCACCTGGAGCTGTTCAACAGCAGCGGTACCGACGTGGGTCGCTCGATCGGCGCGCGCAGCCGGGTGGAGCTCGACAGCCTGACGACGGCCCTGATCGAAGACCAGCCGCTGCCGGTGCTGGCCGGCGTGGGCGCCACCAGCAGCCTGGCCACCCCGCCGCCCCTGGAGGTGAGCCCAGCAGCCACCCAGGCCGGACCGCGCAGCCACGGCTGAGCCGCCTTGGGTCGTCCAGCGGGGTGCGGCCCATCCCTGCCTCCCCTAGCTTCAGCACTCGCCAGCCAGCTCCCCTGCCTGCCACCTGCTTCGCCCTCCTGCCTGCTTCGCCCGCGATGGATCCCCGTTTCCAGGTTGCCTGCCTCAGCGCCACGCCGAATCCCCAGCAGTGCGTGTACGCCGCGATGCACCAGGACTACAGCGAGGGCTTCGTGGCGGCAGACCGGGCCGACTGGCCGGATGAGCAGCGCGCCGGCGAGATCTGCGTGAAGCGGTTGCTGGCCGGCGAGCGCGGCCATTACGGCCCGCTGGAGCACGCCCAGATCGTGCTCAACGTGGGCTGGTTCCCCCATTCGGTGATGCAGCAGGCCCGCACCCACAGGGTTGGAGTTTCCTTTGATGTGCAATCGATGAGGTATACAGGCGAGCGCATCTGCCGCGCCGCCCGAGGTGACTTAGAGCTGGAAGAAGTGTTCTATCTGCGGCCCGTGGGCGACTACAGCGACCGCCAGGGCAAGAAATATCACTATTCGATCGAACAACGGGCCATCGATCTCGATCTCTGCCGCGCCGCCGCCGAGCGCTACCGCGACCTGCTCGCCGCCGGCTATGCCGAGGAGCACGCCCGCGGCATCCTGCCGTTCGACTACCGCCAGCACTTCGTGGTGAGCTTCAGCCTGCGGGCCTTCCTGCACTTCCTCGACCTGCGCGCCAAGCTCGACGCCCAGCAGGAGATCCGCGCCCTCTGCGACCTGATGTGGCCCCACCTGCAGAGCTGGACGCCGCAGTTCGCTGAGTGGTATGAGAAGAGCCGGCTGCATAAGGCCCGGCTGGCACCGTAACTCCCACTCGGCCAACCGCTCCTGGAGCCTGAGACAGCGGCGGGAGCAAGCAGCCCCGAGGGTCTATATTCGCTATCCGCGAATGCCGAATGGCCTGGCCGGACAGTGGCCCGCTCGCCTTCCAATCCCCAGCTCGTCCTGCGCCCGCAGGATCTGGTGGTGCTGCTGCGACTGGCTCTGGAGCCAGGCCCGGCCCCCACCTATGCGGCCCTCGGCGCCGAGCTGGGCCTGACGGCCTCCGAGGCCCATGCGGCGGTGGAGCGTGCCGTGGCCGCCAGGCTGGCGATCAAGGATGAGGCAGGCAAGCCCACAGTTCTTCGCTCCGCCCTGAGGGCTTTCGTGCAGCACGGAGCCCGCTACTGCTTCCCGGCCACGCAGGGCGGGCTCAGCCGCGGTGTTCCCACTGGCTACGCCGCCTCCCCACTCAGCGAGCAGATCCGGCCGGGCAACGACCCACCACCGGTGTGGCCATGGAAGAAGGGAACGGCCCGCGGCATCGCCTTCCATCCGCTCTATCCCAGCGTCCCTGAGGCGGCGCAGCGCAACCCGGCTCTGGGGGAGCTGCTGGCCCTGTTCGACGCGGTGCGCGGCGGCAGCGCCCGTGAACAGGCCCTGGCGCTGGCCCTGCTGGAGGAGCGGCTGCAACCATGAACCCCAACGACCCCAACCTCTCCTTGCTGGAGCGGGCTGCTGAGCAATTGGGCGCTGTCCTGCTCGAGCAACTGGTCTTCGTCGGCGGCGCCGTGGCCGGTGTGCTGATCACGGATCCGGCGATGCCGGAGATCCGGCCCACCCAGGACGTGGATGTGATCTGCCGGGTGCTCGCCAGGTCTGATTACCACCAGCTGGGGAGGCAGTTGCGGCAGCGGGGCTTCCAGGAGGACAGCCGGCCAGGGGCACCCCTGTGCCGCTGGTGCACACACGACGTCGTTCTCGATCTGATGCCAACCCAGGGCGAGATCCTGGGCTTCTGCAACCGCTGGCATCCACTCGCCCTGGAGACCGCCCAGCAGCAAGCTCTACCAAGCGGGCGCTCGATTCGGCTCGTGACGGCCCCGGTGTTCCTGGCCACCAAGCTGGAGGCCTTTCGTGGTCGCGGCCAGGGCAATGTTCTCTTCAGTCACGACCTGGAGGACCTGATGGCCGTCGTCGACGGACGTACCTCGCTGCTGGAGGAATGCAGGCACAGCCCGCCTGAGTTGCGGAATGATCTGGCGGCTCAGTTTCTTGAGCTGTTGAACACCTCTGCCTTCCTCGAAGCGTTGCCTGCGTTCCTGCCGCCGGATCAGGCAAGCCAGCAGCGACTGCCGGATTTGCTGGAGACCCTGCGGGCGATCACTGCTCTGGCTGAGCCTTGATCGCCAGCTCGGGGTAATCGGTGGCTGGATCCAGCTCCCTCTTGGCAGGGCTGCAGCGCCAAGGAATCCCATTCACGTTATGGGCCCCTGTGCGGAGCTGGTGAACAGTCCCCACTGGGCGAGAGAGATGGCGCGGTCGGTTTTGATCAGGCCCTCTACGTCCTCCAGTAGCCGCCAGCCCGGCCCGGCTCAGGGGTTGAGCAGAACCAACTGACGGGCCGGCAGCAGGGGGACGAAATTCCGATCGAAGGTCGCCAGGCATTCGCGGCGGGCCAGCACGGCAGCGGCGATCCAGCCATCGGCGATGGCATTGCCCACCAGCCCGTGCTGCAGGCAGAGCGGCTCCAGCAGGGGCCATTCGCCGCCGAGCGGCAGCAGCTCCACACCATCGGCGCTGAGCAGGGCCGCCAGAAAGGCCTGGGCGCCAGCCAGTGGCGTGGGCTCCACGAACACCCGTGGATGGGTGACCAGCCGCAGGAAGCCGGCGCCCACCATCGGCAACAAGCGCAGGCGGTCACCCCGGGCGGCAGCGGCAAGGGCTCCTGCCAACCAATCCATAGCGCTGTGGTGGTGTGGATGGTCGGAGCGGGAGGCCGCCACCAGCACGTTCACGTCGGGGGTCACGACGGCATCCAGCCATCGGCGGCATCCAGCAGGGCGCGATTGCTGAGCGGGTCGGCCACGGCAGGGCCCAGCCCCCCCCGACCCTGATGCACCGGCAGCGGCAGCGGGGCGGCGGCTGATGGGCGCATTCCTTGCCGCAGGCGCAGGGCAAGCCCCTCCTCAATCAGGCGGGTGAGCGTGAGCTTCTCCCGGCCTGCAAAGGCCTTGGCCTCGGCCAACAGATCGTCGTTGAGGTTGAGCGTGGTGCGCACCGGATCGCCGCAACATGCAGATTTCTGCATTCTACGTGAGCTGGGCGCTGCCCGCCGGGAAGCCACCCGATGCTGGAGCCCCTGACCCCGCCAACCACGGATCAGGAACTGGCCCTGCTGCAGCCGCTGGCGGCTCGGCTGATCTGGTGGCAATCCCCCGAGCAGTCGCTGCGCCACCCCGATTGCCCGATCGCGTGATCGCCCAGGTGATGGAACTCGGCGACTTCGACAGCGTGCTGCAGCGGGCCCAGCCGGGTTGGTTTTCGCCCCGCTCCTGGACCTACTGGCAACGCAAGCTCGCCCTGGCCCCCTCCGGCACGGTGCCGCCCCTGCCCCAGCGCCGCTTCGGGGCTTGAAGGCCTTCTGCCCCCGCCTGGAGATCCTGCCGGAAGGGCAATGCAGCCTTTGGCCAACGCTGGCAGCTCTCGCCCCGCTCGGGTGGGTGCTCTATGGGGGCACCGCCATCGCCTTGCGTTACGGCCATCGCGTGTCGGTGGATTTTGATTTCTTCAGTGCCCAGCCGCTGCATCGGCAGGAGCTGGCGCTGGCACTGCCCTGGCTGGCCTCAGCAGTGGTGCTGCAGGAGCAGCCCGAAACACTCACGCTGCGATCCCGAGATCAGCAACGACGGCGTTGCCCAGGTGGCCTCGCCCCTGGATCTGCTCGCCACCAAGCTGAAGGTGCTGTTGCAGCGGGCTGAACGCAAGGACGATCTCGATGTGGCCACCCTGCTTGAAGCCGGACTGTCGCTGGCCGATGGCCTGGCTGCCGCCAATGCGCTCTACGGTTCATCGTTCCCGCCAGAGGAAGCCCTCAAGGCGCTCGTGACCTTCGCCGACGGCGACCTGCCCTGAGCTTCCGATTTCCATCCAGCGGCGCCTGGAGGCGGCGGCGCTGGCGGTCGATGCTCTGCCACCCTGCCAGCGCTCTGCCCTGGACCTCAGTGGGTTCTCCCCAAACGCCTGAAGCCGTCAGGTGCCGGGAAGCTTGGAGATCTGCGTCGGTGGCTGACCAAGGCGTGGTTCAGGGGCCCAAGCGGAGGTGTGGTTTCTGGGTCACGTGCTCCAGCTGAGCCAGTGCGCCGCAGAACGCGTACAGGGCGGGGGATGTGGCGCCGACCGGTCGCTTATTTCCCACGGCGCAAGCCGCCTGAACGCGCGGGCAGGCGGAGACGAGCCAAATGGCAACGCCGGACACAGCTCCAGCTATGCAGTTCTTGCATGAAACTCGCCTGAGCCTTCAGATCCACTGCGCCACAATGGATGACCCGAGCTATAGATTCACAGGGAGGTCTGTTACACCCACGCAACCAGTGAGCCACAACAATGCCCAACGACTAGCAGGGTGAGCCTGCGCATCCTGCTGCCATTCCTTATCCTATTAGCAGGGGATCCCAGCGAACCAAGCAAGCGAAGGCCAAACATCATTCGAGCAACAGCCGATATCGATAGCCTTACCGGTACACCCCAGAAAGATACTTTCCTATTCAAAGGGGTTCAATCAACCTCTAGGCGCAAGAATGTAGGGTTTGATACGATCATCGACTTCCAAGGGCGCGACCGAATTCGAATCCGCAACTTCAAGCAGACAGTGATCAGCAATCCCGGCAATAGAAAGATCAATGCGCTTCAGGGAACAGCCAGCGAGCTGAGCTTTGACGCGATCAACAAGACGCTTGGCAAAGATTTCAGGGGGCAAGCCATTGGCGCCTTTGAAATTGATGGCTTCAGCGGTACTTTTCTCGCCATCAATGGTGGGCGCCGAAAAGTCGAAGGCGGACGGCCTGGCTTCGATCGACGAGATATGCTGCTGTTCCTTGAGGATTACGACCTTGGTCAACAAGGCCCGATCGTGCTGGCTTGATCAAGTCACGTCCCAGCCTGGATAGAAGGCCCCACACGCGGGCGGGCCAGGCGCTCAACCAGCGCGATCTGCTGCGGCAGACAGACGCTGCTCAGGTCGTAGCGGCTGATCACGGTGCTGCGGGCGGCATCGGCAAGGGGGCGGTGGCCTGCCCGATCGGCCAGCACCTGGGCAATGCGTTGGGCCAGCTCCTCGCCGGCGAAGAAATCCACCAGCAGCCCGTTGGTGCCGTTGTCGATCACCTCCTGCACAGGCGGCGTGGCTGAGCCGATCACCACAGCCCCGCAGGCCATCGCCTCCAGCAGGCTCCAGCCGAGCACGAAGGGATAGCTCAGGTACACATGACAGGCGGTGACCCGGAACAGATCGTGGAGCACGGAGTGGGGCACCTGCCCCACGAAGTGGATGCGGCTGAGATCGAGACGTCCCGCCAGCTCCCTGAGCAGCATCTCCCGCCAGCTGCCGCCGCCGGCCGGAGCAGTTCCATAGCTCACCCCATCTCCCCCCACGATCACCACATGGCATCGGGGGCGCAGTGACTGCAACAGCGGCAGCATCCTCATGAACACGTGAAATCCGCGATAGGGCTCAAGGTTGCGTGCCGCGAAGCTCACCAGCTCGTCACCGGGATGGAAGGTGAGGCCGGCTTTGCGCAGAGTCACCGAGCACCCGGAGGCCGGTGAGATCCGCCGGGTATCGATGCCTTCGTGGATCACGCTGATCCGTTCACGGAACTCCTGCGGTGCTGTGGACGCCTGCCAGTGGGTGGGAGCCAGCCCCCAGTCGAGGTCGTGAAAGGGGATCAGCTGGGGTGCTCGCCGCAGACGCAGCTGCGTGCGTGGCCGCCAACCGCTGCGGGTGAACTCTGGATCGAAGCCGGCGTCCCCGCCTTCCATCTGGTACACAAACTCCACCTGATGCAGCACCGGCGTGGAGGGGAGCAGGTCCTTGATGGCCAGCAACTCTCCCCAGCCGGGATGGCCCACCACGAGGTCCACGGCAAGGCCGCCCTGCAGCAGGTGCTCCAGCAGCAGGCCCACGGCCTCGGCTCGCAGGCACTTCGCCTGGAAATCGGCAGCCCAGCCATGGCAGGGGGGGACACCCTCTGCCGGCCGGGGGTCGTAGCGGTGGAGCTCAATGCCCGGCAGCGTTCGCGCCGTGGCACCGCCGATCGCCACGATCCGCTCCCCCCGCTCGCGCAGGGCTGCTGCCAGGTGGAGGTACTGGCCAGGAAAGTTCTGATGCACGAACAGAATCACCATGGTTCGGCTCCTGATCCCCCAGCCGTCCGTCCGGCTGCTCCCATCCTGGCTGCGTCCTCCTCCCCTCCTGCCGAACGGGGCCGGCTATCCGGGTGAGGGTTGCTTGGCATCAGGGGGAGCAGAGTTGGGAATTTTCGTAAGGGATTGGAGGCTTTCCCGCGGATTCGGCCTAATTTTGCAGCGTTCATGATGTACCCGGCTTGGATAGTTCCACTCCCGCCGCCACTCCCCCGTCGGACCCGGCTCCGGCTGACGCTGCCAACCCCACCATCACCCTGGCGGGAAAGCAATACGCCTACGACACCCTCTCGGAGCCGGCCCGCCAGCTGGTGGCAGCCATCCGCGCCTCCGAGGAGGAGATGAAGAGCATCCGCAACCAGCTGGCGCTGATGGATGTGGGCCGGCGCGCCCTGGTGGCCCAGTTGCGCCTGGCCGTGGAGAACCCTGAGGCCTTCCAGCGCCTTCAGAACCCCGACTCTGCCAATCCGCCGGACCCGGCGTGATTGTTCACCCGCTGCACCGCTCCTGAGCTGATCTGGGGTCGATCGCAGCCCATTCTTCCCCCCCCCGAGCCGTTTCCCCGGCCCCCTCACCATGACCGCCAGCCTTCCGCGCCTGAGCAGCCTCGAGAGCCGGCTGGCGGCTGCGGGGGATCTTGCCGCCACTTGGCTGGCCACCCTCTGGGGCGAGCGCCCGCAGGAGTTTGAGCGGCTGTTGTGCGAGGCCTTCGATCTCAACCCGGCCGGCCAGCCGCCCGGAGCCCTGCTGCGCCAGCTCACCCGCGGCGGAGCCGACATCTTTGATGTGGTGCTCGCCACGGAGCTCCCCGCCGCCTTGCGGGAAGGCGGTGTGTTGCGGGCCGCGCGCACGATCGGGGGGCCAGTGAAGATTGAGGATATTTTTCCTGGTCTGTCCTCAACTGCCGACGGCCAACCGGCGGTTCTCGGCTTCGAGCGGGTGTTTGAAGACCGCTTCTCCGGCTTCACCGCCGGCTGGGCGGGCGACGGCAGCGGCGACGGCCAGCTGCTGCTCAACCGCGCCTGGGCCGAGCACGCCCCGGTGGTCGACCTGGCCGAGATGCTGCTGGAGAAGGCCGGGCACTGGTTGCAGGAGCGCCTGGGCCTGCCGGAGCCCAGGGGCGATGAGGGCAAGATCTTCGCCGAGGGCATCCTGCGCCTGCAGGCAGGTCTGGTGCCGGAGGGCGCCACCCGGGTGGTGCCGGAAGGCACCGTGGCGGCCCTGCGCCAGCGCGACGACACGGGCTATCTGTTCGCCGATGGTTCCAGCGCCCTGCTTTCCCTGGAGCTGGGGGAGCTCAGCGATCAGTTCTTCGAGCGCTTCACCCGGGTGCTGGCCAATGGCGAGGTGCCCCTGCTCGACCTCAGCGCCGGGGCGGCAGAGGCCGTGCGGGTGGCCTTCCGCTTCGACGCCACCGGTCTGATCAACGCCGCTCCCGCAGTGGAGCGGGATTCCTACGCCAGCCGGGTGCTGGATGGCACGCGGGTCTACGCGCAGGAACACAGGCTGACGCTCAGCAGCGACCTGATCGATGGGGAAGCCAACTTGCTGCGGCTCACCCCCGAGCCCCCCCCCGAGGAGGTGTCCCCCGGCCAGCTGCCCGACCCTGGGAGCTGGAACCGCAACGACTTCGGCTTCCAGCTTGGCCCCGAGAATCAAACCAGGTTGTCCCAACCGCTGGTGCTCAGCCTGGAGAGCAAGGGCGATGGCGCGGGCGCCCAGGTGACGATCACCCGGCCCAACGACGACACGACCCTGCATGGCACTGGGGTCGACCCTGCGCAGCTGCACCTCTACGCCGTTCCCTTCTGGACCGCCGCCGACCCGGGCGTGCTGCTGGGCTACAAGCTCTTTGATGAGGCGCCGGCGGCCCTGGCGCTGTTCCGTGCCCTTACGGCTGTGGTGCCGGAGCAGGACGCCATCGACGCGGCTGCTGCATCGGCCCTGCGCCTGGGCGCCGTTCCAGGTGATGCCGATCCGGCGGCCGCCGATGAGCTGGTGCTTGAACCCCATCGCCTCTACGGCCTCTGGGGCTGGCAGCCGGAAACGATCGGCGACCACCTGCGCATTGAGGCGATCTACGGGGTCACGGCGGAGAGCGAGCGCAGCGAGGCAAGCGATCCCTTCGGGGAAACCTCCCCCAGCGGCTTCATGGCCAGCCATGCGGTGCTGCAAGGCACCGGCACGCTCACCCCCACCGGCGCGCCCCTGCCCGCCGCTAACGACGACTCTTGGATGGTGCGGCCCGCCAGCCACTATCCGATCCTGGCCTTCCAGGGCACCGACAACCTCGAAGGCGCGCTCGACGACGCCAACCCCCTCGGGGTGGGCATCATCCAATACCTCACGAACGTCGGCCAGATCATGGCCGATCTCACGGCCCGGACCCTGCCCGGCCTGGCCGACGGCAGCATGGCGCCGCCGAGCTTCACCGGCAACAGCCTGGGCGCCGCCCTGGCCCAGCAGTTCGCCCTCACCGCCCTCGATCCGCTTGGCACCCTGGCCGGGATCGAGGCCAATCTGCTCAGCGGCCCCCTGGCCTCGCTGGCCACCACCCTCACCAACCTGGCGGGCCAGCCGATCACGGCCGACAACTGGCTGGGTCTGCTGGGCGCCGGCGTGAATATCGCCATCCTGGCCGATCTGCTCAGCGACGACGAGGAGGCTGGCGGTGGGGCAGGCGAAGGGCCCGACCTCAGCGATCAGCTCGCCGCTCTCGGTGCCGACCTGGTGGCCAGCCTCCAGGGCTATGCCCAGGCGATCGCCAACCTCACCGCCGCCGGCGCCGATGGCACCGGCCTGCCGGTGTATCGGGTGGTGGCTCTGCACGCCCCCGGCATCCAGGACTGGCAGTTCGATGCCCTGCGCCGCCCCTGGGACAGCCAGCGGATCGCCGATGTGTCGTTCCAGCTCTCGATCGGTGATGTGGTGGGCCTGGCGGGCGATCTGCACCTGCCGGGCGAGGTGAGCTTCCGCGGCTTCGATCCCCTCCGCAACGCCCCCCACCTGCCCCGGGATCTCGATGCCCTGCTCAGTGGTCTGATCAACCTGCACAGCAACCTCGCCTTCCATCCGGTGGGGCTCACCGCCTATTCCGGCCTGGCGGAGGCGGCGGGCGAACAGCTGATCCAGCTGATCGACAACCAGCTCCCTTTGCGCCTGGAGCCGTTGCCGGCGCCGGAGCTCGAAGCGCCGGATGAGGTGCGGGGCATCCAGCGCATCGGTGTGCTGCCTGCGGCAGATGCTGATGCTGATTCCCCCGCCGGCCTGATCGCCGGTTTCGGCAGCTCCGCCGGCAACTTCGACGACAGCGCCGATCTCAACTGGCTGCTGCACCGCCAGCAGTTGCTGCATGTGGTGGGGATGGTCGACGACTTCGTCGCCCTGCTGCGCCGCCTGATGGAAGCGCCCCCGCAAGCCGGCGATGGCGAGGTCAGCGTCACCCCCCGCACCGCCAGCATCGATCTGGGCGCCTTCAACACCCGCACCGATCTGCTGCGCATCGACGACGCCGCCCTGCGGGCCCATATCGGAGCCGGCCGCAGCCTGGCCTTCAGCCTCGCCGCCGGCACCCGCCTGCCCAGCCTCGCCGCCGGCAGCCCCGTGCCCCGCGGCTGGCATGAGGGGCGGCCCCAGGCTCTCTATCTGCGGCCGAGCGCGCCGGGCAGTGATCTGTTCGAGGTCTACGCCGGCACGGATGCCGGCGGTCGCCCCGTCGGTCGGCTCGATTTCGACAGCCAGCTGGAGATCCTGCCCCACATCCAGCGCGATTTCCTCAATTCGGGGGCCTTCCTGCTGCCACCGGCGGAGCGGGCCGAACTGGATCGGCTGGTGGCCTCGATCGCCGCCGGCAACCAGACGGTGGCTGGTTTGCGCATCAGCGCCTCCACCGACCCGGAGCCGCTCAGCGCCAACCTGGCCAACAACCTGGCCCAGCTGGGCTACGAGGGCAGCAACCGCGGCCTGGCGGTGGCCCGGGCCGAGGCCATGCGCAGCTACCTGCTCGAGCAGCTGGCCGAGCTGCCCGGCATGGATCCGGCCCAGCTGGCCGCCCTGCTGCCGCCCGTGCCCCGCCGGCCGGAGGCCAATGCCGGCGCCCGCCGCTACAGCGATGCCACCTACACCCTGGCCTGGGAGCAGGGTTCGGCGCCCCAGGACCCCTCCGCCCGCTTCGTGGAGGCCAGCTTCCAGCTGGAACGCCGCCTCCTGGGAGAGGGCAGCCTGCTCACCAGCTGGACCACCAGCGAGCGGCAGCCCAGCGATGCGGAGGGGCTGAATCTGGATCTGGGCGACCTGCTCTGCCGCTTCACCGCCTCCTACGGGGTGCAGGATCTGCGCCTGCTCTACAACCTCCTGTTCCCCGAGGCCGACCAGGGCGCTGCCGATGACAGCCCGTTCTGGGAGGGGGCCAGCGGTGAGGCCCTGGCGGCCGGGCTGCTGCTCTGGGGCTACGACAACGCCCTGCAGTCGGCCGGTGATCGCGGCATGTTCAGCCGCATCCTCGACCGCATTCCCAACCTGGAGGACCTGCTGCGCCAGGCCCTCTCCAGCCGCGAGCAGACGGAGCTGGTGCGCAGCGGCGCCATCCCCGGCATCACCGGCGAGCTGCTGGCGGCCCTGAGCGATCCGGCCGTGTCGCTGCTGCCGCTCTGGCTCGCTCCGGAGGACGGCTTCCGCTTCAACAGCATCGGCAACAGCATCGCCAGCGCCGCTGCCCTTGCAGCCACCCCCGGCGTACTGCTCGATCTCTACAACCTGATCGAGCGCACCAGCTTCGATCTCGACCTCTGCGACCTGATCTGCGCCATCGACCTGTTCGATGGCCTGCCGCCGCTGCTGGCCGATCCCGCTGCCCGGGCCACCGCCGCCACCCTGCTGGCCGAAAACGAGGCGCTGGCCGGCTGGTTCTTCGATCTGGCCAAGGCCCCCAGCGATCGGATCCTGCGCCTCGATCCCCAGGCCTGGCCGATCCTCGACGCCTTCAACCACAGCGACCTCAGCCAGTGGCAGCAGCTCGCCGATCTCAGCCCCCAGGTGTGGACCGCGATCCGCCGCTTCGATTTCGACGACTACGGCCGCCAGGTGCTGGAAGCGATCCGCGATGGCGATGCCCCTGCCCTGGCCGGCCTCACCAGCTGGGATCTCTCCAGCCTGCGCTGCGTGCTCGCCGGCCTGGCCCTGTTCACCGACGCGGTGGCCGACCAGCTGGAGAGCAGCCTGCTGGACTCGGCGACCCTCGCCCCCCTGCTCAGTGAGGCCGAGCGGCAGCGCTACGCCGCCAGCCTCAGCCAACCCCTGCGCGATCTGCAGAGCGAGCTGCTGCAGATGGGTCCCCTGCTGCCCCAGCAGCTGGTGCAACAGCTGCAGCAGCTGCTCGACCAGACCATCAACACCCCCCTCGAGCTCTCCGACGACCAGCGGGTGGTGGCGCGCGGCAGCCTGCCCAGCCTTGCGGAGCTGTCTGCCGGCGGGGGCACCGCTCCCCATTGGCTGGAGCTGGATTTCAGCGGCCTGCGCACCAGCGTGTCGCTGCCCCTGCCGATCGACGCTCTGATCTCCTCCGCCCTCGGCGTGGCTCCCGCCGACCTGCCGGTGCTCAGCGCCGAGCTCACGGCCCAGCTGCAGGGCGGCCTGCGCTTCGGCATCGACCTGGCCACCGCCGTTCCCTCCCAGGCGCTCCTGCTCGACACCAACGGCACTCTGGAGGCCTTCGACGGCACCCGGGCCGAACTGCTGGCCGGCTTCAGCGCCACGCTCTCCCTCGATCCGGCCTACAGCCCACCGGAGTGGTTGGCGGGCATCAACCTCGCCGAGCTGGTGCGCCTCGATGGGGATGCCTACCTGGATCTGGTGCGCATGGGCCAGGATCTGGAGCTGCGGGGTGACGCCGCCCTCAGCCTGCGCTTTGCCCGCGATGGCAATGCCGCGGAGCTGTTCGAGAGATTCAGCCAGGCAGTCAGCGACCAGCTGTCGGAGCTCGGCAACGCCCTCGACATCGGTTCTCCAGGTGCCTGCCCTGCCGCCTGGCTGGCGTTCGTCGACCGCTTCATCGGCCTGGTGACCACCCTGTCCGGGCGGGTCGACCAGCTGCCGGCCCTGCCGGCCTGGCTGCCAGTGGAGGCCACTGCCGCCTCCCGCGGCCTGGCCACGGGCCTGCGCCAGGTGGCCGGCCAGCTGGAGCGCTTCCGCTTCCAGGTGCTCGATGCCAACAACTTCGTGGGCCTGGTGAACGGCCTGTTCGCCGATGCCGGCCTCAGCCTGCGGCTGCGGCTGCTGGCGCGACCCACCAGCCTGGAGCCGGGCTGCTGCGACCAGCCCCCCGCCGAGCTGGCGCCGCCCAGCCTGCTGCGCAGCCTCGATCTCACGGCACCCGAGAGCAGCATCGGCGCCGATGGCACCCTGCGCCTCACCCTGCCCGCCGGGTTGGCCGCCGATGCCCAGCTGGAGGTGCATCGCCTCGATGCCGCCACCCTGCGGGATGCCGGCGGCAGCGCCCTGGCGCCCTTCCTCAACCGCGCGGCCACCGCCGCCGGCGGCCAGCGGCTGGAGCTGCAGCTTGCCGATCTCGACGCTGACAGCAGCACCCTCGACCCGGGCCGCTTCCTGGTGCTGGTGGAAGGCCGCACCGTGATCCCCGAGCGGGTGAGCTTCAAGGCAGGCAGCAACATCACCACCGTGGTGCTGGAGCTGCCCGCCGGCACGCTGCGCAGCGGCCAGAGCGGCCTGGTGAGCTACCTGGCCCCCGCCGGCGAGCTCGAGCTGAGCCGCGACGGCGGCACCACCTGGCAGCCCTTCAAGGCCAGCGAAACCTTCAGGTTCATCAACGTGCCCGCAGCGGAGGGCCAGCCGGCCGAGATCCAGCTGCGCTCGGGCGAAAAGGATGTGCAACTGCGCCTGGCCGGCGAGGCCGTTCCGCCCTCGGTGCCGCTGCAGACGATCCGCGGCACCTACGAGAGCGGTGGCTATCTCCTCAGCGAGGCGGAGCGCACCCTGCTGCGCCAGCAGGCCCTGCCCTTCGCCCAGCTGCCGGGGGCGCAGCGACGCATCCTGATCACCGCCTCCACCGACGACCAGGGCGTCTCCGCCCGCCTCACCGCCCGCCTCACCGCCGAGATCGCCGCGCTCGCCGACGCCCCCGCCGGCAGCGTGAACGCCCTGCTGCACACCCTGCTGCAGCGGGCCCTGCGCGAGTGGGAAGACGCCGATGTGCCCGGCGAGGCTGATGGCACCCTGGGCGACGAGGCCAACAAGCTGCTGGCCCAGGCCCGCGCCCTCTCCGCGCTCCAGGAGCTGTTGGCCAGCGGCGCCCTCCATGAAGCTGATCTCCAGGCGGCCATTAACCGCTTCCACAATCCCGATGGCAGTGAACGGCCGGAAAGCGATCTGATCCTCGGCGCCTCCGCGGGCAGCGGCCTGCACCTGCGGCTCCTGCCCGAAAACGAACGGGGCTTCACCGGCCGGCCCGCCGCCCAGCACCGCTTCGTGCAGGTGGAGCTGGAGCTCACACCCGGCAGCCCGGTGGAACTGCTGGTGCGGCCACCCGCCCCGGAGGGCTGCGATCCGGCGCTCTACATCTACGAGCTGGCCTTCGCCGAAGGGGCGGAGCTGGATGGGCGCTTCGGCCTCGACAGCGGCGATCTGGTGCGGCTGCTCGGCGGCGTCAGCGGCGATCTGGCGCGGGCGGTCGAGACCGCTCTCTCCCTGGTGGATGCCGATCTGCAGGGATCGTTCGGCCTCAACCTCGACATCGACGGCCGGCTGGTGTTCGGCTACGACGCCCGCAGCACCAGCTTCGAGCAGTTTCTCTACGTCGACACCATCGGCCTCGACCGGCCCCGGGCCGACTGGCCGGATGGCGATCCGGCCGCCGGCCACACCCTCAGCTTCAGCGTCGGCGACGCCCTCGATCCCACCAACGCCGAGATCACCGCCCAGCTGCTGCTGCAGCTCGAGGAGCTGGTGCTCTCGGCCGGGGTGCCGGGTCTCACCGAGATCCGCTCCCTGCAGTTGGCCGATCCGCAGGCGGTGCTGCGCCTCAACGCCGGCGCCGCCCTCGATCTGCAGCAGCCCGACGGCGATGGTGCAGCCCCCCCCGATTCCCTGGTGCTGCTCTCCGATCCCGGGCTCAGCGGCGCGGTGGGCCTGCGGCTCGATCTGGATCTCGATGGAGAGCCGCTGCTCGATCTGGTGACGGATCTGGCGGGGCTGCTGGGCGGCGACCTGCGCGCTCAGGTGGCGGACCTGTTCGAGGGCCTGGCCCTGCCCAGCGCCGAGGAGCTGGCCTGCTGGCGCACCCTGCTGCCGGCGATCGCCGATCTGGTCGCCAGCGCGGGCAACCGCCTGCAGGCCGGTGAAGACCTGCTCAACCGTCTGCCCGCCTGGGTGCCGGACCAGCCCGGTGATCTGCTGGGCGGCATCGGCGGCGGCCTGGTGGAGATCAGTGCCGCGATCCGGGCCTTCCAGGACTCCTACCTGGAGCCGGCGGCGCTGGTGGCCCGGGTGAACGGCCTGTTCCGCGGGGCGGACCTGCCCTTCGTGCTGGTGCACAGCCGCGTTGGCGCCGGCGCCGAGGACCGCTGGGAACTGCGCCCCACCGCCGATCTGCAGCTCAGCCGCAGCTTCTCCCTCGATGCCGCCGGCTTCGCCCAGGCCCTCGCCGGCCACGGCAGCCAGGTGGGGTCGGTACTGGAGGGCCTCCTCGGGCTCACCCTCGGCAATCTCACCGCCAGCTTCCAGTTCGATCTGGCGGCCGGCGGCAGTATCGCCATTCTGGAATCGTGCGAGCAGGGCATTCGCCTGCTCGACACCAATGCCGCCCTGCCGCCGGCCCTCTGGCCGGCCTTCGACGAGCCGCATGTCCTTTCCTTCGCCCTGCCGGGCGGCACCACCCCCAGCGACGCCGACCAGGAGCTGGCGATCGCCGCCGCCCTGCGTCTCAGTGAGCTCAGCTTCTCCAGCCCCCTGCTGCTCGAGCCCGATGGCACCGCTCGCACCTATCTGCTCAGCACCTTCGGCGACCCGGTCCAGACATTCGGCCTGCAACTGGGCCTGGGCCTGGATCTGATCGGCGAAAACCCGCCCGCCGGGGCTGTTGCCCTGGCCGATCTGGAGGCACCCCAGCTGCAGGGTGGCCTCACCCTCGACCTCAGCGAAGAGGCCCTGCTCGAGCTGGCGGGGGCGGTGGGCGGCGACATCCGCAATGCCGGCCTGGCCCTGGCCGGCGAGATCGACCTGCTGCTCGAGGGCTTCAACGATCTGGCCCTGCCGAAATGCGTGGCCGGTTGGTTCGCCTTCGTGGACGGCTTCATCGACACCATCGACCGGCTGGCCGAGCAGCTGGCCCGTCAGGCGAATGCGCTGGAGAGCCGCGCCGCCGCCCTGCCGGCCTGGGTGCCCACCACCTGGCTGGCGGAAGTGTCCGATCTGGCCGACCGCTTCAACGCCATCACCGATGACGTGGCCGCCTTCCGCGACCGCTGGCTCACGGCCGAGAGCTTCGTGGCCAGCATCAACGCCATCTTCAGCGCCAACGATCTCGACATCCACCTCAGCCTGCTGGCCCAGCCCACCATCCCCTCCACCACCTGCTGTGAAGAGGAGTGCCTGGTGCTGCGCCCCGAGGTGTTCCTCACCCGGGCCGGCGATTTCGAATCGCGCGATGCCACCCACCCGGATGGCCCCGATTCCTGGATCCGCGTCGCCGATGTGGGCCGCTATCAGCCCGCGGCCGAGGATGTGGATCTCAGCGTGGCACTGGAGCGTTTCAGCGCCGTGGCGGCCGGTGGCGTGGAGGCCTGGGTGCTCAAGCTGGCGGAGGGCAACTTCGGTTACGCCGGTGGTCGCTTTGAGGCTGCGATCAGCGATAGCGAAAACGGCCTGATCCTGCGCAATGACGCGGGCACTGCGGTGGCGGAAAACCAGGTGTGGCTGGAATGGGATGGCAGCCGCACCGGTTTCGCCCTCTACGACGCCGCCGCAGGGGGCTCGCGCCTTTCGGCCGCGGTGAGTTCCCCCACCACCAAGATCGGCCTGCAGGTGAGCGCGGAAGCTCTTCAGAATTCCCTGCGGGTGCGGCTCAGCCAGGTGGATCCGGCCCGGCCCCTGCAGGCCCGCGACGGCCAGCCCCTCGATGGCCTCTTCTACTTCACGGTGGAAGCCAACGACGGCAGCAGCCCCGGCAAGTTGCGGCTGTTCAGCGATCGAGACCGCACCCAGCAGCTGCAGTTCTTCCGTCCCACCGCCGGCGACATCACCATCGAGCAGGCGGAGGTGGGTTCGCAGCTGGATTTCGCCAGTGGCCGCTATGCCCTCGATGGCAACCGCGCCGTCCAGATCCGCGATGCCTGGGCCCGCTTCAGCACGCCCGGCAGCCTGCGGGCGATCGAGCTGATCGCCTCCACCGACGACCAGTCGATCAGCGCGGCACTGGAGCGCCAGATGGACGCCGACCTGGCGGCGATGACCACCGGCAGCGCCACTGCCGAAGCCATCGGCACCCTGCTGCGTAGGGCCGAACGGGAATGGGAGCTCTCCACCGACGCGATGGAGCGCTTCAACGCCGGTGGGCTCAACGAGGCCAACCTGCCTGAGGAGCGCTTCGAGCGGGCCGCCGGCCTGCAGCCCTCCCAGTTGCACGATGCGGCCAACATCACCCTGGCCAAGCTGCGCCTCGGTGGCGCCCTGCGCGAACTGCTGCGCCAGGGCATCCTCAGCGAGAACCAGCTTCAGGCCTTCGCCGCCCACTACGGCGACGATCCCCGCCGCAACCTGGGCGATCCGGATGTGGCGCAGAGCGATGGCGAGTGGGTGATCCTGCTGCCTGAGGGCAGTTTCGGCGACAGCCTCGGCGATCCGGGCCTGTTCGGCCGCGAGCGGGTGGCGGTGAGCTTCAGTCGCCAGGGCGTGTTCGGCTCTGCCAGCACCGCCTGGCTGCAATGGGATGCGCCACGGAACGGCTTTGCCGTCTTCGATGCCCCGACAGGCGGCGCCCGCCTGGCGTACACCCCTGGCGCAGAGTTTCACCTGATCGCCGCGGAACTCAGCGATCAGTTCAGCAACAACCGGGTGCCTGATCCTACTAACGATCAGCTGGCTGGGCTTGATTTCGATCTGCGCATTCGCATCCTGCCCGAGAACGATCCGCGCAATCTCTACAACCCCACGGATCCAGAGTTGCCTCGTGTGGCTCCGGGTGATCCGCGCCTCAATGTGCAGACCAACCGCTTCGTGGCCGTCACCTTCCGCGGGGAGGAGCCCGTGCAGGGCGGCCTGATCGTTGATCCCCCCAGCCTGGAGTGCCCGCCTGATCTCTATGTCTACCGGCTGGATTTCGGCGATGGTTTCAATGCCAGCGGCACGGCCAGTCTGCAGCTGAGCGATCTGGTGGCCCTGCTGGGCGAGAGCCCCCTGCTGGGCGAGAGCCCCCTGCTGGGGGCTGTCGGCTCGGTGGCCGATGGCTATGAGGCCGAGTTCAGCTATGCCTTCGGCATCAACGGCGGCCTGGTGGCCGGCTACGACACCCGCACCACCAAGCTCGACGAGTTCTTCTACATCGACACCCGCGGGGTGCTGCCCTTCGCCCAGTGGGTGGAGCGGGCCCCCACCGATCTCTGGGGGTTCGACACCGCCCCAACGGACTACGACCCGGGCTTCGCCGAAGCGCTGCTGCGCCTGGATGCCGGCCTCGATCGGCTGCAGCGGCCCGATCGCTTCAAGCTCAGCGGTGCCGCCCTGGGTGGCGACTGGGTGAGCGAGAGAGGCGGCAGTCTCCTCTTCTTCTCCCTGGAGGGCGACGACAATCCCCTTGCCGTCCTGAGCCTCAAAGGTGGTAATGAGCGACCAGCGAGCCTGCTGCTGGAACTGCAGCCGGTGCTGCCGGCGGGCCATCTGTTTGTGCGCGAGCCGGACGGCTCGGTGGTGAACGAGCGCGTCACCCTGACGCTTCGCCTCGACAGCACCGATCCCGACGCCCCGGTGTACAGCGCGGCCCTGCCCGCCGGCCTGCGCCTGCGCAGCGAAGACCTGGCCAACGCCGACCTGCGCGCCACCGCCCTGGTGGAGCTGCCCGATGCCCGCTCCCTGCTGGGCCTGGAGGCCGCCCTGGCCTTCGAGCTGTTCCATCGCGAGCTCAATGTGCCCGGCCATCAGGGGCTGGTGCCCCTGAACCAGGTGGTAGCGGACGGCTACGCCGCCGGTGCCCTCAGCCTGCAACTCGATGAGCTGCTGGCTTTCCTCACGGCGGGCAACCCGCTGGGTGCCACGGCCGATGCGATCGGGGATGCCATCGATGCCGTCACCGATGCGGTTGACGCCGCCCTCTGCGGCCTCGATGAGGGCGCCCTCTCGCCCGCCAACTGGCTGGCGATGCTCACCGGCCTGGCCGACCGCATCGAACAGCTGCGCGATGCCCTGGTGGGCAACCTCGGCTCCGACCCGCTGATCAGCGATGTAGCCGGAGCACTGGGCATCGATTTCGGCGATATCGCCGATGGCTTCGACACCGTCGCCGAAACGGTGCGCAGCTTCACTGACACGATCCTGCCCCCCGACGAATGGGCCCGGCGCTTCAACCAGGCCATGGATGAGGCCGGCCTGGGCGAGATCACCCTCACCCTGGTGGAGCGGGCCAGCCCCGATGCCTTCGCCGGTGAATGCCCCGACCACGATCCGGCGGTGCGCACGCCGTTGCTCTATCTGTTCGAGCTGGATTTCGGCAACGGCCTCGACTGGAGCGTCGGCGGCGACAACGCCAGCCTGGTTGACCTGATCGATCAGCTGGTCGAGATCAACATCCCCGAGGGTTTCGAGTTCAACATCAAGGCCGACTGGAGCCTGGGCATCGATGTGGACGCCCGGCTGGGCTTTGGCTTCGACCTCGACGCCCGCTCGGTGGGCGAATTCCTGGTGCTGGACACCGAACCGGGTGACAGTCCTTTCAGCCTGCCGGCGGGATTGGATCCGGCCGCCTTCGCCGCGCTCAACGCCGGCGGTACCGAGCTGTTCGCCAGCGCCTGGCTGGATGTGTCCGACGTGCAGCTCAGCCTGGCGGGGCTCACGGCCCGCAGCGAAGCCGGCCAGTCGCTCGTGCAGGCCGGCTTCGCCGTGGGCCTGGATCTGCAGCTGCAGGGCGGCAACGGCGCCAACTACCTGCGGCCGGAGCTGGTGCAAGCCGGCCAGGCCGGCGGTGTGCTGGCGCTGGAAAGCGGCTTCGACGCCGATCTGCAGCTCAATCCCGCCCTGCTGCTGCAGCTGGCCGAACAGCTGGGCGACGAAGCTCTCAACACCCTGGCGCCCTTTGAAGACGCCTATGAGCAGGGCCTGCAGAGCCTGGAAGACGTGGGCGACCTGCTCAATTGCAGCGGCTTCGGCCTGCAGCAGGTGCTGTTCATCCTGGCCCAGCTGGAGCAGACGATCGACAACCTGCAAACCGCCATCGAGGCGGGCGTGGCCGACAACCCCCTAATGAAGACCTTCGCCCCCGATCTGGGGGCGGACATCAAGCGCTTCACCGGCAGCTTCGATACGGCCGAGCAGGCCCTTGCCGATCTGCGCGGGCTCGGTGAACAGATCCTGCCCTGGAATCTGATCCCCACCATCAACGGCGTGCTGCCGGAGTTTCTCAGCCTCGAACTGCGCTCCCGGCCGATCTTCGACGCCTACTTCTGCGTGGCCGATTCCGGCGACAAGGAGGTGCGGCTCGATACGAGCGCCCGCTACAGCAACGCCTCAGCCGGCCCCATCATCTACAAGGTGGGGGCATTTGATCCCAAGGGCGAGGATCGCACCACCCATATCTTCCTCGGCGCGGGCGACACGATCTGGCTGCCGGATGGGTACGAGCAAGTCAACATCCCAGCGCCTCCTGGTCACGAAGTCAATCCATTTGTCATCCTGCAGCGCCTGGATGAGGCCAGCGGCCATGAGCACCTGCTGATTCTTGAGCGCATCGATGGCAATGCTGTGGATGCTAACCAGATCCAGAACGCGACCGGAGATAGTGAGCGCACGTTCATCGATGAGAATGTTGTTTCAGCGCTCGGCAACTTCGAGCGTCTCGGCCCCGACCCAGCCGTGCGCCTCGAGGCCCTGAGGGACTACCTCACCGATGTGTGCGCCGATCCCAACCGCCGCGGCGAATACGCCCCCGACTACTACCGCTTTGCCCTCAACCTGGAGGGTCTGGCCACCACCTTCAACCTCGACTTCGACACCAGTCTCGCCGGCATCCTGGAGCTGAGCGGTGGCTTCGATCTCAACCTCTTCGCCGAGGGCTCGATCGGCTTCGCCTTTGATGCCAACGCCCCCGATCTCGGCTCCACCTTCCTGATCGACAGCGCCGCCGGGGTGGGAGCGAACCTCAGCGGCCGCCTGCCCGCCGACATGGCCCGGCTGTTCGGCGCAGGCCCTGGGGACGGCAGCCCCGAACTGGTGGTGGGCGCCAGCCTGCAGAGCACCCAGCCCCTGCGGGGCCGGCTCGGCTTCCTCGAACTGGAGGCCACCAGCTCCGACACCAACGTGCTCGGCATCGGCTCCGCCCCCGAGGGCACAGCGCTCGAAGAGCCCACCCACCTGCTTCCCGCCAATGATCCATTCCTCAGTGGCGCCCTGCTGCTCGGCCTGGATCTGCGCGGTCCGGGCGACGGCCTGGTGCCCCTGGCCGATCTGGGCCAGCTCGAGATTGATCTGAGCGCCAAGGCTGGCTTTGAGATCGATCCGCAGATCACCGCTTCGCTGGGCAATGTGATCAGCATCGACGGCGAGATGCTGTTTGGCGGCTATGGCGAGCTTAGCGATTCCGGTTTCGACTTCTCCTTCACGCCTTTTGTCTTCCGTCCGGGCGAGATCAACGTCAATCTCGGCGAGGAGCTGGCGGCGGCCAGCGGCCCCTTCGCCAAGATCGCCCAGTTCCTCAATGACTATTTCCTCGATCCGCTCGAGCCCCTGGTGGATCTGCTGGAGACGGAGTTCTCGATTGCCGGCCTCAATCTGCTCGGCAACGGCAAGCTGCACAACCTCATCGACCTCGGGGTTGAGAACACCCCCAATGGCGCCGTCACCCAGTGGGTGAATCTCTACAACGGCATCAATTCAGTGGTGGACGCTGTTGCCCGACTGCAGGATTCCAGAGAGATCAGCATCCCTTCCTGGTTGTTCCTGGATGACGCTCAGCACACGATCGTCGTCGGTGCCCTCTACGGCGGCCCGAACGAGGCTCACGATCCCTTCCGCACCAATAACATCGCCAACGAAACCCGGGGCAGCGTTCCACAGGCGGGATCACCCCAGGGCGTGCTGCAGGACGCGGTGCGCATCCTCACTGAAGCCATGGGCAATGGCGGTGGCGTGGGGCTCAACACCGACGACTTCAACTCCCCCGATCTGGGCCAAACCGAGGTCACCTTCCCCTTCCTCGATTTCGCCTACACCTCCCAGCGGCTGGTGAACCTGCTGCTCGGCACCGACCCCGCCAGCCGCTACGAGCTCGACCTGATCCGCCTGCAGATCCAGGGTTTCTCCACCAGCTGGGATTTCAACCAGTCGATCGGGCCGATCTACGCGCCGCCACCGGTGAACATCGAGGTGGGCGCCACGATCACCCCCTACATCCGCCCCACGATCCTCGGCTACGACCTCACCGGCCTGGCCGGCCTGATCGAGACCGGCGAGCTGATGGCCCTGGCCGATGGCTTCTACGTGCTCGGTGACGAGCCCGGCAACCTCGTGAACGGCAGCCAGTATCCCGGCGCCGGCGCCGAGGTGCGCATGGAGGTGCGCGGGGGCGTGAGCGTGGGCGTCCCAGGCCTGAAGGTACGTGGCGACGCCCGCATCCGCGGCACCCTCGAACTGGAGCTCAACGACCCCAACGGCGACGGCCGGGTGCGCTTCCAGGAGCTGTTTGACAACTTCAGCTACAACCCCCTGGCGATCTTCGATGCCTCGCTGCGGGTGGCCCTGGCGGCCTCGATCGGGGTGGAGGCCGGTATCGATCCCTTCTCGGTGTCGTTCACCATTTATGAAACTCCGGAATTCGAACTGTTCAGCGTCACCATTCCCGGTGGCGCGCCGCCCAAGCCCTATTACGCCTCCGCCCCCGACGACGCCACCGTTCTGCTGCTGAACGTGGGTCCGCGGGCCAGCGACCGCAACATCGACCCCAGCGACGGCGCTGAGTCGATGACCCTGCGCATGGATGGCGCCGCCGTGGTGATCGAGGGCCCCGGCGGCCAGAGCGAAAGCTTCAACGGCATTCAGCGGATCAAGGGCGACACGGGCGCCGGCAACGACGCCATCGATGCCAGCCTGGTGAGCCGCAGCCTGGAGCTGCGCGGCAGCGCCGGCAACGACACCCTGCTCGGCGGCAGCGGCAACGATCTGCTGCAGGGCGATGAGGGCAACGATCTGCTGCAGGGCAATGGCGGCGCCGACACCCTGCTGGGCGGCAGCGGCAACGACACGCTCGAGGGCGGCGACGGCAACGATCGCCTCGAAGGCCAGGACGGCGACGACCTGCTGCGCGGTGATGCCGGCAACGACACCCTGCTCGGCGGCGCCGGCCGGGATCAGCTGGAGGGCGGCGCCGGCGACGACTGGCTCGATGGCGGCCTCGGAGACGACACCCTGCTCGGCGGCGCCGGCAACGACACCCTGCTCGGCGACCAGGGCAACGACCTGCTCGAAGGCGATGACGGCAACGACCTGCTCGATGGCGGCGCCGGCAATGACACCCTGCGCGGCGGCGCCGGCGACGACACCCTGATCGGCGGCGCCGGCGCCGATCTGCTCGAAGGTGGGGCCGGCGACGATGTGCTGGTGGCCGGCACCATCGCCGGCAACGGCCCTCTGCCCCTGCAGCAGTTCCGCGCCGGCGACTCCAGCTCCGTGCTCGGCTTTGACGCCGACACCCTGCGCGGCGGCGACGGCAACGACCTGTTGGTGGGCAATGCCGGCGCCAACCTGCTCAGCGGCGACGCCGGCAACGACACGATCGCCGCCGGTGCCGGCAACGACACCGTGGAGGGCGGCGCTGGCAACGACCTGATCTTCGGTGAGGCGGGCGACGATCTGCTGCGCGGCGGCGATGGCGACGACCGCATCCACGGCGGCACCGGCAACGACCGCATCTTCGGCGATGCGGGCAACGACCAGCTGCATGGTGATCTCGGCGACGACACCCTCGAGGGTGGGGATGGCGACGACCTCCTCCACGGCGGCGGCGGCAACGACCTGCTGCGCGGCGGCAGCGGCAACGACACCCTCCACGGCGACGATGGCAACGACACCCTGGAAGGGGGCAGCGGTGAAGACCTGCTCAGTGGTGGGCAGGGCAACGACCTGCTGCGCGGCGGCACCGGCGACGACACCCTGCGCGGCGATGCCGGCAACGACACCCTGGAGGGTGAGGCGGGCAACGACCTGCTCGAGGGCGACAGCGGCAACGATCTCCTGCTTGGCGGCAGCGGCAACGACACCCTGCGCGGTGGCACGGGCAACGACACCCTGCTGGGCGGCACTGGCGACGACCTGCTGGAGGGTGATGACGGCGACGACCTGCTGCGTGGCGAGAGCGGCAACGATCTGCTGAGGGGCAACGCTGGCAGCGACACCCTCGAAGGCGGCGCCGGCGACGACCGCCTCGAAGGCGGTGACGGCGACGACCTGCTGATGGGCGGCGTCGACGACGACCACCTGCTCGGCGAGGCCGGCGACGACTGGCTGTTCGGCGATGAAGGCGATGATCTGCTGGAGGGCGGCGCGGGTGATGACCGCCTGATCGGTGGCGCCGGGGCCGACCTGCTGCGCGGCGGCAGCGGCCACGACCAGCTGGAGGGCGGCAGTGGCGACGACGAGCTCCATGGCGACGACGGCGACGACCTGCTCTCCGGCTCCGAGGGCGCCGACCAGCTGTTCGGCGGGGATGGCGCCGATCTGCTGATCGGCGGTTCCGGCAAGGACCAGTTGGTGGGAGGCGACGGCGACGACTGGCTGTTCGGCGACCTCTACGACCAGAGCGAAGCCCTCGCCGGCTTCGCCGCCCTGCTGGCCCATCGAGGCGGTGGCCCGTTCCAGAGCGCCGAACCGTTCCAGCTCGATGAGATCTTCAGCCTGGCGGTTCTGGAAGCGGGGGGGGCTCTCCCGCTGGATGCCGGCAGCCAGCCGCCGGCCCTGCGCTGGTTGCAGGAGCGGCTCGGCGTGGGGCACTGGAGCCAGCTCACCGATGCCCAGTGGCACCTGCTGCGCCTGCTCGATGCCGATCCGCAGGACAACCCGGCCCTGAGCAGCCCCGTCAATGAAGACCGCCTCCAGGGCGGGGCCGGCAACGACTGGCTGTTCGGCGGCAGCGGCCCCGACCTGCTGGAGGGCGGCATCGGCGGCGATCTGTTGTTCGGCGGCACTGGCAACGATGTGCTCTACGGCTATCAGGCCACCATCAACCTGCAGGAGCAATTCCTCGACGGCGATGACGCCCTCTACGGCGGCGATGGCGACGATGAGCTCTGGGGTGGCATCGGCAACGATCTGCTGATTGGCGGCGCCGGCAACGACAAGCTCGTCGGCGACGACTCCGACGACCCGATCCTGCTCAGCCGCGCCCGGCCGGGGCAGAACTACGCCGGCCGCGATGTGCTGGCCGGCGGCACCGGCAACGACACCCTGTTCGGAGGCCTCGGCACCGACGTGCTGTTCGCCGGAGAAGGACCGGAGCGCCCCGACCGGGGTCCCGACGCGGCCGACAGCTTCGCGCTCTTCACTGAACCTGCCGAGCCCGTCGACCTAGCCGCAGCCAGCTCCGCAGCCCTGGAGTTCCTGCTGGGGCTCAACAACACCGCCACCAACGTGCGCTCCCTCGGCTTCGACCGGCTGGTGGGCGGCATCGACAGCGACATCCTGGTGGGCCACCGCCTGCGGCCCGTCGGCGAGGCCGAGCTGCACACCGCCCTGGAGGCCTGGAAAACTCAGCCGCTCGGCGATGTCAACGAGGACGGCGTTGCTGACACCGCCCAGTCGCTGATCGCCAGCCTGAGCGATCTCGGCGATAACGACGGGTTCAGCCTCAGCGAGGAAGGCACCCGCGGCTTCGTGCTCAACCGCCGCAGCACCGACGGCGTGGTGTATGAGCTGGCCCCGGGGGCCGGCACCGACCTGGTGTGGAACTTCTACGCCGGCAGCCACGATGGCACCCGCCGCCGGCTGAGCGACGGCGACACAGCCATCAGCGGTGAGCTCCACACCCTCGACCTGAGCGTCAGCGAGGTGGCGCTGGCGGCTGGCGGCAGCGAGATTCGCTTCGCGCTCGATCTCAATGCGATCGAGACCGATGTGATCTATCTCACGGCCGGGCTGAGCTTCGGCTCGATCGATCTGCAGTGGCGCAACTGGACCATCCCCGAGCTCACCAGCCAGCTGGTGAGCGATCTGGGCACCGTTCAGGCGATCAATCTCCTGGGTCAGTACATCAGCCGCAATGCCGATGACCTGCCGAACAGTGTGGCCGGTAGCGGCATCAACGACGACGCCTCCCTCGACTGGAATGCGCTCCAGGTCCAACTCCAGGGCCTGACCGTCAGCGTTCTGGACGCTGACCTCCATGCCGCCGCCGTAGCGGCCGCCCTTCTGGCCGATGCCGCCCATCAGGACGAACTCTGGATCGCCCTGAGCCAGACCTACGCCCCCAACCAGCTGTTCAACAGCAGCGTGGGCGTGATGTCGCTGATCGATCGCGACACCGATCAGGTGTTGGCCCGTTTCCTCAACGTGAGCGAGGACGCCATCGGTCGCCACAACATCGACGAACAGAACGTGCCCCCCGACCGGCTGGTGGCCGAACCGGGCAAGGCCGTGTTCTCCCAGAGCGAGCGGGTCACGGTGCCCGAGGGCATGGCCCGCGACGCCAACGGCGCCACCGACCTGGCGGCAATTGAGGCCCAGATCCGCAAGATCACCGCCATCGCCGCCGACGGCACCGCCAGCGGCAACTGGCAGAACTGGCGCGGCCTCGGGCTGCTGGGCACCAAGTTCGGCAGCAGCCAGTGGTTCGACCTCAACGGCAACCCGGACGATGGCCTGGAGCTGCTGATCACCGCCGGCAGCACGATCCAGGAGCGGATCGATCGGGAGCTGCCGATCTGGGGCATCGATCTCGATGGCGATGGCCTGCTGGGCTCCAACGGCGTGTATGGCGCCGCCGCCCTGCAGATCCGCGATCCCAACGGCCTGCTGCCCGCCTACCAGAACGAACTGCTGATCGCCGCCGCGACCCCCATGGCGGTGACGCTCTCCGAGGAGAGGAGCGTCGATGTGCCCAATCCGCTCGGCGGCGACAACCCACCCCTGAGCTACAGGGTGGAAGCCGGCACCTACGCCTGGCGCAACGATCTGGTGTGGTTCGACGGCGACGGCGACGGTCGCCTCACCCTGCCGCTTACGCCTGCTGCAGGGGAACCCGCAGGGCCGTTTGATTACATCACCTTTAAATCGCTGGCACCGGCTGGTCATCACCAGCTGCGCACCGTGGGCGATGTGGTGGATGCCGGCGGCTGGGAGCTGGTGGAGGAGTTGTTCTATGCCGGCGAGCCCGCCAGCGAAGCCTCCACCGGTCGGGTGGTGGTGAGCATCAACACCGCCATCCCCGGCAGTGCCCTCTACCTCAACACCACCCGCGCCGAGGATCTCGATGGCGACGGTGAGGCCCGCTTCGATGAGGCCGGCACCGGCTTCCGCGAGATCACCGTGCTGCCCGCCGGTGTGGCTTCCGCCTCCAGCCCGCAGGTGGTGGGTGGCGATCCCTCCCGCGATCGCCGCTATCCCGATGGCCTCAAGCCCCAGCTCAACGCCAGCTTCACCCTCATCCCCAGGTCTGGCCAGGCCTCGAAGCTCAGCCACCAGCTGCTGCAGGCCGGCTGGCGCTCCAGCGGTGCCGGCGCCCTGAGCTTCGAGGCCTGGGCCTACGACCTGAAGGCCTCGGCCTCGGTCGATGGCGCCAACCGCGTCACCGACGTGACGGCCTCCCTGGCCCGCCCCCTGAATCTGCTGATCCCCACCGACAGCCCCGTCTGGCGCAACGACGTGTCGCTCACGCCGGTGTGGAGCGACCAGAACGGCAATGGGTCTCCGGATCTGCTGCTGGGCAACTGGCTGTGGCTCGATCCGCTCGAGGCCAGGGGCCCGCTGGCGCCGCAGCTGCTGCTGGAGGTGACGTCCGGCCTGAGCACGGCCCAGGGCGATTCCTCCGTGCTCCAGCCCGAGTGGACCTCCCTGGTGCTGGAGAGCGGCGGCTGGCCCCTCAGCGGCGACTCCCCCCTGTGGGCGTTCGGCCAGAACAGCCGCGATGGCAATGCCGACAGCTTCGGCCGGATCGGCGATCCGGCCGGTGGGAGCAGCCTCTGGGATGGCGTCGAGCGCGAGCGATCCCTGCAGGGGGCGATCACACCGGAGCGCTTCAACGACCTGCTCGATTTGCGCATCGGCGATCTTGCCGCCGCCCCGGGGCTCATCCACGCCACCGGCTCGATCAACCGGCTGCAGAGCCTGGAGGAAAGCGGCTTCGCCCACCAGCGCTCCGGTGCCTTCGGCGAGCGGGTGCTGCTGGCTGGCGTGAGCTTCGAGGGCGGCGGCGAGCTGCGGCTCACCGATTCCCGCGGGCTGCTGCTGGCCCGTCTTGATCTGCCCAACGTCCAGGGTGCCGTGGAGGTGGGCTGGTGGAGCCCCGATCAGGCCTGGGCGCTGCTGCAGACCAGCAGCGAGGAGCTGCAGCTCTGGAGCGTGAAGGTGGAGCAGTCGGCCAAGGGGCCGCAGCTCGACGCCGAGCTGCTGGCGACCCTTCCCTCAGACAATGGCCTGCTCAGCGCGGCCAGCCAGGCACGGGTGGGTAATGCCCCTGGCAAGCCCCCTGGTCTGCTGCTGCATCTGCCCATTGCCCCCCTGCTTAGGGAGGGAGAGCTGGCGGCCGGCCTGAGGCCCGAAGCGCGGCTGTCCATCGGCAGTGACAGCCAGTTCGCCAGCTTTGGCATGCCGGTCGGCCCTAACCAGCAAGCCTCCTTTGTGGCGTTGAGCGACGGCCGGCTCGCCACCATTGCCGGCAGCGACAGCCTGGCGATCCTTGATCCCAATGGGGTTGTCAGCCGCCTGGAGCTGACTCTCGCGGATGGCGAGACGATCAATGACGGCAGCCTGGCCGCCAGCGGCTCCAGCCTCTATTGGATCACCAGCCGCTTTGATGCCCGCACAGGGGCGACCCAGGAATTCATCTGGCGCAGCAGCGATGGCGCCGCGCCAGAGCTGGTTCTCAAGCTCGGCCCCGGTGAGCGGGTGCAGCAGGGCTTCAGTTCAGGCTGGCTGAAGCCCGCCGGCCCCCAGGGTGATCTTTTCCTCCTGGATCCCGATGGCTATTCCGGCAACGCGCCGCTGCAGCTGCTGCGTCTGCCCAGCGACCCCGCCAGTTCGGGAGTTGCCCAGAGGTTGGCCGATCTGGTGGCACCGGGTTTCCAGGGGCGCTCGATCGGCATCGCCGATGTGGCGGCCTCCAGCGCAGCCGATGGCTCGGTGAATCTGCTGGTTTATGCCGCTTTCTCGGGGGCGGGGTCTGCCGAGTTGCGCCTGGGTCGTTTTCAGGAGGACGGCAGCCTGCTGCTCGAGCCGCTGCTTGTTCCCGCTCCCAATCCGGTCGGCAACGGCACGTTGCCATCAGCCGTGCAACCCCTCCCTGACGGCGGCTTCCTGGTGCTGGATGGCTTCGGTGTTGAGGCCGACCGGTTGGTGCGGGTCAAGCCTGACCTGGGCGTTGAACCGGATTTCTACCGTCTCGGCAGCCCGGTGAGGAGCTGGCAGGCCCTCTCCGGGCTGGGGATGACGTCCTATGGCGAAGGCATCGTCTTCCTGGATCGTCGTGCCGACCTCGACAATCTGGTGCTCAGTGACGGTGACGGCTTCCGTGCCCTGAAACTGGCGGATAGCCGGCTGGTCGGCGATGGCAGCAACACGCTCACGCTGCAGCAGCTCGACCGCCAGCTGGTGGTGCTTCAGGTGGGCACCAGTTACAGCTCCGGCACCGATGAACAGCGGCTGTGGAGGCTGGAGAGCGGTGATGACCGCAGCGACGTCCTCACCCCCCTCTCCTTCAGCGGCGGCCTGCCCGGCACCAGCACTGGCGGCTTCTATGGCACGCTCACCCTCGCGGACGACAAGCAGGGCGGCCTGCTGCTGCTGGCCACAGCCGGCTTCGGCGAGAGCACTCCTCCCCGACTGCTCCACTGGGCGGCTGGGGAGTCCAGCGCCGCTGAGGTGCGGTTGCCCTCCGTCATCCTCGATGCCGATCACCTCGCCCTGGTGGATCTGGGTGATCGCATCCAGCTGGAGGCTCGCGGATCGAGCACGGCTGGAGCGGAGTTGCGCCTCTACAACCTGCAACTCGATCGCAGCGATGCCTTCCAGGTGCCTGCCTGGCTGGAGCAGCTGGATCGCTTCACCGAAAGGGATCTGCCCTCCCTGATCCAGAAGGGTGGCCTCGCCGGCCTCAGCCTGTCGCTGATGCCCGTGCCCGGGGCGAGCCCCGATTCCGCAGAGCTGCGCCTGCTGGATGTGCTGGAGTCCACGGCTGCGGACAACCCGGAGATGGTGGGTTGGATCGAAGACCCCGCTGGCCAGTCCTGGTTGGTGCGAGCCCTGCAGGAGATCGATGGCGACAGCGGCGCTCCGCGCACCGTGGCTCTGGAGCTCCTGCCGGTGGATGGCGGGGCCGAGAGGGCAGCCATTGATGCCAGCGCCATCGTGCGTGTGCAACTGGCCAGTGATCTGCCGATCTCGCGTGTGGGCGGCGTGGCGATCACGGCCGAGGGCCTGCTGATCGCCGGGATCGATGCCTCCGCAGATGGCTACTACGGTTCCTCCCGGCTCAACCTGCAGTGGCTGCCGCTCACCGCCGCCCGGCTCGCCGACAATGCCGGCAAAACCCTTGCGGTGCCCGCCGCCAACCAGCTGCAGGTGTGGCTGGACAGCATGGGCAGCACGGGCAGCACCGGCAGCACCACGGTGGACGGCCTGCTGCCCTTCCAGGCTCCCCAGCCAGACCAGGGTCTGCTCCTGTTCGGCAGCCAGCCCTCCGACGGTTACTACAGCTACGCGGGGTACGTCGACGGCGGCAGCCAGCTCTGGACGCTGGTGCTGCCCAGCCTGGCCGAACTGGAACGCAGCCGCACATCCGCTCAGCTGGGCACGCTGGCGGAGCGGCTGAGCACCGCGGTGCTGCAGGTGAACGGGCTCAGCCCCAGGGATCTCAGCCTAAGTGCGGCCGGGGTGGTGGTGGCCGTCGGTGGCAGCGGCGACACCTTCGGCTCCCAGCTGTACAGCAGCGAGGCGGCCGAGGCGTTTCTGTCTCGCGGCTCCGCCGATGCAGAGCTCTACGGGCCGGTGCAGGCGGCCCTGCTGGAGACGCCCGCCGGCATGCAGGCCCGCGGCCTGCAGGTATTGATCGCCGATCCGGCCAATCCTGACCGTATCGAGGTGATCGGCGAACTGTTCGCCGCCGGCGCCGCGCCGGTGCTGGCGGTGTGGTCGAGCGCAACGGGTGTGCCCACCGCCGATTCCAGCACCGGCCAGGTGCCGCCGATCGGCTTGCGCCAGCTGCTGACGCTCGATCGCACCGGCACCCTGCAGCGCCAGGATGTATCGGCCGCCGACCTTTCCACGGAGCTGCTGCGCAGCCTCGATTCCCCCGAGCTGCTCAGCGCCACCGCCAACCTGCTGGTGCTGCGCGAGCGCTCCGGCGAGCAGCGCCAGCTGCTGGTGAGCGGAGCCGGCCAGTGGGTTGTGCCGCAGGCCTACGGCACCCTGCTGCAGATCAGTGAGGACGGCCAGGCGATCAGCAGGCGCCCCGACGGTTCGCTGGAGCTGCTGCGTTTCGATCCCAGCGGCCTGGCCACGCCACCCGCAGAGGGCGTGACGGCCACGCTTCCCGTGGCCTGGATCCGTCAGCGCCACGCCCTGCGCGACCTGGTGGAGGGCGAGCCGGTGCTGGCCGTCCATCTGCAGCGCAGCGATGCGTTCACCCGCCTGGATCTGGTCACGGGTGAAGCCCAGGCCCGCGCCCTGGTGCAGCTGGATCTGAGCGATCCGCAGGTCCTGCCGCTGGCCAGCGACGAGCGGGCATTGATCCGTCGCCTGGTGGCGGCCGATCTCGATGGCAGCGGCAGCGAGGAGTCGCTGCTGCTGCAGGGGGTGATCAGCCGCCCCGACCCACTGATCGCCGGCGCCAGCCAGGAGCGGCCCCTGCTGCTGCTGCGCGATGGCCCCTCGCGCTTCGACCTCGATCTCAGCGTCAGCCTGGAAGGGCTCACCACCAGCCGGGGCAACCGGGTGCCCCGGGGCGTGGGCCTGGCTGAGGCCAGCGCCCTGTGGGTGAGAGTGGATCCAAAACTGGGCTTCCAGGCGCTGGCGCAGGCGTCCGCTGGCGCGGCGGCGGTGCTGCTGGCCGGCAACACCAGCGCCAGCGCCAGCCCGCGCCAGGCCGATCCGCTCCTGGCCATGTTGCTGCAGGATCCAAACGCCATTGGTGGCTGGCGTGGCATCACGCCGTTGATCTGGCGCGATGCCAACAATGACGGCCTGATTGACGATGGCGAGGGGGGCGAACTACAGCCGTTCGGCATCTACGCCGGTGATCTGCATGTGTTCGATGCCGACGGCGATGGCCGCGGCGATCTGGCCACGATCGGCTTCGGCGCCGGCACTCGCCGCGCCGCCGATGGCAGCACCCTGGCGATACCGGAAACCAATCTCTTCCTCTTCCACAGCACGCGGGCGGACGGCACGCCGATCCTGCGCGATGCCGGCCTCAATCTCTATGGCCTGGCCAACGGCACGATCAGCAGCGGCGACATCGACGGCGATGGCGATCTCGATCTGCTGCTCAATGGCGAAGACTTCTTCGCCCTGCCCGGCAGCGAGAACAATCTCGCCGATTCCAGCCAGGCCGGTGGCAATCCGGTCACGCTGATCTATCGCAACCTGCTCAGCGAAGCCGGGGTGTTGGCTTTCGAGAACGCCCTGTTCACGGCCAACCCCTACGACCCGCGCTGGGCCAGTTTTGACTACGCCTTTGATGCCGAGGAGCTGGCTGTACTGCCAGAGGTATCGCCAGGCACCCTGGCAGGTCTTTACGAGCTCGAACTGCACGCCACCGACCACCGCCGCGCCGGCGTCGAGCACATCCGCCCGTTCACCGAGCCCGATAGCAGCCTCCATCAGGGCCTGGTTCCAGTGGGCAATGGCCCGCCCTACACCATTGATCGTTTCAAGGAGGAATTGGCCCAGGGCACGCTGCTGGCGATGCAGCGCATCTTCGCTGAGCCGCTATACACCCAGACCCCCAATGAGGCCGCCCTGCTCACCACCAGCCCCGCCGGCCTGGATGTGCAGACGCCTGACGGCAACTGGACCTGGACCCCTGAAAACAGTTTCTACACGACCAGTAGCGAGGACCTTGCCGATCTCGTTGCCTTCTGGCGTGATCAACGGGCCAGTGATTCAGCCATCAATCTTTCCTCTGCGATTACTGCTTTTACAGCGATCCAGAGACAGCAGGAGGTCGAAACCTACGACCTGCTGGAGGTACTCCACGGCACCGCCGTGCAGGACGAATTCCGCATCGGTGACAGCCGCCAGAACCTCTACGGCACGCCGGTGAGCGCGGGGGCCAAGGGCACGATTGTGGTGATCAAGGATTTCAATCCCTTCCTCGACACGGTTGAGCTCTACTTGCCAGAGGATGCCAGCTTCGTCTGGGATCAGATCCTTTACCGCAAGGATCCCCAGGCCTCACCGGCTGGCTTCGCTGATCGCGTGCTGGCCAGTGATGAGGGCGGCAATGAGCGGGCGGCGGAGCGCTTCCTGAGCCAGCCAATTCTCGATAGCTACGGCCGCCAGGTGAGCCATAGCTATGTGCTGCAGGAATACAGGCCCAATGATTACACCAATGCCTCAGTGAATCTGGGCCTGCGCGGTGCGGTGTTGCGCATCAATTCGATCATCGATGGCGTGCGCGCGCCGGAAACGCTGATCTTCTTCGATGGCATCGATCAGGATCTGCTGCAGTTCCAGACCAGCTTCAACGAAGGCCGCATTCGCTTTGCCTCAGCCGACGACGATGCCCGCCGGCAGCTGCGCTTCATCGTCTCCAGCAACGGCAGCGACGGCAACGACAACCTGGGTGAAGAGGATGCCTACCGCATTCCCTTCCGCCGCTCCCTGCTCGGCGACTGGCTGGAGGATGCCTTCACCGGCCTGCCCGAATTCTTCGGGGTGCTCACCGGCGGTGACGGCAACGACCTGCTGCACGGCAGCCGCGCCGCCGGCGCCGTGCCGGTGGTGTACCTCGATGGCGGTCTGGGTGATGACACCCTGTACGGCAGCGATGTTGACGGCTACACCGACATCCTGCTGGGCCAGGAGGGCAACGATCTGATCATCGGCCTGCGCGGCCCCAACCGAATGGAGGGCGGCAGCGGCAACGACACCCTGATCGGTGGCTTCAACAACGACACCCTGCTTGGGGGCGCCGGCGACGACCTGCTGGTGGGCGGCGAGGGCTTCGACTGGCTGAGCCACGCCGATGATCCCTCCGGGGTGCAGGTGAACCTGGGTTGGCGCCAGCGCCCGGTGCTCGTGCTGCCCGGCAGCGGCGAGGCCCTCCAGCTGGCTCCCGACACCCTGGTGGGCGACCTGCCGGCGGAGCTGCTGGCCCTGCTCAGCGCGATGGCCAGCCGCGGCTTCCGTCGCTTTGATCCCTCCGCCCGGCTGGACGATCTGCTCGCCGAGCTCACCGCCGGCGAGACGGCCCTGCTGCCGGAGCTGGCCGACATCACCGCCACCAACCCGGTGCTCTGGATCCCTGCCGATCCCGGCGGCGAGCTGGTGCGCCTGCGGCGCGACGCCCTGCTGCGCGACGTCGACCCTTTGGTGCGCGCCAGCATCGAAACGGCCCTGCTGCGCCAGGGGGTCACTCCCCGCTCCACCCTCAGCGTGGTGGAGGCCAGCCGCCTGGCCGCCTCCAGCCAGCTGGTGGATCTCGGCAACCTCAAAGTGGTGGCCACCGGCGTGGCCGCCTACGGGGCCCGCGACGGCTGGGGCGACAGCGACCGCATTGAAACCGCGCTCTTCGATCTGCCCGGCAGCGGCATCGCCGAGGCGGCCCTGGCCCGCGATGCGGCCCGCCTGCTGGCGGTGCCCACCAACAGCCTGCGCGACCTGGCCCTGGAGTTGCAGCAGGAGTGGCAGACGCTGCAGGACGCCCTGGCCGCTGGCGATCCCGTTCCCCCGCCCGCCACGCCCCTGGCCGATCAGGGCCGGGCCCAGCTGCGCAGCAGCTTCAGCGAGGCCACCAGTGATCAGCTGATTCAGGCCGGTCAGAGCGGCGATGTGGAGGTTTGGCTGAATGCCTTTGCCCGGGCGATCGCCACCGAGCAGCCGCCGGCCCTGAGCAGCCGCGCCGTGGCTGAAGCCCTGCGCGGCGTGCTCTCCCAGATCGAGAACATCGAGGGCTCGGCCTTCAACGATGTGTTGCTGGGCGACAACCAGAACAACACGATCCGCGGCGGCAGCGGCCACGACTTGCTGATGGGGGGGCGTGGCAACGATCACCTCGATGGCGGCCCCGGCAACGACCGCCTCTATGGCGGCGAGGGCAATGATGTGCTCGAGGGCGGTGGTGGCCGCGACCTGCTGGTCGGCGGCCCCGGCGACGACCGCTACAGCCTGCGCACGCCGCTGCTCACGCTCGAGGAGGCCTTCCGCGCCCTCGGCGGCGACCCTGAGTCGCTGCAGCCCGTGGAGCTCGATGGCGAGCTGATCAGCTGGGAGAAATTCCGCCTCTGGGCCGATCCCCGCCGCTGGCGCGGCGAGGTGCAATGGCAGCAGTACGAGCGGCTTGGCTTCCTCCCCGACCAGCTGCTCTACCGCCGCGCTGCCGCCGATGCCCAGGTGGGCTGGCTGCGCCACACCGCCGGCGGCACCGTGATCCGCGACGAGGGCGGCCTCACCGGAAGTGAAGACGAACTGATCCTGGAGCTGCCCCAGCTCCTCTCGCTCGATGGCGTGCAGGCGGGCAGTATCGGCTTCGTGCGCGGCAACGGCGCCGGCCGCAGCGGCAACAACGACCTGATCATTGATCTCGATGCCGACGGGGTGGTGAATCCCGATCGGGATCTCACCATCGAGGATTACTTCTTCGCCGATGGCACCGGTGCCGGCGCGATCAGCGCCATCCGCCAGTACGGCCTCGTTGGCGACTACTACTTCGGCGCCGACTTCCAGCAGCGCTTCCTGCGCCGCGTTGACGCCACGATCGATTTCGACTGGGGCTATCTGCTGCCCACCGGCATCGATCTCGACAACGCAACGGGTCTGCCCAGCAGCTGGGATGGCGCCCTTTCGGCCCGCTGGAATGGACAGCTGCAGCCGGAGCATGAAGGGTTCTACCGCTTCCGCGTCACGGCGGATGCCGGCCGGCAAGACGCCTGGGAGCTGTTCGTTGATGGCGAGAAGATCGACAGTGACGGCGAGCAGCTGAAGCTGCGGGCCGACCGCGCCGTGGATCTGGAGCTGCGCTGGCGGGATCCGGCCGTGAACGGCAGCTCCGGCGACCATGCGGTGAAGCTCGAGTGGAGCCTCAACGGCGGCGCCTTCGAGACGATCGGCACCGAAAGCCTGCGCACCGGGGTCACGATCACCTCCCTCGATGTGCTCGGCAGCACCGACCTGCTGGTGCCCCAGCTCAACCGCGAGCTCTACAGCCGTGAAACCGAGGGCTGGGAGAGCGGTGTGGCCTGGGGCGACGTCGACAACGACGGCGACCTCGACCTGCTCCACTGGGGCTTCGATCAGCTGGGCAACGGCGAGGCCCAGATCCTGATCAACGACATCGATGCCGCCGGCCGCCGCAGCTTCACGGCCAGCTTCGACCTGCCGGCCTTCGATCGCATCCACCAGGCCGAGTGGGGCGACTGGAACCGCGATGGCTGGATCGACCTGCTGGTGAGCGGCCAGCGCACCGGCGCCGACTTCGTGCCCCGCAATGTGGTGGAGGTGCTCCAGAACGACGGCGGCCTCGGCTTCCAGGTGGTGACCCCGGCCCACTGGGCCGCCGCGATCACGGACTGGGAGGACGATCCCACGGCGATCCTGCGGGCGGCCTGGGGAGACCTTGATGCCGACGGCCTGCCCGATGTGGCCGTGTCGAGCGACATGGGCGACAGCCTGCTGGTGCTGCCCGGCAACGGCGACACGCCGTTCGAGCAGGAGCTGCTGGCCGGCATGAGCGGCACGCGGCTGCAGTTCGGCCACTTCGACAGCGAGCAGGGCGAACACGGCAGCGCCGACCGAGATTTGCTCAACCCGCTGCAGCGACTGGCCAGCGGCATGGACATCGCCGCGCACCGCAGCTGGCAGGGGCTCGACTACAGCCAGGTGAGCCAGAACACCACGGTGCGCTTCTGGGAATCCGACAGCACCCTGTTCGACATCCCGCTGGATCTGGTGGTGCTCGATGGCTTCCTGGCCGCCCTTGAACCGCAGCTGCCCGGTTACGCCGATCTGGAGTTGGATGCAGACGAGAGCAACAACCAGCGGCTCGACAGCACGATGCTGGTGCAACTGGAGCTGGGGCGCGGCAGTTTCGAGGCCTCCTATGCCCTGTTCCGCCTGCCCCGATCGCTGTTCGAAGAGCCCGACGGCAGCTTCCTCTTCTCCGCCGACACCGGCGTAGAGGAAAGCGCTCCAGATAGCCAATCAGCTCTGGTCGAGTTGGCTCGCGACGGAGCCGGCTCAGAACTGGACGCCTTCCTGCTCGACCATCAGGAGCACTGGCAGCTGCTGGGCAACGGCGCCTTCAACCAGACGCCGCTCACCTTCCGCCACGATCCCGACTACGTCTATTTCCTCGGTATCGACGACACGCTGATTCAGGTGCGCGACAACGTGCGCAGCGACCTGCTCAACGCGCCCTTCAACCTCTCCGAACTCACCGGCTTGGAGGGTGTGCCGGTGGTGCATCACCGGCCCCTGCCGCTCAACAGCCAGCAGAGCCCCCTGCAGGCCGAGGCCCGTCGCTTCCTGGCGGAGCTGTTCCACCTCACCACTGGGGTGGGAAGCAAGGGCGAGCCTTTGATCGATGCCTGGGGCGTGGCCAGCCTCGAGCCCTGGTTGGAGCGCTTCCAGGAGGAACTCCGCCTCCAAACGGATCAGTCGCTCTATTTGCAGTTCTCCCCAGGCAAGCCGCAAACCGAGGCCTCCCTGGGCCAGTCCCAGGGTCTGGCGTTGCCCCCGCTGCCCCGAGAGGCGGCCGTGGCCCCGCAAGACCAATTCGCCAACGCTCCCAATCCGTTCGAGATTGTTGGCCTGGAACCCTTCGAGCTGTTCCCGGCCCAGAAACTAATCCTGCAGGTGCTGCAGGGGAGCATTGACCAGGAACTGATCAATCTGCTGGCCAGCAATCCTGAATTGCAGCAGATCACTGAAGACTTCAGCAAGCAGCTGGGCAAAGCTACCGACTCCACTGAGGTGAGCCGCACCAGCCAGGTCGTCACAGACAACAGCTCGGATCTGTACTGGGATGTGGAGCTTGAAAGCACAAGCGGCGGGGAGATTTTCAGTTATCAGCGCCTCCAGGAAGAAGCACCATCGGGCATTAAACTTGCATTCATTGAATCGCCTTCCGGGGACAAACTTCGCTCAAGAACACTCAGCACCCAGGTCTCGGGCAGTGGCGAGGTTCAGCGCGTCGCGGCCTTCAGTGAGTTTCCCCAGCAAGAGCTCACCCTGGATCCAAATGAACAAAACCTTTCCAGTGTGTATGCCGCCTATTGGCTGCCTACGGGCGGCGGCAGGACATTGGATATACACCTCGAGACGAGCATCGACAATCCCCTCACCTTTAACTGGCTCAGGGAGTTTGAAGCCCAATTCAATGATGTTGCCGAGACGAAAACATCCGAACAATTCGATCCCCTGGCCAGCATGCTGGCAATCCAATTCAAGGATCCAATCGATGTGCACAGCATCAATCTGGAGGTTGCCTTCGTTGACAATCTGCTCGGAGGAAAGTTTGCATTAGACCCCAGTGCTGATGCTTTTGATCCTGGTTTTCAGCCTTTCAGGGTCGCTCAATATGTAAAAAATGGCATTGATGACAATGGCGAGCCGATCTTTGCATTGGCTGACGAGCGCATCACCTGGCTTCAAGGAAACCAGCTTTACCAGGATCCCTACCAGGGCAAAGTCGATGCCATCAGCTTCACCCCTTATTACGAATTTGACGACGCTCAGGGTTTCCGCCTGCCCCTTGCCGGAGGCCTGCCTGATACGGGGCTGCGGCTTGCAATCGATGATATCTACCTAACGACTGAAAGCACAACAACTTATGCGCTCAATTACAGCACCTTCGCCACCGATCCATCAGGTTCTGATCTGCTGATCTCTGGATATCAAGGCCAGCAGTTGAGTGGCAATGAAGTGGGAGAGGCCGAGCTGCAGATAACCGATCAAGCTCTCCAGATGAGCGTCACAAACCTGCAATTGCTGCTGCGGCCCCTGCTGGATCTGCGCCGCAGCACTCGAGAGCAGTTCACACTGGAGGCGATCACTTTTGCTGCCAACAGTCGCGGTTCTTACAACGTGCAGGTCAGCTTCGGCGACGGCAGCATCGCCCTTGTTCCGCTGACCTTCAACAGCACTCCTAACGCTGCTGCGCAAGCCGCGAAGCTCCTGCTGGCGGCCCTGAATGGCCCGGTGTTGCGCATCGAGTTCTTCCCCGTCAACCCCGCGGGCACCACCCTGCTCAACCACAGCCTCGGGATTGAGTCCCTCACCCTGGCGAGTGCCAGTGGTGGGTCCTCCAGCTTCAGCCTGGCCAGCGACCTTACCAGCGCCCGCCTCGAAGAGCTGGGCGCGCTGCCGGCCGCGGCCCGCCTCCATCTCGACACCGCCGTGCTGCAGGGCCTAAGCGCTGATCGGGTGGCGATCGCCGAGCTGGAGCGTCGCCTCGGCCAAGTTCTGGAGACCCTGGATGGGGACTCCTTCGCCGAGTTGGTGGCCCGCGGCCGCTCGCTCTTCGGCAAACAGGCAGATGGCGGCAGCCCGTTCTCCTCGCTCGAACTGGCGGAACTGCTGCGGCGTGACCTGATCCTCAGGCCCAGCGACATCGGCCTGATCGACGACATCTACAGCTTCAACGAGGCGATCGAGCTGTTGCTCAAGCCCGTGGAGTCGCCCCTGGAGGTGCTGCGCAACACCGCTCCGCTGTTGCCGAGCCCCATACCAGAGCAGCGCTTGAGTTTGGAACGCCTGCGTCTGGCGGAGGGATCCCTGTTCCCCGATGGCACGATCGCCGCCTTCGGTGATGTCGACCTGGGTGGTCCGCTCACCGATCTGTATCTAGGCGGACGGCGGGCCGGCATGGTCGCCTACGACCCGGTGTTCGCCCTGCCGGGCATGCCCGGAGCCGCGGAAGCGGCCCGCAGCGCCCTGCCGTCGCTGGCGATGGTCACCCTCTACGACGACATCCACCTGCTCAGCGAAGCCGGGCTGCAGCGCAGCCAGCCCGCCAACCCCGCGGCCGATCGGCGCCCGCCCCTGCTGCCGGGCCCGCTCGGGGAAGGAACACTCGACGCGGGCAACGCCTTCGTGCACCGCGACTTCAGCCTGGCCGAACTGATCGGCACACCGATCCCCGGCCGCACCTACCAGATCCAGGCGATCTCCGAATTCGCCGCCCAGCTGGTCGGCCCCACCGCCGCCCCCGTGGCCCTGCGCCTGCAGATCCTCGATGCCAACGGCCAGCTGATCGATCGGCTCCAGGACGACGACAACCTGCTGCCGGCCGAGGCCAGCCGCGATTTCGACGTTCTCACCTTCACCTGGAGCGAGAAAATGGCTCAGGCCCGCCTGCGGGTGGCGCCGGCGGTGAACTTCGACGATGGCACCAGCCTGGCGGAGGCTAGCGAACTGCTGGCCGACAGCGCCTTCCGCCTGCAGGTGGGCATCCTCGACACCCCCGCCCTGGAGGAGGGTTCAGCCACCTGGGCCGATGTCGACAACGACGGCGATCTCGATCTGCTGCTCACCGGCATCGACGCCCAGACCGGCCTGCTCACCACCCAGCTGCTGCGCAATCCCCTGGTGGGCGGCGGCAGCAGTTTCGAGCGCATCTCCATCGCCCTCCCCGGGTTGCAGCGGGCCGTGGCCAGCTGGGGCGACTTCGACCTCGACGGCGATCTCGACCTGGCGATCAGCGGCGTGCAGGGCAGCGCCGAGCTGCCCTACCTGCAGATCTTCCGCAACACCACCAGCCAGCGGCTGAGCGACCCCGCCGCCGGTGAGCCCCCCTTCGCCGGCATCCTCAACCGGCGGCCCGATCGCCCCGAGGCCCTCGGCGTGCACTGGAACGGCGACCAGGGAGCCGTCCAGCTGGGCTGGACGTTCAGCCATCTGCTGAACGACGACGCGCCCTACAGCTACAACCTCGGCATCGGCCGCGCCCCCCGCAGCGGCGACGACCGCGTGGCCCCCGGTCAGGGCCTTGTGTTCGACATGGTCTCCCCCCTGGCCGATCCGCTCAGCGGCGAACGGCGGCTGGCGGCAGCCGGCAACCAGGGCTTCCACAACGCCGGGCTGTTCCGCGGTGGCCTCCCCGGCGAGACCTACCACTGGTCGGTGCAGGCGGTCGACAAGGGTTTCCGCGGCTCTGTGTGGGCCGATGGCACCGACTTCACCATCCAGCCCCTGCAGCCGCTGCTGGACGAGGCACACCAGCTGATCAGCCAGAGAGCGGACGAGCCCCTGCCCGATTCAGCCAGCCCCGCAGTCGATCCCTCCACCCTCAGCATCGATCTCGACAGCGACGGGTTGCGCGATCGGATCCGCTACGACGCCGGCAGCGGGCGCCTGCTGGTGGAGCAGGGCCATGGCGCCAGCGGCCAGCTGCTGCGTCCCTTCCTCGGCCCCAGCGCCGCCCTGATCCCCGGCCAACCCACCTTCCTGGGGGCACTGCCGCATGACGCCAGCGACGTGCTGCTCACCGCCGTGGACCGCAGCTTCCTCGCCGCCGATGCCACGGGCCAGTGGACCTTCTCGGTGGATCTCGATGGCGCGGGCGGCGCCGACGCCCACCCGCTGGCCAGCTTCCGCAGCGGCGATCCCCTGGGCGCCGAGCTCGACCTGGCCGCCGACCTGCTCACCCGCCAGCGCTACCGCCTGAAGGAGGCGTCCGGCGACGTGCGCCTGTTCCTCAACGGCGCCGATGTGCGCGAGCCCCTCAACGTCGAAGGCGCTTTCGCCAACCTCAGCTTCACCCTGGAGGACGCCCGCAGCGGCGCCCTGCGCTTCCTGTTCACCGATCCCGCCGGCCCCACAGCCGGCGACATCACCCTGGCGCTGGTGCCCGCCGTGGGTGGCAACGGCCCCGCCACCTACAGCCTGCGCCTGCAGGATCTCGGCGACGGCCGCCCCGACCTGCTGGTGAGCTGGCGCGAGGCCTCAGAGGCCGATCCTGATCGTTCGGAAGACCGCTATGCCCTGATCGCCAATGAAGCGGTGCGTGGCAACCAGGCTCCCGGGGCGCCTGTGTTGGTGGGGCTGGAGAGTGCCACTGATGGCTCGGCCCTGCTGCTGCGCTGGCAGCCCGGCAGTGATGCCGAAACGCCCCAGTCGTTGCTGCGGCACCAGTGGCGCCTGCTCTCGGGGGATGGCAGCCCGGCTTGGCAAGAGCTGCCCGCCGACTCGGCCACCGACGGCCTGCTGATCACCGCCGCCCAGCTCCAGGAAGCAGGCCAGGCCTATGCCCTGGAGCCCGGCAGCAGCCTCAGCCTGCAGCTGCGGGTGGTGGATGCCGGTGAGCGTGAGGCCCTCTCAGCCGCAGCGGAGCTGAGCGTTCCCGCTGCTCCGATCCCCGACACGCGTCCTGAGCTCGTGGGGATCAACGCCATCCGCCTCAGCGAGGGCGACAGCCTGCAGCACCGCGGCAGCGGTGCGATCCCCCTGCAGCTGCGCCAGCGGCTGGAGGCGGTGGAGCCTGGAGCCGTGGGCGCGCTGGCTGCCGGGCCAGCGGCGATCAGCCTGCACCTCCCTGACTGGCTGCTGCACGTGGGCAGCTTCGTGCTGCTCAACCCCGATGGCAGCACCGAGCCGGTCCCGGCCGACCGGGTGACCCCCGCTGCCGAGGCCGGTGTGCTCAGCATGGCGCTGCAGGCTGATCAGCTGGAGCTCCTGGCCTTTGTGCCCACACGCCAGGCCACCGGCCGAGCACCGCTTTCCCTGCAGTGGCAGCAGGGCTTTGAGGATGGCGCTGTGCCGGCGATCCAGCTCAGCCAGCCCCTGGAGCTGCGCTTCCGCGATGGCGGGGATCGCATCCCCAGCACCGCCTCCGTGGCCGCCCGCAGCGGCTCCCTCGACCGCTGGACCCTACGGGTGCCCCAGCTCGCCCAGCTGATCGACGGCATCAGCGGCCGCCGCCTCGATCTTGCAGGCCTGGCCGATCACACCACCAACGGGCTGGCGATCAACAGCCTGCCGGGCTGGGAGCAGCGCTTCGGCCGGGCGATCAGCGCCCGCGACCTTGAGCTCCAGGTGCTCCTGCTCCCAGATGACGATGACCAGAGCGTCTGGCAGCTCACCGCCACAGGCAGCCAGGCCCGCGCCCTGATCGATGGCCTGCAGCTGCTCAATGCCGATGCGCTGGCAGACAGCAGCCTCAGCCTCACCCACAGCCCGGTGCAGCGGGCTTCGATCGTCCGACCGGCGGACGACGACTCGACCGAGCAGCGGGCCCTGACCCCTGCCCTGCTCCCCGAGCAGACCTACAGGCTTGAGGTGACGGTCCGAGAGACCGCCGGCGACCCTGCGACCACGACCACGTCCACGCAGGTGCTCGAAGTCAGCAGCGATCACACGCCCACCATCGAGGAACTCCACCAGGCACTGGCAACCCATGAAGCTTTTGCAGATCTGCCTTTCCACCTGGACATTGATGATCCCGACCCCGAATCCCCCAGCCGCCTGCTGCTGGATTGGAAGGACGAAACACCGGCCGAGGGGCCCGGCCGCAGCACCGAGGTGTTGCTGGTGGCCGTCAACGCAGGCAGCAGCGGCCCGACCGCTCTGGGGCCCCAGAGCCTGGCCACACCGCTGCAGCTGGATGGCAATTTTGCCGGCGATGGTCGCTCCCTGCTGGAGCTGCGCGCTGATTTGGAGGCCCAGCCGGACGGCCAGGACACCGCGATCGACTCGATCGCCGTGGCTCCACTGCAGGTGCGCGCCGATCGCGACCTGCTGATCCCCTTCAGCAAGGACGAGGGCATCAGCGAAGTCAGGCTTGAACGGGTCGACCTGGGCAACAGCCCTGGCGAGCACGACGACCACCTCAAGCTGATTGAGGCCGATGGGGTGCTGAGGCTTGCCCTGCCCGCCTCGCCGGCGGCGGAGCCGCCGCGCATCCTGTCGCTGACCGGTGGCTCGATCGGCCAGGTGGATCAGGGCGGCGCTGCCTATTCCATGATTGACGCCGATGCCGCCGCCTTCGGCGTGCACGTGCTCGATCCCGGCAGGGTGCTCCAGGTGGCCGGCGGCGGCCTGCTGCTCAATGGCGTCGTCGCTCCCGAGCAGCTGTGGCTGCGCTGGGAGAGTGTGGCCACCGGCAGCGGACGCCAGGAAGGCTTCGTGGCCTACGCCAGCGCCGCGGATGCCGAAGCCGATCGCGGACGCCTGGCCAACCTCAGCCTGGCCGGCGCCGCTGCCAGCCTCACCTTCACGCCGCCCGGCGGCAGCTTCCAGGCCTACCGCCTCAGCTTCAGCAGCTCCGATGGCGCCGATCTCAGCGACTACAGCCGCCTGCTGTTCGTGGAGAGCGGGGAGCCCGAGGCGGTGATCGCCCACCTCAACCGCAGCGCCGGCATCGGCCCCGATCACCAGCTGGTGCTGCCCGTGGGGCTCAGCGAACCGGCACCGATCCCGGTACCGCCCGACGATGAAGTCCCCCCCCCCTTCGCGGCCAGCGCCAGCCTTGGCGTGCCGGGCGCCGTGGCTGCCAACTTCCCTGGCATCGACATCGGCTATCCCAGCAAGGCTCCCCAGTGGCGAGCGGGCGAGCGCTGGAGTGAGGTGGTGCTGCCCCTGCGGGGCGATGGCATCAGTCCAGGTGAGTTCCCCCTCGACGATGCCCGCGCCGAGACGGCGGCGGAAACCTTCCTGCTGCAGCTCAATGGCGATGAGGCCATCCGCCCCGGCACCCTCAGCACCACCATCACCCTGAGCAACGACGACAGCCGCCCGGTGCTGGCCGTGACGCTGCTGGAGGCCCCCGATCCGGCCGATCGATCCCTGCTGCTGCGCGCCGAGCTGGGCGTGGACGGCCGGGCCCTGCGCTCGGAAGACATCGCCAATGCCCGGGTGGTGCTGCTGCGGCCGGGTGGGCTGGATCCCCTCGGCCTGGGTGAGCTCAGCTTCACGGCCGATGGACGGGCCAGCGTCAGCACCACCAGCCGCCGCCTCACCCTGCCCTCCGGCCTGCAGGCCGGAGAACTGCGCCTCGGCGTGGATCTCGGCAGAGGCGTCAGCGCTGAATCGGCGCCCTTCAGCTGGATCCCGGACGATCCCGGGCCCGCCCCCTGGCTGCCCCAGCGCGCCGACCTGGCCAGCCTCAGTGCTCAGGCTGGGGAAGACAGCGGCAGCCTCCTTCAGTTCAACCCCGATGCCTCCCCCGAGGAGGCCGCCATCCAGCGCACCCTGCTGCAGCTCTCGGCCGATGCCCTGGTGAGCGCCGATGATCTGCCGCTGCTGCCGGTTTCGGCAGCGGGCGAGGCGGAGCCCCCCGCCTTCGGCGGCTTCCAGTCGCGGGAGCTCAACAACACCCAGGCTGACGAGCAGCTGGCCAGCAGCCGCTGGCTGCTGGTGAGCAGCGGCAGCGATGGCGCCACCAGCCACACCGCCTTCTACCGCCCGCTCCTGAACCAGGCCAGCGCCAACACCATCAGCGGCCTGGGCCTGCCGCCTACCCTCATCGACGCGGCAGGCGCCCGCCTGCTGGAGCTCAGCCTCCGGCGCCAGGACAGTCCCGACGCCGTGCTGCTGCGTCAGCGCGGCACGGCCCGCGAACTCTCCCCCCTGCTGGCCGGCTTCACGTTCACGCCGGATGAGCCGGGCCCCCTGGCCCTGGAGCTGGTGCTGCAGGAAACCCTGGCCGACGCGGCCCCGGGCAGCAGCCCCGCCGGCAGCCTGCGCCTGTTCAGCCAGACCCTGCTGTTCGAGGTGTCAGGCGGGAAGCTGCTGGAGCCCACAGCGCCGAGCCTGTCGGATACCGACGATGCAGGGTTGCGCCTGTTCCTGGAGGGCCGGGGTCTGCTGTTGCTGGAAGATCTCTCCTTCAAGGATGCCAACGCAGCTTTGGCTGCAGATGACCAGGCGGCGGCGGCCGGCCTGAAGCTGCAGTTGCAACTGCTGGGTTACTCCGGCGCAGACGACGCACCCTTCCCGGACGGGCTGCTGAGCCTGTCCGACCTCGGCCTGATCCCCGCGCCGGCCGGCAGCGGGGGCGATGGGCTGGTGCTGCAGAGCATCCGCTCCACCACGCCCGCCGCTGAGCCGCTGCAGCTGCAACGCATCAGCGTGCCCTTCGGCAGCGGTGAGCAGCGGCGCACAGTGAAGGCCTGGGTGCTGCGCCCCGGCGTCGACCACCACGGCGAGCTCAACCTCGCCCTCGACTACAGCGATGGTCGCAGCCTGGTGAGCACGGCCCTGCCCCTGATGGTGCAGAACGTGCCCGATGCGCCCCGCCGGGTGCCTGGCAGCGAAAGCCTGTTGCGCCTCAACCTGGAGACCGGACCCCGGCCCGACGGCAGTCCGCCAACCATCGATCTCCATGATCTGGTGGTGGATCCCGATGGCGATCCGCTCCACTTCAGCCTGGCGGAGGGCAGCGTGCTGCCGGCGGGCATGGAGCTCGATTCCGAGAGCGGCATCCTCACGATCGACTCCCTGCCCTTCACGGCCATCGGCAGCTACCTGGTGACGATCGTCGCCAGTGATGGTGATCCCAGCACCGAATCGCTGAACCTGCGCTTTGAGATCGGCATCCGCGAGCGCAATCTGCCGCCGGTGTGGAACCTGCCCACCGAGCTTGAAAGTGGCACCGATGGCAGCGGCACCTGGGATCTGCTCGCCCAGCGCTGGGTGCTCGACGTCAACGGCGATCCGCTGCGCTTCAGCCTCGCCAGCGCAGACGACCGCCCCCTGCCGAGCGGCATCCGCCTCGAGGGCGCGCGGTTGCTGATCGATCCCGCCACCCCGGCGGGCAGCTATGCCCTGCGCCTCACCTCCAGCGATGGTCTCGAGCGGCCCGCCGTGGAGGCCCTCACCACCCTGGTGGTGCATGCGCCGCCGGTCGTGCCGGTCCCCACCCTGCGGGTGGCCGGCTCCCTGGCGGTGAACGAAGGCCAGGCCTTTGCTCTGGAACTGCTGCTCGATCGGCCCGCCCCCGCGGAGCTCTCCCTCAACTGGACCCTGGTGCCCACCAGCGGCGGCCCGGTGTCGCCTCCCGGTGGACGCAGCGGCGTGCTGCGCTTCAGCGCCGGCTCCGAGCGTGTGCTGCTGCAGCTGCCCACCGTCGATGACGCCGTGCTGCAGGGCGATCGCGAACTGGAACTGCGGTTAGAAACAGACAACCCGGGCCTGCAGCTGCCGACCGCACCGGTTCGCCTGCTGCTGCAGGACGATGAGGCGCCGGCGCTGCTGCTCACCAGCCGCTGGCTCAATGACCGCGAACTGGAGCTGATCTATGACCCCAGTGCTGCCCGCGCTGGCGGCACCGGCCTGGAGCTCAGCCTGAGCGATCCCACGGGCGGCGGCCTGTTCGCCGCGGCCCGCCTCAGTGACGTGTTCCTCAGCGGCTGGGTGGGTGAGACCCTGGAAGGCGGCACGCTGCAGCTTCGCTGGAGTGATCCGCTGGCGGCAGCCTGGCCTGGTCCGTCGGCCAATGTCCGGTTGGCCCGGCTCCAGTTCGATCGCCCCGCTGCCAGCAGCAGCCCGGAGATCCGGATCGTGGGCCGTGCGGGCGAGGAGCAACTGCTGCGCTGGATCGACAGCCCCTGGCAGGCGCCCCGGATCCAACCCCTGCAGGAGCAGCTCGGAGTGATCGTGGCCGAAGCCGGCGCGCCCGTGCAGATCGAGGGGGCGCTGGCCGCTGCCCTGGCGATCACCGCCAATGGGGACCTGCTCATCCTCGATGCCCGTGCCCTGCTGGAACGGCGCTACGGCCTCGACCCATCACTCGGCGTTCGCCGCAACGGCGAGTTGATTCAGCTCGACCTCAGCGCTCTGATGCCTGGCGACGGAGCCGCATTGCAGCTCTCCCAACAGGAGTGGTCCCTGCTGCCGGTGGAGGCGCGCGATGGCACGCCAGCCCAGAAGGCCAGCCAATCCCTTCTGCTGCGCTCACAGCAGGGCTCCAGCCTGAGCGAGATCAGTTTCAACCCCTTCACCGGCGAGGCATTGGCGGCCGCTGAGCAACTGGCCCCAGATCGTGAGCCATTGTTCGGCCAGCTTGGCTTCAGCCTGGATGGCATCACCCCGGGCAGCCTTCAGAGGCTTGAGCTGAGCCTGCCGGAAGGTGGCGTGCTTGATCCGGTGCTGCTCAAACAGAACGCCGCGGGCGCCTGGGAGCCGTTCGGCTACGACCCGATCACAGGCACCGGTGCGCAGTTCCACGACGACAATGGCAACGGCCGTGCCGATCGGGCCGTGCTCTGGATCCGCGATGGCGGCCGCGGCGATCGCGATGGTCTTGTCAACGGCAGGATCGTCGACCCTGCCCTGATCGCCGGCTCCCTGGAATCGACGCCACCACCGCCACCGCCACTTCCGGAGCTTTCGATTGCTGCGACCTCCGCGCAGAAGGAGGAAGGCAACAGTGGCAGCACGGTGTTCACATTCACAGTCACGCGGAGTGGTGATCTCACGGGCGTGAGCAGCGCATCCTGGTCTGTCGTAGGAACAGGCGCCAATCCAGCCGATGCCACTGATTTTGATGGTGCTGTTCTGCCGTCAGGAACAGTGACGTTTGCCATTAGTGAAAGCACACAGATTGTCTCGGTGAATGTGGCTGGCGACATCGCCGTAGAGGCTGATGAAGAGTTCGCCGTGACGTTGAGCAATAGCAGCGGAGCAACGATCAGCACAGCCACCGCTACGGGCAGGATCATCAATGATGACTCCAACGCTGATACCAATCAGCCCCCCACAGCCCTCAATCTGTCGGCCAGCAGCTTCGATGAAAACATTCCTGCGGGCTCCACTGTCGCCACCCTGGCCACCACCGATCCCGACGTCGGCAACACCTTCACCTACAGCCTCGTCTCCGGCAGCGGTGACAGCGACAACGGCGCCTTCAGCATCGATGGCAACCGGCTTGTGATCCAGGCATCGCCTGACTTCGAGAGCAAGAGCTCCTTCAATCTCCGCATCCGCAGTACCGACCAGGGCAGCCTCTCGGTGGAGCGTGCCGTGATCCTTGCTGTCAACAGCCTCAACGACGGTCCAGCCACATTTGCAATCACCGGCACCCGCGCCGTTGGCCAGACCCTCACCGCCACCGTCGCCACCCCTGATCCGGACGGCAATGGCAGCTTCTCCCACACCTGGCAGGCCTCTGCCGATGGCACCTCCTGGAACACCATCGGCACCGGCGTTGAGCTGACCATTGCACCGGCCCAGGAAGGCCAGCAGCTCCGCCTGCTCACCGCCTACACCGATGGCCAGGGTTTTGCGGAAGAAGTCATCACCACCGCAGGAACTGTTCCTCTCGCTCCTGCTCTTGCCATCGCACTGCTTTCAGCCGACAAGCCAGAAGGAGACAGCAGCTCGACAAACTTCACCTTCCGCGTCACCCGCAGCGGTGATCTCACCGGCGAAAGTAGAGCCCGCTGGAAAGTGACTGGCACCGGTACCAATCCCGCCAATGCCGCTGATTTTGCCAAGGGTCGTTTCCCTTCAGGGCCCATTCGCTTCCTCGCCGGCCAGAGCACCCGCACCATCACGATCCGCGTTGCCGGTGACACGATCTTCGAGCCCGACGAACAGTTCGCCATTTCGCTTTTCAATCCCACCGGCGCCTCCATCGATCCCGCTTTCGCCACGGCGATCGGCACCATCCGCAACGACGATGCTCCGCCATTACCGGAGCTGGCGATTGCCCGCGGCAGTGCTGTCAAGGTAGAGGGCTCCGGCGGAAGCACACCGTTCACTTTCACGGTGACTCGCACCGGGGATAGCTCCCAGGCCAGTTCAGCCCGGTGGGCGGTGACCGGTGCCGGTGCTAACCCGGCTGATGCGGCCGACTTCCCCCGTGGCGTCTTCCCCAAAGGCACGGTGCGCTTTGCGGCTGGAGACACCACCAGCACGATCACCGTGAACGTGCGGGCCGATCGGGAGCAGGAGCTGGATGAGAGTTTTGCCATTACCCTCTCCAACCCAAGTGGCGCCACGATCCGCACCGCCCGCGCCACCGGCATCATCCGCAATGACGACCTGATCGGCACCAGCGCCGCCGACACGATCGCTGGCACCAGACGTCCTCAGTTCATTGATGGCCTCGCCGGCCAGGACACCCTCACCGGCGGTGCCGGGCCTGATGTGTTCGGTTTCCGCTTTGGCCAATCCCGTATCCGTACGCCGGATCGGATCACCGATTTCCGCTTTGGCCAGGACACGATTGCCCTGCTCAATGGCCGGGGGCAGCCCCTGGCCGCTCCGGTGGCCTTCTCCCGCGCCACCAACAACAGCACTGCCACAAGCCTTGCGGCCCTGGCCGATGCGGTGTTCGCTGATGCCAATGGCCGCGCCGCCGGCAACCAACCCCTGGCAGCCAATGCAGCGGCACTCGTTCGCTCAACCAATGCCGCCATCGCTGGCACCTACCTGCTGATCAACAACGGCACGGCAGGCCGCAGCTTCACCGGCGACCTGATGGTGAACATCACGGGGTACTCCGGCACACTGCCGGCACTGGGGGTTCGGCCGGTGGGGTCGGTGTTCGGTTGAGCTGAGGGAGCCTGCCCCTCACACCCGCGCCAGCGTCACCCGCTCGGGCTGGTGCTGGTATTTGCCGGCCCGGTCCTGGTAGGTGACCTCGCAGGGGTCGCCCTCGAAGAACAGCAGCTGGCAGATGCCCTCGTTGGCGTAGATGCGGCAGTCGGCGCCCGAGGAATTGCTGAATTCCAGGGTGAGATGGCCTTCCCAGCTGGCCTCAGCGGGGGTGGTGTTCACGATGATGCCCAGCCGGGCGTAGGTGCTCTTGCCCAGGCAGATCACCGTGATGTTGGCCGGCACCCGCATCTTCTCGAGGGCCACACCCAGGCCATAGGAATGGGCCGGCAGGATGAAGTACTGGCCGTCGTCGTCCTGATGCAGGGGGGCGGGCTCCAGGTTGGCGGGATTGAACCGCTTGGGGTTCATCACCGTGCCCGGCACATGGCGGAAGATCAGAAATTCCTGGGCTGAGAGCCGCAGGTCGTAGCCGTAGGAGGAACAGCCGTAGCTGAGCAGCGGGCCGCTGCGCGCCTCCGGATCCAGGTGGCGCACCAGCGTGGGCTGGAACGGCTCGAGCATGCCGGCCGCAGCCTGCTCCTTGATCCAGCGGTCGTTCTTGAGCATCGAGGAGAGGAGCTAGATCCCCCGGCGCAGCTGGGTGACCTGATCGGCCATCGCCATCAGTTCCGGTCCCATGGCCGGTCCCGTCAGGATGACATCCATCTGGGCCGGGCGCCGCTCCAGCACGTCCAGCACCTCCTCCCGGCCCACATAGCCCAGGTCCATCGCCAGCCCCAGCTCATCGAGCACCAACAGGTCGACGGCGGCGCCCAGCAACACCTCCCGGCTGTGCTGCCACACCTCCGCCACCGCCTCCCGCACCTCGCTCCGGTGCTGCTCGGCGGGCTCAGCCAGGCAGGCCGGCACCGCCGGACGCAGCCAGCGCAGCCTGCCGCACAGCCAGGGGCTGGCGGCCAGTCCCTGGTCGACACCACCCTTGAGAAACTGGCTCACCAGCACCCGGCTGCCCAGACCGGCCGTGCGCAGGGCCTGGCTGAGCACCGTGGCGAAACTGCCCCGGAAGGGGGCCGTGTGGATCTGCAGCATGCCCTCCGGCTGGGGCACCAGGCGCAGGTGCGACACAGCGGAGCCAGCGGGCCGATGCACCGGCAGCGCGCGATGGCCAGCCCCCACCGGGCCGATGCCGGCCTTTGCTGCGCCGATGCCGGCGGGGAGACTGGCGGTCATGGGTGGCGCTCCAGGCAATCCTGAATGTAGCGGTCGCAAGGCCGATCACAACCAAAGGACACCATCCCTGGTGGATACGTCCGTACCAGGCCGCGGGCTGGCCAGTCGGCCGCCAGACGGCAGGCCACAAAAGGTGTGGATTGCTACATGGAGGGGGGACGACGATCCTTAGGGTCCGCCCATCTGCCCGCCCCTTTCCATGGTTGGCGCCACGCGCGGCTTCAGCCGCACAGCCAGCACGCCCAGCTCCGGGGAACCTGGAACCGTGAGCGGGATCGGCTCGGCCAGCCAGGGCAGCCAGACCCTGCTGGAGGTGATTCGCGGCCTCAACGGCAGCAGCGTTGAAACCGTGGAGCGCGGCAAGACGATCTTCTTCCCCGGCGATCCCGCTGAGCGGGTCTACCTGCTGCGGCGCGGGGCCGTGCGGCTCTCCAGGGTGTACGAGAGCGGCGAGGAGATCACCGTGGCCCTGCTGCGGGAGAACAGCCTGTTCGGCGTGCTCTCCCTGCTCACCGGCCAGCGCTCGGATCGCTTCTATCACGCCATCGCCTTCACCCGGGTGGAGCTGATCACCGCCCCGGCCACGTCCGTGCGCAAGGCGATCGAACAGGACGCCAGCGTGGGGCTGCTGCTGCTCCAGGGCCTCTCCTCCCGCATCCTGCAGACGGAGACCATGATCGAAACCCTCACCCACCGCGACATGAGTTCGCGGCTGGTGAGCTTCCTGCTGGTGCTCTGCCGCGACTTCGGCGTGCCCGGCATCGAGGGGATCACCATCGACCTGCGCCTCTCCCATCAGGCCATTGCCGAGGCGATCGGCTCCACCCGGGTGACGATCACCCGGCTGCTGGGGGATCTGCGCCAGGAGGGCCTGCTGCAGATCGACCGCAAGAAGATCACCGTGTTCGATCCGATCGCCCTGGCCAAGCGGTTCAGCTGAAAAGAGGGATCCAGGGGCACCGGGGGATACTGGGCCCAGTCGCCGAAACCCGTGACGGGCTGGCTGCTGATTCTGATGCTGCTGGTGCTGGGGGGGGTGCTCTCCACCCTGGGCGACCGGCTGGGCAGCCGCGTCGGCAAGGCACGTCTCAGCCTGTTCAACCTGCGGCCCCGGCACACGGCGGTGGTGATCACCGTGCTCACCGGCAGCCTGATCAGCGCGGTGTCCCTGGGGCTGATGCTGCTGGTGAGCCAGCGGCTGCGCACCGGCCTGTTTGAGCTCGACCAACTGGAGGAGCGGCTGCGGCAGAGCCGGGAGCAACTGGCAGGCAGCCGCTCCCAGCTGAAGAACAGCCAGGCCCAGCTGCAGGCGAGCCAGAGGGATCTGGCGGCCAGCAGGGTCGCCCTTCAGTCCAGCAAAACCCAGGTGGCCCAGGCCCAGCAGGGCCAGCGACGGGTTCAGCAGGAACTGGCCCAGGCGGAGCAACGGGCCACGGCCCTGCGGCGGGAACTGGCGCCGCTGCAGCAGCAACGCGCCCGGTTGGAAGCTGAGCGCGACCGGCTCAGTGGCGAGGTGAACCGCCGCGACGCCGAAATCCGCCGCACCGAAGCGGAGCTCGCCCAGCTGGGCGACAGGATCGCGGCCGGCGCCAGCGAGCTCGAGGAGCTGGAAGCCAACCTGATCGCCCTGCGCCGCGGCGATGTGGTGCTGACCAGCGGCCAGCCCCTGGCCACCGCCAAGGTGAAGCTGGAGCGACCGGCCCAGGCCAAGGAGGTGATCACCGCCCTGCTGCAACAGGCCAATCTCAACGCCTTCCGGCGGGTGCTGCCCGGTGAACCACCCGACCGCCAGATCCTGCTGGTGCCGGTGAGCGACATCAAGAAACTGGAAGACCTGCTCGGCCAGCCGGGCAGCTGGGTGGTGAGCATCCGTTCCGCGGCCAATGTGCTGCGCGGTGAGAAACAGGTGCTGGCCTTCCCCGACCTGCGTCCCAACCGCCGGGTGGCCCGCAAGGGGGACATCCTCGCCAGCACCACCATCGAAGGGGATCTGCGCGACCCGGAACAGATCGCCCGGCGGATCAACCTGTTGCTGGCGGCAGCCTATGCCCGCGTGCAGCGCCAGGGCAGCCTGGCCGATGGGCTGCAGTTTGACGTGGGCCAGTTCAACCAGCTCGCCCGCACCCTGGCCGATCGGCCGGCCGGCCAGGTGGTGCAGCTGGAAGCCGTGGCCAGGATGGACAGCGAGACCCCTGATCCCGTTGGGGTGGAGCTGCGCCAGATGCCGATCCGTGGCAATGGGCCCCAGGGCCCGCGCCGACCGTGACCTCCCCTGACGGGCTGGGCATCGCCGGGCTGGATCCAGGGCGCAGCAAGTGCGGCCTGGCCGTGACGGATCGGGCCGGCCAGGCGATCGTGGCCGCCGCGATCCTGCCGCCGACCGACAGCCTGGCGCTGCTGCTGCAGTGGCGGCACCAGGGGCTCCGGCTGGTGGTGCTCGGCAACGGCACCGGCAGTGCCGACTGGTGCAGAGAGCTCGCGGAGGCCGCCCTGCCCAGCCAGCAACTGGACGAATGGGGCACCACGCTGGCGGCGCGCCAGCGCTACTGGCAGCTCGAGCCGCCCCGCGGCTGGCGCCGTTGCCTGCCCAGCGGCCTGCGCCTGCCCCCCCGCGACATCGATGACGTGGTCGCCCAGCTGCTGTTGGAGCGCCATCTCGGCAGGCCCCTGGCGCGGCACTGCGGCCCGGTATGGCGCCGACGACCCGGCGTCAGAGACGGGCTCGCACCGTGAAGGCGTAGTCGGCCCCTGGCTCCAGCTGGTAGTCGGCCCGCAGCAGAAAGCGCAGCAGCGCGTCCTGGATCAGGGCCCGTCCCAGGGAGGGCTCCACGCTCAGTTCGCCGCGATCAAAGGCCCAGCGGAAGGTCCAGGCGAAGTTGCCGGCACTCACCTCCCCCTCCAGCAGGCGCTCGCTGAAGCTCTGGTGCAGCACCCGCAGGCGGGCCGTGGTGGCGGGCAGACGGGCCATGGGCTCAGCCTGGCGCGGCCTGGCCGCGAAAACCGTTCAGACGGTTACCGGCCCGCTCCAGCCCCAGCCGTTGCATCAGGCCGATGCCGGCCTCCACCTCCGTGAGCACGTCGTTGAGCAGGGGGCGCTCGGCGGGGCTGAAGCGCCCGAGCACATGGCCGATGGTGCGGGCCCTGCGCTCCTGTGGATTCTCCGCCGGGGCGCCGATACCGATGCGCAACCGGGGGAAATCCTGGGTGCCGAGGTGGCTGATGGCGCTGCGCAGGCCGTTATGGCCGCCGGCACTGCCGCTGGCCCGCAGGCGCAGCCGGCCCAGGGGCAGATCCATGTCATCCACGATCACCAGCAGGTCCGCCGGCTGCAGGCCGAACCAGTCGAGGGCGGCGCGGATGGAGCGACCGCTGTCGTTCATGAAGGTCTGGGGCATCAGCAGCCGCAGCCGCGTGACGCCCTGGCCCACATCCGCCAGCAGGCCATGGAGCTTGGGCTGCTGGCGGAAGGAGCCGCCCAGCTCGGCCGCCAGGCGCTGCACGGCCATGAAGCCGACGTTATGGCGCGTGTCGAGATATTTCGGCCCGGGATTGCCGAGGCCGACCACCAGCTGGAGACCAGGCACGGCCGTTCAGCTGGAGGGGCCGTCCTGGACGGGCGCGGCGCCCTGCTCGATCGACTCACCCTCCTCCGCTGCTGGCGAGGTTGCTTCGGACACCTGCACGGGCTCGGCACTGGACAGGGAAGCAGGCGTTTCCGCCGGGGCGTCCACGGTGGCGATGGCGGTTCGGAACTCCTTCTCGAACTCACTGGAGGCCGACTGAAAACCCTTGAGGGTGCGCCCCAGGGTGCGGCCCAGCTCCGGCAGGCGCTTGGGGCCGAACACAAGCAGGCCGATGGCGGCAATCACCGCCAACTCAGGTAAGCCGATACCGAAGAAATTCATCGCGTCAGGGGGACCGCCGGGGCGGGAGGCCTCAGCCAGCCCCGTTCCAGTTGACGTTGATGCCCTCGAGCAGCAGCGACTGGTTGTACAGCTGCAGGATCACCAGCAGGAACACCAGGAACAGCAGCATGAAGATGCCCATCACGGGGGTGGTGCCCCAACCGGGCACGACCTTGCCGTACTCCGAGTTGAGGGGGCGCAGCAGGTCGCCGAGACGGGTGCGTTGAGCCATGGCTGCTTCGGCCTCTCAGGCAGGAAATCGCTCTGGTTACTGTAAGGGTCTCGCCCGCTGCGGCGGGAGCGGCTGTCGAGAGTTGTGATGGAGGCCCCCGGGCCGCTGCCCACGCCGCCGGCATCCACCACCAACCCCAGCCCCACCCGCCTGCCTTCGCCTGATGGATCCCAGCAGCACCGGTTCCCCCGCTCTCTCGGTTGCGCTCACGGTGCTGGCCGTGTTGCTGGGGCTCACCGGCCTCGGCATCTACCTGGCCTTCGGTCCGCCCTCCAAGGGCCTCACCGATCCCTTCGACGACCACGACGACTGAGATCAGGCCGGCCGGATCCGCCAGAACTCCAGCTGCCACGGCGCCAGCCCCAAGGAGGAGCCCGCGGCGGGCCCCATGGGCTGATCCAGGCCGTCCAGCCGGGACAGCAGCTGCCAGGCCGGCCCCAGATGCACCTCCTGCCGGCAGGGGGTGTGATTGGCCAGGGCCAGGGCCGCGGTGCCATCGCCGAGGTGCCGCAGGCCCACCATCTCCACCCCGAGGGGCAGCGGCGGCAGCGTCAGCGGCTCAGCTGGCGGCTGGGGTGGGGCGGCCGGCCGCAGCCACAGCGGCTCGCGGAAGGCCTGGGCCCGGGCCGGCACCCCATCAGCCCGCCAGCCAGCGGCACAGGGCAGCAGGGCCAGGCGCAGCCGCTGCCAGCCGTTGTCGGCGCCGGGATCCGGCCAGGTGGGCGCCCGCAGCAGCGACACCCCCAGGTGCTCGGCCTGAGCGGACACCCCCTGGGGCCCATCCAGCAGCACGGCCAGGCCGCCCTGCGGGCTGCAGGAGGCCAGCCAGCTGATCGCCGCCACCTCCCAGCGGGCCCGCTCCCGGGCGGTGCGGGGCTGGGCGGGCCGCTCCAGCACCCCGCCACTGGTGTCGGCCGCCCAGCGATCCGCCCGCTCGGCCAGCGGCACCTCCAGGCGCAGCAGCTCATGGCGCTGGCGCCAGTGGACGCTCAACACCAGCTCCAGCCAGGGCGTGCCCGCCAGCAGGCGGCCATCCAGCCGCACAGGGCTCTCACCACAGCAGCCGCGCCACACAAAGCGGGCGCAGAGGGGGCCCCGTTCCGACCACTGCGGCTCCCCCTGCCACTGCCAGGGCAGGGGGTGATCGGCGTAGTCGGCGGCCAGATCCCAGGCATCCCAGAACTCCCCGCGATCGCCAAAGCGCCGCCAGGCCAGGGGGGCCCGCAACCGGGGCCGTCCCTGGGAGTCGCGCAGCTGCTCCACCCCCGCGGGCCCCAGCTCCAGCTCCACCAGGCCATTGCCGGCCCGGCAGCCCTCCACCCACACCGCGGCCTGCACCGCGGCAGCGGCTGCCGGGCTGGGCGGGATCCCCGCAACCCGGCGGCGCAGGGGCCGGGCGGCGACGCCGGCGATGGCGGGCAGCTGCACCCAGACGCCCCCGGCCGTGGCGGGCTGGCTGGGCAGGGACACGCCGTCCGTCTGCCACTGGCCTGCCGGCAATCGGACGGTGCGCGGCCGCGGCGGCAGGGGGACCAGCTGGGCGGCCCACCAGCCAGCGACCGGGCCGCCATCCTGCGCCTCACTGCCAAGCCCCAGCCAGGCCTGCAGGGCCCGGTCCCGCTGACGGCAGGCCTGGCGGCGAGCCGCCCGCCACTGGGGCTCGGCCTGCTCGAACACCTCGGGCACGGAGGTGCCCGGCAGGATGTCGTGGAACTGCTGGAAGAGCAGGGGGCGCCAGTCGGGCTGGGGCTGGGGCTGGGGCTGGAGCCCGGGCACCGCCAGCCAGGGCTCCGGCACCTGGGACGGATCGCCCTGCGGGGGAGCCGCCGCCATCGCCGCCAGGGCCACCGCCAGGTCGGCCTCGCGCAGCAGGCGCTCCAGGGTGCGGTTGTGACGCTTCTGGTCGGGGCGGCTGGTGGCGCAGCCGCGGTGCAGCTCCAGGTAGAGCTCGTCGCGCCACACCGGCAGCTGGGACGCCGCCGGCTCCAGCTCCAGCAGGTAACGGCGCAGGCTGCCGTGGCGCTGGCGGGCGGCCACGGGCTGGGCCTGCCAGAGCGCCAGCTGCTCGAGCATCTCGGCGGTGGGGCCGCCGCCGTGGTCCCCCACCCCGGGCAGCCAGAGGCTGGGGAGAGACCGGTGGCGGCCTGCCACTCCAGCCGGTGGCGCTCCATCGCCACCGGGTCGCCGTCGGTGCCGATCGGGGCGGTCATCAGGGCCAGCAGCTCGGCGCCGCAGCGGGAGCGCCAGCGGAACAGCCGATGGGGGAAGGGATTGGTGGCGTTCCAGAACAGCTTGTGGGTGCAGAACCAGCGCACGCCGGTGGCCGCCGCCACGGCCGGCAGACCGGCGGCGAAGCCGAAGCTGTCCGGCAGCCAGGCCAGCTCGTGCGACAGGTGCGGGAAGCGCCGCCGGCTGTCGGCCTGGCCCAGCTGGAACTGGCGCAGCAGTGAGGCGGTGCTCACCAGCACGCAGTCGGTCTCCACCCAGGGGCCGTTGATCGGCTCGAAGCGGCCGGCCTCCACCGCCGCCTCGCAGGCGCTGCCACAGGGCAGGCCGGTGCTGCTCCAGCCAGGCATAGAGGGCCGGGGTGGAGTGGGCGAAATGCAGCTCCGGGAAGCGCTCGATCAGATCGAGGGCCGAGGTGAAGGTGCGCTCGGCCGCCTGCCAGGTGTCGGCCACGGGCCACAGCCAGGCCAGATCGAGATGGGCATGGCCCAGCACATGGAAGCCGGGCGCCGCCGGGGGATCGGCGGCCACCCCGGCCGCCTGGCGCAGCGCCAGCAGTTCGCGGCGCTGGCTGGCCAGCACGCCGCAGGGGTCGGCCGGCTCCAGGGGCTCCAATTCCACCCGGCTGAGGATCAGGGCGCCGTCGTCATGCAGCGGACTGCGCAGCCGCAGGCGCAGCTGCAGCGCCTCCCCCCGCCACCAGCGCTCGGGCAACAGCCAGCGGCAGGCGGTGTCGAACAGGTCGCCCCGGTGCACCAGCTGGCCATCCGCCCAGAGCTCCACCGCGTCGGCCCACCAGCGCAGCACCAGGCGGGCACGCACCGCCGGCCGGGGCCGCTGCAGGAGCTGCCAGGCCGCCGGGCAGGGGAGCCGCAGATCCAGCTGCCGCCACTGGCCGCCCCGGGGCCAGATCACCAGCCCTCGGGCCTGCCAGTCGGGCCGATGCCGCGCCCCCCACGGGTGCTCCAGGGCGCTGCCGGGCTCCCCATCGACCCCCGGGCAGCGCCAGAGCGGCCGCAGATCCCAGGGCTCCCCCGCCGCGGGCGGCTCACTCGCTGGCCCAAACGTTTCAAATTGGTGAGCGAGCCCAGGCCCCGGGGCCTCAGTCATCGTTGGATGGCCAAGCAGGTCCCATAGGATGATGCCGCCGCCGCGGGGTCGACCAGACCCTCATCCCGGCCCGTCACTCCCTGTCACCCCGCCCGTCTCCCGCAAGACCGAACCATGCTGGCTCTCAAGATCTCGGTTTATTCGGTCGTCTTCTTCTTCATCGGGATTTTCGTGTTCGGCTTCCTGGCCAGCGACCCCAGCCGCACCCCCAGCCGCAAGGACCTCGAGGACTGAACCCCGCCACCGGTCCGCTCTGCTCTTCAACGCCTGCACCCCTGGCATAAGGTCCCTGACGACCAGGCTGCTTTGCCTTGACGCACCCGTTCCATGGCAGCCAGCCATCCGGCCGCGCTGGGCGACTGGCCGCAGCGCTCTGGCTTGTGCTCCTGATCGGGGCTCCGTCGGCTGGCGCCCGGGGCGTCGAGGCCGCTGAACCGCCGCCCACGCCTGAAGCGCCGCCCGCCGCCCCAGACATCCCGGCCCCTTCCTTCCTGCTGATCCGGGCTGATCGGCAGACCGTGGATGCCGATCGCACGGTGCTGGTGGCCGAGGGCAACGTGGAAGCCCGGTTCCAGGGCTGGCGGCTGTTGGCCGACCGGGTGGAGGTGATGGAGCGCAGCCGCACGGTGTACGCCACGGGCCGGCTGCGGCTCACCAAGGGTGATCAGACGATCCAGGCCAGCCGACTGCGCTACAGCCAGCTGGAGGGCAGCGGTGAACTGGATGACATCTATGGGGTGATCGACCAGGAGGGGGTGGAGCGGGAGGTGAAAGCTCTCGGCCAGGCCACTCCCACCGACACCGACGCAGCGACCGACACCGACACAGACCCGGCCAGCAGCGATCAGGGCTTTGCCTGCCCCGAGCTGCGCAGCCGCAGCGACGAGCGTCCCGTGCTGGAGCTGCTGCCCCCCCGCCGGGTGCCGTTGCCCTCCATGCCCGCCCCCCGCGGCTGTCCCGGAGGCCCGCAGAGCGATCCGGGCAGCCGCCTGAGCGAGCTGCTCAGGCAGAGCCCACCTGCAGAGGAGCAACCCGCCCCCCCGGAGCAGGAGCCCATTCGGGATCAACGGGTGCGCGACGTGCGCTTCCGGCAGGCGGTGGACACCTCGATCAAGCTCAATCTGGTGGCGGTGATCGACACCGAGGAGGAGACCAGCACCAGTGGGCCGCGGGGCGCCAGCGTCTATCGCCGGCCCAGGCCGAGCCGGGGCGAGGTGAACCGGCTGCGCTTCCAGGCCTCCAACCTGCAGATCCGCGGCAACCGCTGGACGGCCCCGGAGGTGGCCTTCACCAACGACCCATTGACCCCGGCCCAGTCCTGGACCATCGGCTACGGGGTGGAGGCCGTGTTCGAGGGCGAGGGCATCACCCGCATCCAGGCCAGGCGCACGCGGATCCTGCTCAGCAACCGGGTGGCCTTGCCGGGACTCAATCGGGCCGTGATCGGTGACGAAGCCCTGCAGCTGACCCTCGACACGGACAGGCGCGACCGCGACGGCATCTACCTGGGCTACAACCTGCCCACCCTGCGCATCGGCGAGGCCGGCAAGCTCAACCTCCAGCCCCAGTTCATGCTGCAGCGGGCGATCCAGGGCCGCACCGACAGCTACACCGCTCCTGGCAGATCCCTGGCCGGACCTGCGGTGAACCAGCCACTGCGGGCTGGCGACCTGTTCGGCCTCACGGGTGAGCTGAATCTGCCGATCGACCGGTTCCGGCTCCAGGCCGACACCAGCCTCTCCACCCTCAGTCCGGACAACCTGGCGGCGGGCACCCGCAGCATCGTGCGCCTCAGAACCCCGCTGGGGCTGGCCGGGCACAGCCAATCCGAGGGGCAGCTGTTCGGCTCCTACCGGGAACGGGTGTACAACGGCAGCCTGGGCCTGCAGACGGTGGTGTACTCCTACGGCGGTCAACTGGACGGCAACCTGCGCTTCAACCCCGATCCGGCCGATCGCCGCGACGACCCAAGGCGCACGCCCTATGTGGGACCGATCGACCTCGACTGGCGCGCCGTGGCCGGCAACTATCAGGCCAACCTGTTTGAACGCAACCAGCTCGACACCCAGTGGCGCGGCCGCCTGAGCGGGGGGCTGACCAGCTCCCTGCGCCTCTGGGAGGCGAGTCTGGAGCCCGAAGAGGAGGAGCTCTCCGCCCTGCGCTACGCCGCCGAGCCGGTGCGGCCCGGGCTGGCCCTGAATTTCGGCCTGGCCAGCTCCCTGGCTCGCTACAGCGAAGGGGAGCGGCAGAACACCCTCACCCTGTTCGGAGGTCCGGCGATCACCCTCGGCCGGTTTCAACAACCCTGGTTCGACTACAGCCAGGTGGCGCTGCTCGTGGGTGGCACCCTGCTGGATGGGCGCAGCCCCTTCGGTTTCGACCGGGCCGTGGACCTGCGCACCCTGAGTTTCCGGGCAGCCCAGCAGCTCTATGGCCCCCTCGTGCTGGAGGCGGGAGCCACCTGGAACATCGACAGCAACTCCAGGTTCTACGGCGATGTGAGCTACTCCTATGTGGAGCTCAAACTGCAGCAGCGCTCCTATGAGCTCGGGGTTTTTTACAGCCCCTACGACGGCATCGGCGGGATCCGGATCCGGCTGAACGACTTCAGCTTCAGCGGCAGCGGCACGCCCTTCGTGCCCAGGCCCGATGGTCCAGGCACCTCGGCACGGCAGACGCGCTCAGAATCCCCGCAGATAGGGCAGTGACGCCAGGGTGCGGTCCAGCTCTGCGGCGTGGGCCAGCAGCTGGCCGGTGGCATCCCACTGGCCGCTCACCAGCATCTGGTGGGGGCCCGGATCGAGGTGCACCCGCCAGCGGTTGGCGCCCACGAACTCGCTCTCCAGCTCCACCTCCAGGGCCTCCAGATCCAGCAGCAGCTCGGCGCCGGGGTCGGCGGCGATCGCCTCCTGCAGGGCCCGCACCGTGTCGGGCTCGGCGCTGAGGCAGGGGATGCCCAGGGCCAGGCAGTTGCCGAAGAAGATCTCGGCGAAGCTCTCGCCGATCAGGGCGCGGATCCCCCAGCGCATCAGCGCCTGGGGGGCGTGCTCGCGGCTGGAGCCGCAGCCGAAGTTGCTGTTCACCACCAGCACCGAGGCCTCCTGGTGCTCGTCGCGATCAAAGGGGTGGGGGCCAGCCGGGTCGTTGGCCAGCTCGGTGCGATCGTCGGCGAAGGCGCCGCGGGCCAGGTCGTCGAAGGTGACGCACTTGAGAAAGCGGGCCGGGATGATCCGGTCGGTGTCGATGTCAGCCCCCACCACGGCCACGCCGCGGCCGCGGTGATTGCGGATCGGACCGGCAGGGAAGGGGGCGGAACTGGACATGGCGGGGAAAGGGGCAGGGACGATCCGGAACGGTGCTGGGCGCAGAACGGACGAAGAGAGGGGAGGAAGGCAGGCAGCGCGCTCAGGCCTGCAGCAGCTCGCGCACGTCGGTGACGCGGCCGGTGACGGCAGCGGCGGCCACCATGGCCGGGCTCATCAGCAGGGTGCGGCCACTGGCGGAACCCTGGCGGCCCTTGAAGTTGCGGTTGGAGGAGCTGGCGCTGATCTGGCGCCCCTCGAGCCGGTCGGGGTTCATCGCCAGACACATCGAGCAGCCCGGCTCGCGCCACTCGAAACCCGCCGCCACGAACACCTGGTCGAGCCCCTCGGCCTCGGCCGCCGCGGCCACCTGCTCACTGCCGGGCACCACAAAGGCCTTGATCCCGGCCGCCACCTGGCGCCCCTGGGCCACGGCGGCCGCGGCCTGCAGATCGCTGAGGCGCCCGTTGGTGCAGCTGCCGATGAAACACACATCCACCGGTGTGCCGGCGATCGGCGTGCCCGGCTGCAGGTCCATGTAGCGGTAGGCCTCCTCCGCCAGGGGGCGCTCCTCAGGCGGGGTCTGCTCCAGGGTGGGCACGGCCTCATCGACGCCGATGCCCTGGCCCGGGGTGATCCCCCAGGTGATCGTGGGTGCAATGGCGGCGGCATCGAAGCGCACCTCGTCGTCGAACACGGCATCGGCGCCGCTGGCCAGGCTGCCCCACCAGGCCACCGCCCGCTGCCAGGCCTCGCCGCTGGGGGCGCAGGGGCGACCCTGCAGGTAGTCGAACGTGACCTGATCCGGGTTCACGTAGCCGCAGCGGGCCCCGCCCTCGATCGCCATGTTGCAGAGGGTCATGCGCTCCTCCATCGACAGGGCCGCGATCGCCGGGCCGGCGAACTCGTAGGCGTAGCCCACGCCGCCCTTCACCCCCAGGGTGCGGATCACGTGCAGCACCAGGTCCTTGGCGAACACGCCCGGCTGCAGCTGGCCGTCCACCCAGATGCGGCGCACCTTGAGCTTGTTCATCGCCAGGCTCTGGCTGGCCAGCACATCGCGCACCTGGCTGGTGCCGATGCCGAAGGCGATGGCACCGAAGGCGCCGTGGGTGGAGGTGTGGGAGTCGCCGCAGGCGACGGTCATGCCCGGCTGGCTGAGGCCCAGCTCCGGGGCGATCACATGCACGATCCCCTGGCGGCCGCTGCCGATGCCGTGCAGGGTGATGCCGTGCTCGGCGCAGTTGGCCTCCAGGGTGGCCAGCATCTCCTCGGCCAGGGGATCGGCGAAGGGCCGGGCCTGGCTGGTGGTGGGCACGATGTGGTCCACCGTGGCGACGGTGCGCTCGGGGTGGCGCACCGAGAGGCCCAGATCCTTCAGCGCCGCGAACGCCTGGGGGCTCGTGACCTCATGGATCAGGTGCAGGCCGATGAACAGCTGGGTGGAGCCGCCCGGCAGCTCCGCCACCCGGTGCAGATCCCAGACCTTGTCGTACAGCGTTGCCGCGCTCACCCTTGCCCCACCAGAGCTGACCGGCCACCCTAAGCGGCGGGCATCGAACAGTCGGCGACGATGCGATCCCGGACCTCGGCGCTGCAGGCGATGCCGGCGCTGAAGGTGACGCCGATGGTGTGCTGGTTGTACCAGATCGGAGCGGCCTGCAACCGCTGGCGCAGGGTCTCGAGGCGGGCAGCGAGCTGGTGGCCTGCTGCAGGATCTCCACCACCCGGGCCCTCAGCTGCCAGGCCGCCAGGAGCGCCAGCCCCGCTGCACCACCCAGAGCCGGGCCAGCAGCATCGCCGTCCAGGCCAGGGGCATCGCGGCGGTGATCGGCCAGGTTGCAGGCTGGAGCCCATCGGCTGCGCACCAGAGCACCACCAGCAGCAGGCTGCCCAGCACGGCGATCTCCTCGTAGGGCTCCCCCTGGAAGGTGCGGGGCTCCCGACCGGTGACGATGTCCATCAGACAGCCACCACCGGTGCAGCTCACCGCTGCGGAGAAGGGCAGCCAGTACCAGGGCAGATCCGCCAGCAGCGCCACGCGGGCACCGATCACGGCAAAGCTGGCCAGACCGATGCTGTCGGCGAGCACCAGCAGGCGGGCCGGCCAGCCGGCCTGCAGGTCGCGGCTGACCAGCCACGGCGAACCCAACGATCCGAACACCAACACCGAGAGCACCAGAGCCAGGTAGGTGGGGTCGCGGAACAGCAGCAGCGGGAAGCGCTCCCCGCCGATCAGCAGATCACGGATCACGCCGCCCCCCACCGTGGGCAGCAGGGTGAGCACGAAGCTGCCCCAGAGGTCGTAGCGGCGCCGCAGGGCGGTGAGAAATCCGTAGATCGCGAAGGCGGCGCTACCGATCAGATCCCAGTGGCGAAAGCGACCGGAGCTGGCCAACTGCTGGAGATGCTCTCGACCAGCTGGCCCCAGCACCTCCGGCCGCCAGGCCTGCACCAGCACCAGCAGCACCCCGAGGGCCAGGGCCGCCAAGGGAAGGAGGCGGCGGCCCTGGCCCGTTCGCCGCCGCGGAGCAGAAGGGGGCAGAGCAGAAGCAGGGGGGGGAGGTGATGGCATCGGCACACCAGGCACGCGGGAGGCGGAAACGGGCGAGGGGGCTCAGGCCGCCAGCAACCGGCGGCGCATCCGATCCAGCGCCTCGCCGGCCGTGAGCAGCTGGATCCAGCTGCGGCCGCGGCTGGATCCGAAGCGCACCCCCTCGCTGCTGCAGCCATCGGGGCCGGCCACGGCGATGTGCACCAGCCCCACGGGTTTCTCGGCGCTGCCCCCTCCCGGCCCGGCGATGCCGGTCACGGCCAGGGCCCAGTCGGCCCCGGTGGCCCGCCGCGCGCCCTCCGCCATGGCCTGGGCCACCGGATCACTCACGGCGCCATGGGCCGCCAGCAGCTCGGCTGGCACCCCCAGCAGCCCCTGCTTCACGGCATTGGCATAGGCAATCACCCCGCCCAGAAACACCTCGGAGGCCCCGGGCACCGCCGCCAGCGCCGCGCCCAGGCCGCCGCCGGTGCAGCTCTCGGCCACCGCCAGGGTCTGCCCCCTGCGGCGCAGCTGCTCCAGCACCACTGAGGCCAGGGAGTCGTCATCGGCACCGAAGCAGGCCGCGCCGGCGCGGGTGCGGATCTCCGCCTCCACAGGCCCCAGCAGGGCCTCGGCCTCGCCCTGGCTGGCGGCGCGGGCGGTGAGCCGCAGCTTCACCTCGCCACTGCCGGCATAGGGGGCCACGGTGGGGTTGGGACGCTCCAGCAGGTCGGCCACCTGTTCGGCCAGGCTCGATTCGGCCACACCCCAGAACCGCAGCATGCGGCTGGCGAACACGCCCTGCACCAGAGCGCAGCGCTGCAACCAGGGGGCGGCTGTGGCGGTCCACATCGCCCGCATCTCGCTCGGCACCCCGGGGAAGGTGATCACGGTGAAACCCTGCTGGATCGGGAAGGGAAGACCAGCCGGATCCGGGCTCCAGATCATCCCGGGAGCCGAACCGGTGGTGTTGGGCAGCAGCTCGGAACCCACGGGCAGCAGGGCCTGGCGGCGCAGGCTGGGCGTCACGGGCCGGCCCCGGGCCGCCAGCTTGGCCTGGATGTCAGCCCACACCTCCGGGCGCTCGGCCAGGGGGGTGTTGAAGGCGGCGGCGATCGCCTCGGTGGTGAGGTCGTCAGGGGTGGGGCCGAGGCCGCCGGTGGTGATCAGCAGCCGGCAGCGGCCCGCCGCCTCGCGCACGGCGGCGATCACGCGATCGCGGTTGTCACCCACCACCTGCTGGCGGTGGTGGGCGATGCCCAGGGCCGCCAGCTGCTCGGCGATCCAGCGGGCATTGCCGTTGGTGATGTTGCCCAGCAGCAGCTCGCTGCCGATGCAGAGAATCTCAGCGCTCATCGCCGCGGTCAGCCCACAGATCAGGGTTCATCGGCCTGCTGCAACTGACGCCGGGTGCTCACCAGCACCCAGATCAGCACGGCCGTGGCCAGGGCCAGCCAGAGAAAGCGCATCTCGGCATTCACCAACACCAGGGCCAGGGCCGCCAGCCACTGGGTGAAGGCATAGATCAGCAACACGGTATGGCGGTGGCTGAGCCCGGTGCGCAGCAGGCGGTGATGAAGGTGACGACGGTCGGGATAGAAGGGCGATCGCCCCTCGCTGAGGCGGCCCATGATCACCGCCGACATGTCGGCCAGGGGCAGGGAGAGGATCAGCAGGGGGAGCAGCAGGCTGACGCTGGTGAGGCCCTTGGCCGGGCCCACGATGCTGATCGCCGCAAGAGAAAAGCCCAGAAAGTAGGAGCCGCCATCGCCCATGAAGATGCGGGCGGGATTGAAGTTGTGGCGCAGGAAACCCAGACAGCTGCCGGCCAGGGCCGCCGCCAGCAGGCCCGCCGCGGGCTGGTCGAGGCTGAAGCTCACCGACAGCAGCCCCACGGCGGCGATGCCGCTCACGCCCGCAGCCAGGCCATCGAGGCCATCGAGCCAGTTGATGGCGTTGGTGATGCCCACCAGCCAGATCACCGTGGCCAGCACACTCAACCAGTCCGGGAGGGAGAGCAATGCCGGAGCTGCGGCAACGCCCCCGAACGGCAATTCAATGCTGCCGATGCGCACCCCTTCGGACCACACGGCCAGGGAGACGGCCAGCTGGAGAGCCAGCCGGGGCAGGGGGGGCAGGGCGAACAGGTCGTCGGCCAGGCCGATCGAGAAGAAGCAGAGGCAGCCGGCGAGCGTGGTCCAGATCAGGCGGTCCTTGCTGGGCTCCAGCTCGGCAAAGCCTCCCAGCAGCCAGGTGAGGGCCAGGGCCACGCTGAAGCCCAGCACAATGCCCACTCCCCCCAGGCGCACCATCGGCCGGGTGTGCTGCTTGCGGGCGTCCGGGGTGTCGATGAAGCCCCAGCGCAGGCCACAACGCCGCACCACCGGGACGATGAGGGCGGTGAGCAGGGTGGCCACCACAAAGGTGAGCAGAGCTGCAGCGTTGGGGCTGTAGGCGAGAGTCAAGACGGCTGGCTGACGCAAACCCCGCAGGGGCAGGCTGAGGCCGCCACCCTACGGGCGAAACGTGGAATCAGGCGTGCTGCAGCTCACGGGCTGGGGCATACAACGGGTAGCGCTCGCACAGGGCAGCCACCCGCTCACGGCAGCGCTGCTCAATGGTGGTGTCCTCGGGATTGAGCAGGCGATCGGCGATCACATCGGCCACCTCGCGGAAGGCGGCCTGATCGAAGCCGCGGGTGGTGCAGGCGGCGGTGCCCAGGCGCAGGCCGCTGGTGACGAACGGCGACTGGGGATCGAAGGGCACCGTGTTCTTGTTGGCGGTGATGTGCACATCGCTCACCAGCAGATCGGCCACCTTGCCGGTGATGTTGATGCTGCGCAGATCGAGCAGCACGATGTGGTTATCGGTGCCGCCGCTCACCACGGCGATGCCGCGCTCCTGGATGCGCTCGGCCAGGGCCTGGGCATTGGCCACCACCTGCTGGGCGTAGGCCTGGAAGCTGGGCTGCAGGGCTTCGCCGAAGGCCACGGCCTTGGCCGCGATCACGTGCTCGAGCGGACCGCCCTGGCTGCCGGGGAACACGGCCTTGTCGAACTGCCTGGCGAACGCGGCGTCGCGGCAGAGGATCAGGCCGCCGCGGGGGCCGCGCAGGGTCTTGTGGGTGGTGGTGGTGACCACGTCGCACACGGGCACCGGGTTGGGGTGCACGCCGGCGGCCACCAGGCCGGCGATGTGGGCCATGTCGGCCAGCAGGTAGGCGCCCACCTCATCGGCGATGGCGCGGAAAGCCGCAAAATCAATCGTGCGGGGATAGGCGGAGTAGCCGCACACGATCAGCTTGGGCTTGTGCTCCAGGGCCAGCTGGCGGATGGTGTCGAAGTTGAGCTGCTGGGTGTCAGGGTCGACGCCGTAGTGCACGGCCTTGAACCACTTGCCGCTCACGTTCACCGGCGAGCCGTGGGTGAGGTGGCCGCCGTGGCTGAGGTCCATGCCCAGGATCGTGTCGCCGGGCTGCAGCAGGGCCAGGAACACGGCGAAGTTGGCCTGGGCACCGCTGTGGGGCTGCACGTTGGCCCAGGCGGCGCCGAAGAGCTGTTTGGCCCGCTCGATCGCCAGCTCCTCGATCGCGTCCACGTGCTCGCAGCCGCCGTAGTAGCGCTTCGACGGCAGGCCCTCGGCGTACTTGTTGGTGAGCACCGAGCCCTGGGCCTCCATCACGGCGCGGGAGGCGAAGTTCTCGGAGGCGATCAGCTCCAGGTGGGTCTGCTGGCGCTCCAGCTCCTTGCCGATCAGGGCCGCGATGGCGGGATCAGCGGCCGCCAGGGGCTGGTTGGTCGCGGCGAGATCAGCCATCGGTTCTGGAATGCGTGGATGTCTTGAAGGGAATCGTAAGGAAGCGCGGGCGATCGAGCCGGTGCCGGAGGGCCTGGCGATCAGGATGAGTCCCGGACTGCTCACACGACAGCCGCCCGTACAAGGCTGCTGTGGCCGCGAACATCGGAAACGCCTCCCACCTGGAAGGGCGTGCCCGGAATGGATTGCCAACGCGCCTGGAGAGATTCGAACTCCCGACCCTCTGATCCGTAGTCAGATGCTCTAATCCGCTGAGCTACAAGCGCAGGTGTGGGCGCCATCGCGGCCACCTGGGCATTCTCACCGCATGGGGGGCCCTTCCGTCAACCACCACCCCAACCACCACCCCAGGCAGTCCCCCAGGGCGGCCGCGGCGGCCGGCTCCGGCGGCATGATTCAGGGAACGTTGCCGCCCCTCTCGCCATGCCGATCCGCTGGTACGGCCCGGCCGATCCCGCCGACCCCACCTACCGGCACTTCGAGCGGATCGTGAACCTCACCCTGCACGCCGCGCTGTTTTCCGCCCTCAACAGCGGCCTGTGGGTGGTGCAGGAGCTGCGCCACCCCTGGATCCATCTCAACTGGTTCACGCTGGGCTGGCTGGCCCTGCTGCTGGGGCACGCTGGGGTGGTGCTGGCCCTGCGACCCGGCCGCTCCCCGGAACCATGAGCCTCTCCGCCAACGATCTGCACGACCTGGAAGTGGCCCTGGCCGATCGGCTGTACGTGCAGATCGCCGGCTGGCATCTCTACCTGGGGGATGCGGGCCTGGCCCAGACCCTGGCCATTGAGTGCGCCGCCAGGCTCGACCAGGGCAGCGCGGTGTGTGCCCGCCAGGCCCTGGAGGCCGTGCAGGTGCCGATCGGCGGCGGTGCCACGCGGCTGCCCCTGGCCCGGCTGGTGCCCGCCGGCCAGTTGCGGGATCTGGAAGAGGTGCTGGAGCCGTTTTGCCGATAGGGTTGCGCCCATCGCCTGTGGGCCGCAGTGCTGCTGATTGAAGTCACAAATGCCCGGGAGGTGATCAGCCAGCGGATCGGCCGCCTGGGCAGCCGGCTGATCGGCAAGGTGGTGGACGCCGAGGCCCAGGTGGAGAAGGCCCTGATCCAGGAACTGGAGACGGCCTTCCGGGAATTCGGGATCGAGGCCCGCATCGCCTCCGTGGAGGGAGGAAAACTGCTGGGCCGATCCCACCTGGAACTGCCCCTGCAGGTGCGCGAGCTGCGCCAGGTGCGGGGTGGGGACTAGGCCAACGCTCAGCCCCTGCCCAGGCGCGGCAGTTTGGCGGTGACCTGGCTGATCACCTGCTGGGCCTCCGGCACCCGCAAGGCTCCGGCCATGGCGGTGTAGAGCAGCAGCCCGGCAGCGCCGCTGATGCCCGTCTGCCAGAGCCGCCCCAACAGATCAGCCGGCCAGGCCACCAGGGAGGCCAGAGCCCAGGCCACCAGGCCCGCCAGCAGGGCCGCGCCCAGCAGCAGCGTGGTGTCGCGCGCCCAGGCCAGCAGCGGCAGGCCGCCGAGGCGCTGGCGCAGGGCCAGCAGCAGGCCCAGGCAGGTGATCACGTTCACGGCCACGGTGGCAAGCACCAGCCCGGGGGCGCCGAAATTCAGGGCCGGCAGCTGCAGGCCCCAGGGGCTGGGGCCTCCCACCAGCAGCCAGTCGAAGACCACATTCAGGCCGATGCCGGCCACCGAGAAGCGAAACGGGGTGGTGCCATCGCCGAGGGCATAGAACACCCGCACCAGCACGTCCCTGGCCAGGTAGGCCGGCATCCCCACCCCGTAGGCCATCAGCAGCCCCCCCACCAGCACAGCCGCGCCGGCATCAAAGGCGCCGCGCTCGTACACCAAGGCCACGATCGGCCCAGCCAGCGCCACCATCAGCGCCCCCAGCGGCAGCATCGAGGCGTTGGAGAGCATCAGGCCCTGGCGGATCCGCCCCACCAGCTCAGGCCGATCGCCAGGTGCCGTGAGCCGGGCATACACCGGCAGCAGCGGCACCAGCAGCATGTTGGAGAGCAGCCCGAGGGGGGTCTGCACCAGCAGGTTGGCGTAGCCCAGACCGGCCGCAGCCCCCACGATCCCGGAGGCGAAGAACAGGTCGGTGAACACGTTGATCTGCAGCATCCCCGAGGAGAGGGTGGCCGGCCCCATCACCTGGAGCACCTCGCGCACACCGGGATGCTTCCAGTCCCACACCAGCTGCAGGCGGTGCAGGCCTTGCCGCGCCAGGGCGGGCAGCTGGATCAGCCACTGCAGCACCGCGCCCACCGTGGTGCTGGCGGCCAGTACGACGCCGCCCAACAAGGCCCACTTGGGCAAGACGATCGCGGGCCCCAGCCCCCACCACAGCAGCCCGATCCCGCCGATCACGGCCACGCTGGAGAGCAGGGGGCTCACCGAGGGCAGCCAGAACTCATCGGCGGCATTGAGGGCCCCGAAGCCGAGGCCGATCAGGCCGGCGAACAGGGCCATCGGTGCCATCCAGCGCAGCTGCTGCACGGCGATCGCATGGCGCTCAGGATCGAGGCCAGGGCCCACCAGCGTGATCAGCGGATCGGCCCCCACCAGCAGCAGGGCCGTGACCACCAGCAGGGCGGCGCCCACCAGGGTGTTGATCGCCGCCAGCACGTGGGCGCCCTCCTCCCGGGGGCGACGGGCCAGGGCCCCCACCATGGCGCTGTGGAAGGGGCCGTTGATCCCGCCGAGCAGGATCAGCAGAAAGCCCGGCAGCACGTAGGCATAGTTGTAGGCGTCATAGGCGGCACCCACGCCGAAGGCGGCGGCGATCACCTGCTGGCGCACCAGACCGGCCACCTTGCTCAGGGCGGTGGCCGCGGCCACGATCAGGGCGATACGGCGCAGGGATGGGGCCATGGCGGGCGGGGGACGGGCCCTCGGCCCGCGAACGGCTGTTGTTCGAGCGGCAGTATGGCCGCCGTCCACACCGAGCCAGAGCAGCATGTCCGCCGCCGAGCCCGCCACCGCCGAGCCCGCCAGCATCGAGCCCGCCACCGCCGTGCTGGACACCGGGCCGCTGGTGGAGGGGGTGCTGCTCAGGCGCTACAAGCGCTTTCTGGCAGACGTGGAGCTGGCCGATGGCACGGTTGTGACCGCCCACTGCCCCAACACCGGTCCGATGACCGGGGTGCTGCTGCCCGGCGGTCGGGTGCGGCTGCGCCACGACCCCTCTCCCACGCGCAAGCTGGCCTGGACCTGGGAGCAGGCGCAGGTGCCGGGAGCCCAGGGCAGCCCGATCTGGGTGGGGATCAACACCGCCCTGCCCAACCGCCTGGTGCGGGCCACGATCGAGGCGGGCCTGCTGGAGCAATGGCTGGGGCCGATCGGCAGCATCCGCGCCGAAGTGCCCTACGGCGCCAACCGCCGCAGCCGCATCGACCTGCTGCTCACCCCCGCCGCAGGGGCCCCGGATCAACGGCCCATCTATGTGGAAGTGAAGAACACCACCTGGACCCAGGGCGATCTGGCCCTGTTTCCCGACACGGTGACCGAGCGGGGGCAGAAACACCTGGTGGAGCTGAGCGCCCTGGTGCCCACCGCCCGGGCCGTGCTGGTGCCCTGCCTGAGCCGGGGTGACGTGACCCGTTTTACGCCGGGGGATTCCGCGGACCCGCGCTACGGCGAGCTGTTCCGCAGCGCCCTGGCCGCGGGGGTGGAGGTGCTCCCCTGTGTGTACAGCTACGGCGAGCACCAGGTGAACTGGCAGGGGATTGCCGCGGTCGAGGCGAGCCAGCCCGTGGCCCTCGGGCTGGACAGCGCCTCCAGCCCCTGAGCCATCACCCTGGTGGCCCTGGTGGCCCTGGGCTGACGCCTGGGCCGCACCAGCCTGCTTCGCCGCAAAGCCCATACAGTTGAGCCCCCTGCGTCCGGCCGCCGTGGATACCCGATCCTTCAAGCGCTCCCTGCACCACTCGGATCGCTACAACCGCCGCGGTTTCGGTCTGGGTGAGGAGGTGGCCGGCAGCCTGGAGACGGCTTACCAGAGCGATCTGGTGGGCCAGCTGCGCAGCAACGGCTACCAGCTGGAACAGGGGCGGCTCACGGTGCGGCTGGCCGAGGCGTTCGGCTTCTGCTGGGGCGTGGAGCGGGCTGTGGCCATGGCCTACGAAACCCGCCGCCACTACCCGAGTGAGCGCATCTGGATCACCAACGAGATCATCCACAACCCCTCGGTGAACGACCACCTGCGCGAGATGAACGTGCAGTTCATCGCCGTGGATGGCGGCGTGAAGGACTTCTCCGACGTCGCCAGCGGCGATGTGGTGATCCTGCCGGCCTTCGGAGCCACCGTGCAGGAGATGCAGCTGCTCAACGAGCGCGGCTGCCACATCGTCGACACCACCTGCCCCTGGGTGTCGAAGGTGTGGAACACCGTGGAGAAGCACAAGAAGCACAGCTTCACCTCGATCATCCACGGCAAGGTGAAGCACGAGGAAACCCTGGCCACCAGCAGCTTCGCCGGCACCTACCTGGTGGTGCTCGACCTGGCGGAAGCCCAGCTGGTGTGCGACTACATCCTGGCCGGAGCTGGGGGGGACGGCCCCTCGGCGGAGCAGCGCCAGGCCTTCATGCAGCGCTTCGAGCGGGCCTGCTCGCCCGGCTTCGACCCCGACCGCGACCTGCTGCGCGTGGGCGTGGCCAACCAGACCACCATGCTCAAGAGCGAAACCGAGGAGATCGGCAAGCTGTTCGAGCGCACCATGCTGCAGCGCTTCGGGCCGGCCGAGCTGAACGACCACTTCCTGGCGTTCAACACCATCTGCGACGCCACCCAGGAGCGCCAGGACGCCATGTTTGCCCTGGTGGATGAACCGCTGGATCTGATGGTGGTGATCGGCGGCTACAACTCCTCCAACACCACCCACCTGCAGGAGATCGCCGTGAGCCGCGGCATCCGCTCCTTTCACATCGACACCCCGGAGCGCATCGGACCGGGCAACCGCATCGAGCACATGCCCCTGGGCAGTGACCTGGATGTGGAGGAGCCCTTCCTGCCGGAGGGTCCGATCCGGGTGGGGATCACCTCCGGCGCCTCCACGCCGGACCGGATCGTGGAGCAGGTGATCCAACGGCTGATCGACCTCACCCAGCTCTGAACCCAGAGTTGCGGTGGCCGCTGTCGCGGCGACTGCCGACCCCGACAACCCGTGGCTTTACATTGATTCATCCGGGCCACTGGTGATTCCGCTGACCCCCTGCGAGAGCCGCTTGCGTGACGTTGTCCAGTCCATTGCTGTCATCGTCAGAGACGCCATCCAGCTCCTCTGAGACGCCATCCAGCTGCCCCGACGTCCCTGAGTTGCTGCGTCATCACAACGACGGGCGCGTGCGCTGCTACGAGAGCCGGTTTGCCGACGTGATGGAAATGCGGGCCCCTGCCGCCAGGGTTGCCGCCTATCTCGACCGGCATGAGGGCTGGTTCCGGCGCTGTGCCGCCCCGATGGCGGTGGAGACCCTGGGATCGAATGGCTACCGGCTCACCCTGGGCCGCTTCGGCAACTTCGGCTTTGAGGTGGAGCCCACGATCGCCCTGGAGCTGCTTCCCCAGAGCGAGGGCGTCTATCGGATCCTCACGGTGCCCGAGGGGGGCGAAGGGAGTGGCTTCAACCGCCTCTATGACGTGGATTTCAACGCCGCCCTCTCCCTCGATGAAGCGGCCGAATCAGAAGTGACCCTGGTGCGCTGGCAGCTCGATCTCACCGTGTGGATCCGGTTGCCGGGGGTGATCACCCTGCTGCCCGACCAGCTGGTGCAGACCAGTGGCGACCACCTGCTGCGCCAGATCGTGCGCCAGATCTCCCGGCGCCTCACCTGGAAGGTGCAGGAGGATTTTCACGCCAGCCACGGGCTGGACTGCCCGCCGCGCCGGCGGGCCCAGTTCTGAGGAGCGCTGCGGCAGCCTGGCCGGGAGGCCAACTCCCGTGGCTCAGGCCGGCCGGTTCTCCCAGATCTTGTTGAGGATCTGCATGCCGCTCACCGCCTGCCAGAGGAAGAGGGTCATCATCAGCATGTTCAGGCCCACGTGGGCCTTGCGCGCCAGCAGATTGCCCTGCTGAATCAGCGGAATCAGGGCCACGGCCAGGGCCACCAGGCAGGTCATGCCGATCCCCACCAGCAGGTGCGGGCCCACGAACAGCTTGCCATTGTTGAGATAGGTGACGGCCATGCCGCCGAAGGTGCCGAGCACCATCACCGCCAGCAGGGCGCCGCCGATCTGGAAGTGGCGCTTGGCGAACTGCCCCTTGATCAGCTGCTTGCGCGTCTCGGCGTCGGCGGTGCGGGTTTTCTTGGCCTTGATCCCCAGCACCATCGCGTAGCCGCTGAGGCCGAAGAGCACCCACATCAGCAGCGGGTGCACGAAGTTGAGGTTGTAGGCGAGCGCTTCAGGCATCGAACGGAGGGGAGCGGCCGGGTCGGTGCAGCGAACCTAGCTGGCGTTCAGTGCAGGAAGTGACGGCGGCCGGTGACCACCATCGCCAGCCCCAGCGCGTTGCAGGCGGCGATCGAATCGGCGTCCCGCACACTGCCCCCCGGCTGAATCACGGCAGCGATGCCATGGCGGCCCGCCAGCTTCACCGTGTCGTCGAAGGGGAAGAAGCCATCGCTGGCCAGCACCGCACCGCGCGTGCGATCCCCCGCCGCCTCCAGGGCCAGCCGTGCCGAGCCCACCCGGTTCATCTGGCCTGCGCCGATCCCCAGGCTCTGGCCGCTGCGGGCCACGGCGATGGCATTGGAGCGGATGTGGCGCACCAGCTTCCAGGCGAAGCGCAGATCGTTGAACTCCTCGGTGCTGGGCTGGCGCTCGCTCACCACCTGCCAGGCGCCCTCGTCCACCGGCTGGTCGTCGAGCTGCTGGGCCAGCACGCCACCCAGCACGGAGCGCAGCTGCTGGCTGGCAGCGCGGGTGATCGCGGCCGGGGCCAGCTCCAGCAGGCGCAGGTTGGCGCGCCCCGCCAGGCGCTCGCGGGCATCGGCGTCGAAGGCGGGAGCCACCACGCACTCCAGGAACAGGCTGGTGAGCTGTTCGGCGGCCGGCCCATCCACCGGCGTGTTCAGGGCCACGATGCCGCCGAAGGCCGACACCCGATCGGCGTCGAGGGCCCGCTCAAGAGCATCAGCGCAGCCGCTGCCGGTGGCCACGCCACAGGGGTTGGTGTGCTTGACCACCACCGCGGCGGGCTCGGCCCCGGGGCCGTAGCCGAACTCCCGCACCGTGGCCAGGGCGGCGTCCAGGTCGATCAGGTTGTTGTAGCTGAGCTCCTTGCCCTGGAGCTGCTCGGCCCCGCCCCAGCCGGCCCCGGGCTGGCTGTACCAGGTGGCGGGCTGGTGGGGGTTCTCGCCGTAGCGCAGGCTCTGGCGCGGCGGCAGCTCCAGCTGCAGGGGTGCGGCCTCCGCAGCCGCATCCGCAGCCGCAGCCAGCTGGGCGCCGAGCCAGCTGCTGATGGCGGCGTCGTAGCTGGCCGTGTGGGCAAAGGCGGCCAGGGCCAGGGTGCGGCGGAAGCCCTGGTCGAGGCGGTTCTGCCGCAGGGCCTCCAGGAACCCGGGGTACTGCTCAGGGCTGGTGAGCACGGCCACGTCGGCGTGGTTCTTGGCAGCCGCCCGCACCATCGCCGGACCGCCGATATCGATGTTTTCGATGGCCGTCTCGAAGGTCACGGCCGGGTTGGCCACCGTTTCCCGGAAGGGATAGAGGTTCACCACCACCACGTCGATGGGGGCGATGGCCTGGGCCGCCAGATCGGCCTGGTGCCCCGGGTCGGAGCGCCGGGCCAGGATGCCGCCGTGAATGCGGGGATGCAGGGTCTTGACCCGGCCGCCGAGGATCTCCGGGGCCCCCGTGTGCTCGGCCACCCGGGTCACGGGCAGGCCGGCGGCCTGCAGGGCCTGGGCGGTGCCGCCGCTGGAGAGCAGCTGATAGCCGGCGGCCAGGAGGCCTTCCGCCAGGGGCACCAGACCTTCCTTGTTGGACACACTCAGAAGGGCCGTCGGGGCCATGGCTCGCAATCTGGAAGGTGAAGGGCCAACCTACGCAGGAACAGCACACCAGCAGCAGCGCACCGGCATGACCACCCCTCCTGCCAGCGGCACCGGCGATGCCGGCCTGATCCGTCTGGGTCCCACGACGGCCCGCGAGCGGCTGGTGCTGTTGCACGGCTGGGGAGCGGATGCCGACGACCTGCTGGAGCTGGGGCGGCTGCTGGTGGGCCCTGAGGTGAGTGTGGTGGCCCTGCAGGCGCCCTTGCCCCACCCGGCCGGCGTGGGGCGCCAGTGGTACGACCTGCAGCAACCGGGCTGGCCCCAGCTGCCCGCAGCCCGCAGCCAGCTGCGCCAGAGGCTGGAGAGCCTGGACGCGGAACTGAGCCTGCGCCAGACGGTGCTGCTCGGTTTCTCGCAGGGGGCGGCGATGGCGCTGGACGTGACCACCAGCGCCGGAGCACGGCCGGTGGCCGGCCTGATCGGCTGCAGTGGCTACCCGCATCCCGACTGGACACCCCAGGCAGGGCTGACCCCGGCGGTGCTGCTCAGCCACGGCCGCCAGGATCCGGTGGTGCCCTACCAGGCCAGCGAGGCGCTCCGCGAGCAACTGCAGGCCGCCGGTACGGCGGTGGAGCTGCTGGGGTTCAACGGCGGCCATGCCATCGACCCCGAGCTGTTCCCCACCCTCCGCCGGTTCCTCGCCAGCTGCTGGCAGGGCGCCGCTGGGGGGAGCTGATGGCAGCTGGGGGACGGTGGAGCCGCCGCTGACGGCTCCGTGCGTCTTCAGACGAAGGCGTACTCGTACTCCTCCATTTCCTCCCAGTCGTCGGCAGCCAGCGCCTCGATGCCTTCAAACAGCACCTCTTCGCCGACGCGTTCAACGATGTCGCGCAGCGAGGGGAACAGGAAGTGATTTTCCTCGGCGTACTGGGCGCTGAACAGTCCCTTCTCGCCCCAGAAGAAGCGGTCGGTGGTGTGCTCGTTGCGACGCACGTTCAGGATCGCGGGAGGCACCAGGGCCTGTTCCGCGATGTAGCGACGGGCGGCGGTGACGGGCTTGTGGGAGCCGGTCTCCAGATTGAAGGTGGGCACGTGCGCCAGCACCCGCTGGCCGGCAAGACGGCGGCGGCTGATCCGCTTGCGCTTCTTAGACATGGCAGAACTCCCGGGGGAGGGAGGATCGAGAGGGACGAGGAGAAGCGGGGTGAGCCGCCAGCTGGCGAAGGATCCAGGGAACCCTTCGCGACACAACTCCCAACCAGCCGGAGCCGACGGTGCCGAACAGGTCAACGACGCGTCAGCGGTGCACCGAAAAACGGAACACCCTTCCAGCGGTGAGGGGCGGAGCAGGCCCGGGAGACCCGTCACCTGAACACACCTCTGCTGTAGCCTCGGTTGAACGAAAGCGCAACTGCGAGCTTCACATCGTCGACCCTTCAGGCCCCGCGGCGATCGCGTGGTAGTGGTCGATACGAAAGATCTTAAGACTATTTCCCGGATTTGACTCAGGTCATCCCGACTTTTTTTGGCCTTCGCCAGGAGGCGCCGCAACCCACGCCGAGATGCCAGTCTCCAAGCGGTTTCTGAGCCTGGTCAACTCTCAGCTGGCCCAGTTTGCCGACCGCAGTGACGTCACCTCCGTGGTGGTGTACGTCACTGAACCGTCCGACAGCGGCACGCCGGATCTGATCCCGATCGGTCATTGGCCCAGTGCCAGCCGGGCACTGCCATCCCTCGCCAGCGACAGCGAGCTGCGCCAACCTGCGGAGCGCCGCCGCTGGCTGGCCATGCGCCAGGGGGGCGTGCTGCTGGGCGCCCTGCAGGTGGAAACCACCGACCTGCCCTGGCCCGAGCCGCTCCAGCAGCGGCTGCTGGCCGTGAGCCGTTGCCTCACCGAGAGTCTCTGCCTCGATCTGGAGCACCACCAGCTGCAGCTGCGCCTGCAGCGGCAGCGGGAGCAGCTGGCGGTGCTGCTGCACCAGTTGCGCAATCCCCTGGCGGCGCTGCGCACGTTCGGCCAGTTGCTGTGGCGCCGGCTGGAACACGATCCCCGCAACCGCGCCCTGGTGGAGAGCCTGCTGCAGGAGGAACACCAGCTGCAGCGCTATGTGGATGCGATTGACGCCCTCGAGCGGATCGAGCCAGCCTTCTCAGCAGCGGCAGAGGCGCCTCCCCTGCTGCTGCCCCCCAGCCTGGGGAGCGACAGCCCGCAGCCCCTGGCCACCTTGCTCCAGCCCCTGCTGCAGCGGGCCACGGCCACCGCGGCCCTGCAGGGGCGTCCCTGGCATGGCCCCGGCCAACTGCCCCAGTGGCAGGGCGACTCCGGCGCGGTGGCCGAGATCCTGGCCAACCTGCTGGAGAACGCCTTTCGTTACAGCCGCTCCGGCGCCCCGGTGGGCCTGCACGTGGCTGCCTCCGATGAGGGGGGATGGCAGCTGTGCGTCTGGGATGGGGGCGACCCGATCGCCGGCGATGAACGCGAGCGGATCTTTGCGGCCGGGCAGCGGGGACGGAGCAGCGCCGATCTGCCGGGCACCGGACTGGGCCTGGCGCTGGCCCGGCAACTGGCCCGCCAGCTCGGGGGCGATCTGCAGCTGATGCCCTCCCCGGCCTCCGTGGCCCAGGAGCTGCCGGTGCAGGGGAACGCCTTCCTGCTCAGGCTGCCGCCCAGGCGGCCGCCAGGCCCATGAGCAGCAGGGAGAGGGTTTCGGTCCACTCCACGCTGGCGCCATAGCTGTCGCCGCTGTGCCCGCCGAGCCGGCGCCCCAGCCACCAGGGGACAAGCCAGGCCGGCAGCAGGCCGAGCAGGCCAAGCAAGCCGAGCCATCGTGCTGGCAGGGGCAGCAGCCAGCTCACCGCCAGCAGCGCCGGCAGGGCCAGCAGCGCCGGCCGCAGCTCCCGGCCCAGGCCCTGCCAGTGGCGGCGATGGAAGGCGGCACTGCCCTCGCGGCGCAGATAGGGATGGAACGCCATCGCCGGCAACGGCGAGAGCCGCCCCCAGAAGGCCGCCCACACCAGCAGCAGGGCCCCCAGCAGCGGAGGCGCCGGCAGCAGGCAGGCCAGGCCGGCAGCCCGCAGCAGGGCCAGCAGCAGGGCCACCTGCACCGCTGAGGCCCCCACGCGGCTGTCGGCCATCGCCTCCAGCCGGCGCAGCGGTCCCGCCGCCAGCCCGTCGGCCGTGTCCAGAGCGCCGTCGTGGTGGAGCCCGCCGCTGAGCCACAGCCCCAGGGCCATCACCAGCGCCAGCCGGGCCGGGCCGGGGAGCCAGCCGGCGGGCAGCCACCACAGCAGGGCCTGCAGGCCCCCCAGCACCAGGCCGATCCAGGGGGCAAAGCGGGCGATCCGCTCAAAGCGGGGCCGGGGCCAGGGCCAGGCCGGCAGCAGCGAATAGAAGATCCAGGCACCCGCCAGATCGCGCAGCCAGGCGGGTGCCCCGGCGGCGGCGGCGCCAGCACCGGGATCGGAAGGGCGGTGACGGGTGAAGGGAGCCAGGCGACCTCTAGCGTCAGCGCAGCACCGCTGCGGTCCCATCAGCTTTTCACCCCAGGGGGCTGGCCCGCTCCCCTTCAGCTTCGAGATCACAGCCCGCTGTGCCCACACCCGGGCCCGCTGCGGCTGCTTCCACACCCCCCACGGGCCGGTGCACACGCCCCGTTTCATGCCGGTGGGCACGCTGGCCACGGTGAAAGGGGTGACCAGCGACCAGCTGGCCGGCACCGGCGCCGAGATGGTGCTGGCCAACACCTACCACCTGCACCTGCAGCCGGGGGAGGCGATCGTGGCCGAGGCGGGCGGGCTGCACCGCTTCATGGCCTGGGATGGGCCGCTGCTCACCGATTCCGGGGGCTTCCAGGTGTTCAGCCTCGGGGACATCAACCGCATCAGCGACGACGGCGTGGTGTTCCGCTCCCCGCGGGACGGCCGCCGCATCGACCTGACACCGGAGCGCTCGATGGCCATCCAGATGGCCCTGGGCGCCGACGTGGCCATGGCCTTCGACCAGTGCCCGCCCTATCCGGCCAGCGAGGCCGATGTGGCCGCCGCCTGCCGCCGCACCCACAGCTGGCTGGAGCGCTGCGTCGCCAGCCACAACCGCCCTGATCAGGCCCTGTTCGGCATCGTGCAGGGGGGCTGCTTCCGCCACCTCCGGGCGGAATCGGCGCGGGTGGTGGCCTCGATGGGCCTGCCCGGGATCGCCGTGGGCGGGGTGAGCGTGGGCGAGCCGGCCGCGGAGATGCACCGGATCGTGCGCCAGGTGGGACCGCTGCTGCCCGACGACAAACCCCACTACCTCATGGGCGTGGGCACGCTGCGGGAGATGGCGATCGCCGTGGCCAACGGCTTCGATCTGTTCGACTGTGTGATCCCCACCCGGCTGGGGCGCCACGGGGCGGCCCTGGTGGGCGGCGAGCGCTGGAACCTCAAGAACGCCCGCTTCCGCCACGACCACACGCCTCTCGATGGCAGCTGCCCGTGTCCGGCGTGCCGGCGGCACAGCCGCGCCTATCTGCACCACCTGATCAAGACCGAGGAGATGCTGGGCAAGATCCTGCTCAGCCTGCACAACATCACCCAGCTGGTGCGCTTCACCAAGGCCATGGCCCGGGCGATCCGGGAGGGCTGTTTTGCAGAGGATTTCGCTCCCTGGGAGCCCGGCTCCCCGGCCGCGCACACGTGGTAGCGTCCGCCTCACGCGACACGTGAGTTCTGGGATGGCCGCCTACGCCCTGCACACCCTGGCCCAGCTGCCCGAGGCCTATCAGGCCTTTGCCCCGCTGGTGGACATCCTGCCGATCATCCCCTTCTTCTTCCTGCTGCTGGCCTTCGTGTGGCAGGCCTCGGTGGGGTTCCGCTGACCCTCGGGCCAACGGCCCGCACTCATCCCTGCCGCAGCACCGCCCAGGCGAATGCCGGCAGGGCCAGCATCCGCCTCCACCGGCTCGGCTCCTGCCAGAGGCGATACAACCACTCGATCTGCAGGGCTCCCATCCAGCGTGGGGCCCTTTTTTTCACCCCGGCCCACACGTCGAAGCTGCCGCCCACGCCCATCCACAGGCCGGCACTGCGGCCGCTCAGGTGGGCGATCCAGGTCTCCTGACGGGGCACGCCCAGGGCCGCCAGCACCAGGTCGGGGCGGGCGTCGAGCAGTTGGCGCTCCAGGCCTGGCCAGAGATCGGCGCCCTGGTATCCGTGGGCCGTGAACACCAGCTGCAGGCCGGGGATCTCGGCGCGCAAGCGGGTCACCAGGGCCTCCATCACCGCCGGAGACGCCCCCACCAGCGCCACCCGCCAGCCATGGGCAGCGCCATGCTGCAACAGGCGGCGGGCCAGCTCGATCCCCGGGCTGCGCCGCACCTTCAGCCCCTGGCGCCCCAGGGCCCACACCACCCCGGCCCCGTCGGGAATCACCAGGTCGGCGGCGGCGATCGCCTTCCCCAGCTCGGGCTGGGCCAGGGCGGCCATCGTCATCTCGGCGTTGAGGGTGACGATCTGCCCACCGCCGCGCCGATGCAGGGCCAGCGCCGCCGCAAACACATCGCCGCAGGCATCCACCGGCACTCCCAGCACGGTGGTGCGGCGGTCGGTTGCCATTGCTGCCATCGGGGGTGCGGCGGAGGGGGAGAATCTATGGCTGGCGATGCTTTGGTTTTCCTTTGGGATTGCCAGCCATCCCCGTCCACCGCCGCCGCCCGCCGATGCCGCCTTCCGAGATGGCCAGCGCCCCCGCACCCGCCCCGGCGGCCGTGCTGGCCGATCCCCAGGGGCGGGCCTGCACGGTGCTGGAGGAGCTCGACCGCCAGATCGAGGCCGTGGTGCTGAGCCGCCAGCACCCGATCACCGGCCTGCTGCCCGCCAGCACCGCCAACACGGTGCACGGCAACTACGGCGATGCCTGGGTGCGCGACTGCGTGTATTCGATCCAGTGCGTGTGGGGCCTGGCCCTGGCCCACCGCCGGCTGCGCGGCGCCAGCCGGCGCGCGTTCGAACTGGAGCAGCGGGTGTTGCAGCTGATGCGCGGCCTGCTCCAGGCCATGGCCCGCCAGGCCCCCAGGGTGGAGCGCTTCAAGCACAGCCTGCACCGGCTGGATGCGATCCACGCCAAGTTCGACACCGGCAGCGGCAACCCGGTGGTAGCCGACGACGGCTGGGGGCACCTGCAGCTCGATGCCACCGGCCTGTTCCTGCTGCAGCTGGCCCAGCTCACCCGCGCCGGCCTGGTGGTGGTGCGCTCCAGCCACGAGCACGACTTCGTGCAGAACCTGGTGTATTACGTGGCCCAGGCCTACCGGATTCCCGATTACGGCATCTGGGAGCGGGGCGACAAGGGCAACCACGGCCTGCCGGAGCGCAATGCCAGCTCGATCGGCCTGGTGAAGGCGGCCCTGGAGGCGATTGAGGGGCTGGATCTCTACGGGCCCCACGGCGATGGCAGCCACTGCCTGGTGATCCCCCACGATGCGATCGTGCGCCTGCGCCGGGCCCTCGATGCCCTGCTGCCGCGGGAGTCGGCCAGCAAGGAGGTGGACGCGGCCTGCCTCTCGGTGATCGGCTATCCGGCCTGGGCCGTGGAGGAGGCCCAGCTGGCGGAGCGCACCCGCGCCAAGATCCGCGCCCAGCTGGGCGGCGGCTACGGCTACAAGCGCTTCCGCCGCGACGGTCACCAGACCGTGGTGGAGGACCACACCCGCCTGCACTACGAGCGCGAGGAGCTGGCCCAGTTCGAGCACATCGAGTGTGAGTGGCCCCTGTTCTGGGCCTACGAGCTGATCACCGCCTGCTGCGAGGAGCGCTGGCAGGAGGCCCGCCAGTGGCGCCAGCGGCTGGCCAGTGTGAGCGTGAATGTGGACGGGGTGGCCCTGCTGCCCGAGCTCTACCTGGTGCCGGAATCGGCCGTGGCGGCGGAACGCCTGCAGCCGGGCAGCCAGCCGCGCCAGGCCAACGCCAACGTGCCCCTGCTCTGGACCCAGAGCCTCACCTGGCTGGGCGATCTGCTGCTGGCCGGCCTGATCACCCCCGCCGATCTCGACCCCAGCGGCCGCCGCCGGCCCGAGCCGCCCGGTGCCGAGGTGGTGCTGGTGGCGCTGGTGCCCGGCAGCGAGGCGATTGCCGACGCCCTGCGCCAGCGCCAGCTGCCCTGCGGTCACGATGGCGCCGACGGCCAGGGCTTCCGCATCGGCAGCCCCCAGGACCTGGCCGCCTGCCTCAACCAGGTGGGGGCCAATCCGAAGCTGGGCCTGAGCGGCCACCCGCCGGTGCGGATGGAAACCCTGGCCACGGCCCGGCTCTACCGCCGGCCCCAGCCCGGCGGGGATGGCACAGCCCCGGAACGGCTGGCCTTCCTGCCCGCCGTGCTCGAGGAGGGCACCTTCTATCTGGCCGATGATCCGGAGCAGCTGGTGGACGCGGTGGTGGCCGAGCTGCGGCTGCTGCAGCGCCACTGGCGCGGCCAGGGCGCACCGCTGCTGCTGATCCCCATCCCCGAGGGCCCCTTCGCCGCCGATCCCCAGCCCTTCCTCAACCTGGCAGAGCAACTGCGCGCTGGCGCGATCGACGGGGTCCGCGTTGAGCTGGACACCCTGGCCGCCCTGGCGGACCGGGGGGCCTGGGTGGACCTGCCCGCTGCGGCGAGCATCCCGACCCACGCCAGCGCCCCGGTCCCCCTGCCCCTGCAGGAGAGCGTCAGCCAGAGTCCTCTCTCCGCCGCCGAGGAACAGGCCCTCGAGCGCGACGACCTGAGCATCGCCGATCTGGCCGAACGGCTGTGGGGCAGCACCTCCCTGGCGGAGCAGGCGGAGGTGCTGGAGCAGCTGGGCCGGCGCCTGGGCGAGCAGACCACCCTGCCGCGGCCCGACAGCGGCGGGCCCGTGGCCCTGCGCAGCCTGCTGGAGGAGGTGTACCGCCGGGCGCTCGCGGCCGGCGACTGGGACGTGGTGCGGCGCATGGCCGGCCAGCTGGAGCTGGTGCACCCCCAGCTGGAGGATGCCCTCACCGACCTGCTGGTGCGCCAGAAACAGGTGGTGGTGGGCCGCAACTACACCGCCGATTCCCTGATCAGCACGCCCCAGGACAGCGCCACGATCGCGGCGATGATCCGGCGCTTCAGCGGCGAGGACGGCCGCGAATGGATGCTGCAGCAGGAACTGCTGCTGGCCCTCGACGGCCTGGCCCGGCACGAGCCCAGGCTGCTGAGCGGTGGCCTCACCCTGCAGCTGGGGCAGTTGCTGCTGCTGCTCACCAGCGAACTGGCCGCCGAGGAGGACCTCAACCCGATCGACGCCTTCGAGCGGCTCTGCCAGCAGCCGCCCCATGCGATCCGGCGGCGGTTGCGGGCCGTGCTGGCCGATGGCGACCATGCCCGGGCGGCCCTGCAGCGCAAGGAGCAGCTGCACCTGAGCGGCCGGGTGCGCTGGACCGTGCCCGATCCGCTCGAGGAGCTGCCACGGGGCACCTGCTGGCTGCAGCAGCGCATGCGCCTGGGGGCCCTGGGGCGGGTGCCCCGCGACTTCTTCGCGGGCGTGTGGGAGCTGCTGCACCACTGCCGCGGCATCGTGATCGGCGACAAGCTGGAAAAGCGCAACCGGCTGGAGAGCGCCCCGCTGCTCAAGGAAAAGACCGCCGGCGAACGCAACTTCGCCTCCCTGGTGGAACACCTGCTCAGCAAGATCGAAGCCCCCGAATACCGCCAGCTCTGCACCGAAACCCTGATCACCCTGATGGCCTTCGTGGAGGCCAACCCCCAGGTGCGCTTCGACGACGATCTGGCCCTGGACGTGGTGATCGGCCACGCCGTGCGGGTGGGCTGGCAGCAGCAGCATCCCGAGGTCGCCACCGAGGACTACGGACTGCACAAGGCCGAGGCCTGGGAGCGCTTCTACCGCGCGTCCCCCGCCGCCTGCCGCCGCTGGCAGCTGCAGGCGCTGCGCGAGCTGAGTCAGATCGGCTGATCCAGGCTCATGCAGAGGTTGGGCTGCTCCACGCACTGCTCGATCAGGTCGGCCAGCAGCAGGGCACGGGAGGCCTGCAGCCCATCCACCGCCGGCGACTCCTCGCCCCGCACGCAGGCCAGGAAGTGCTCCAGCTCGGCATAGAGGGGTTCGATCGAGGTGGTGCTCACCTCTTCGATCACGCCGTCGGAGCGATACACCAGTTCGCCGTGGTCGGCACTCACCGACTGGTGGGCGCGGCGGTGAATGTGCAGAGTGCGGTTGAGGAAATCGGTTTCCACCAGGCTGGCGCGGCAGTGGGCGCTGAGGCTGCGGATCTTGCGGTGGGCCATCTTGCTGGCGGTGAGGCTGGCCACCACGCCGTTGGCGAAGGCCAGGGTGGCGTTGACGTAGTCGATCGGGCCCTCGGCGCTGCGGCCGCCGGCTGCCGCCAGGCGCACCACGGGCGAGTGGGCCAGCTCCAGCACCAGGTCGATGTCGTGGATCATCAGGTCGAGCACCACCGACACATCGTTGGCACGGTCGGGGTTGGGGCTGTGGCGGCGGGCCTCCAGCACCACCACTTCCTCGCCGGCCACCACCTTGAGCAGCTCGCGGAAGGCGGGGTTGAAGCGCTCGATATGGCCCACCTGCAGCAGCACCCGGGCCCCTTCAGCGGCACGGATCAGCTCCGTGGCCTCCTCCTGGCTGGCCGCGATCGGCTTCTCGATCAGCACGTGTCTGCCGGCCTGCAGGCAGGCCAGGCCCACACTGTGGTGGAGCAGGGTCGGCACGGCGATGCACACCGCGTCCACCTGCTCCAGCAGCTGGGCATAGTCGGCGAACCAGCGGCAGCCGAACTGCTGGGTGGCCAGCTGTCCCCGGGCCGCATCCGGATCGGCCACACCCACCAGCTCGGCATCCTTGAGCAGGCTGAGCACCCGGGCGTGGTGCCAGCCCATGTTGCCGATGCCGATGACGCCCACACGCACCGGGTTCATGGGCATGGCACGCAAACCCTGAAATTATCGGTGATGCGCGAACGCTGCGATCGCGCTGAAAGCGATCAACGCTCCGGACCGGCACGGCGCTCGATCTGCACCCGCTCGATCCTCGGGCCGTCCATGGCCAGGATCTGAAACTGATACCCCTTCCAGCGCAGACCCTCCCCGGGGGCCGGGATGTGCTGCAGCCGCTCCAGCACGAAGCCGGCCAGGGTGTGGTGCTCCTCCGCCTCGGGCAGGGGCAGCGGCAGCTGGCGATTGAGCTCACAGATCTCCAGATCGCCGGCCACCGACCAGCGGCCCGCATCCAGGCTGATCAGGTCGGTGTCCGGTTCAAGGGGATTGTCGTCCTCGCCGACGATCTCGCTGGTGAGGTCGGCCACGGTGACCAGGCCCTCCGTACCGCCGTGCTCATCCACCACCACCAGCAGCGGCTGGCCGCTGCGGATCAGGGGCAGCAGCTCGGCCAGGGGGGTGCTCTCCTGCACGCGGGCCACGGGCCGGATGTAGGGCTGCAGGGGGGAGTCGGGCTGGAGCAGGCCACTGGCGATCGGATCGGCCAGATGGCGCAGATCGAGCAGTCCGCGCACGTCATCGAGGGAGCGGCCGATCACCGGGAAGCGGGCATGGGCGGTGTCATGCACCGCCCGCATCAGCTCGGCGAAGGTGACCTCCACGGGCAGGGTGACCATGCCCGAGCGGGGCACCATCACCTCGCGCACCAGGGTGTCGCGCAGGGAGAACACCCCTTCCAGGATGTTGCGCTCATCGGGCATCAGGCCGGTGACGCCGCCGGTTTCGATCAGGCTCTCCAGTTCGCCGGCGGAGAGGGCGGGCACCAGTTCATCCCAGTTGCGGGGCAGGCCCAGCAGGTGCAGCAGCAGGCAGGCCAGCCGCTCCACCAGGCTGAGCAGCGGGGCGAGCGAGCGGCTCACCGCATCCAGCAGCGGCGCCAGGGTGAGGGCGGAGTGCTCGGGCCGGTGCAGCACCCAGGCCTTGGGCGCCAGACCGCCCAGCAGGCTGGCCAGCAGGGCCAGCAGCAGGAACACCGCCAGGTCGAGGGCGGCCTGGGGCAGGGCCGCCGCGCCGCCCAGGCCGAGCCGCTCGGCCAGGCCACGCCCGGCCCAGCCCAGGGCCACCAGCGCCAGCACCATGCCCAGCTGGGTGGCCACCAGGGCCCGGCGCAGGCGGCGCTGCAGCTTGGCCACCGCCTCGGCGCCGGGCTGGCCGTCCTCCACCAGTTGCTGCACCCGGCTGGGCCGCAGGCGGATCAGGGCCATCTCGCCGGCGGAGAAGAAGGCCAGCAGGGCGATCAGGGCGGCCAGCACCAACAGCGCGATCACAGGGGCCCGGTCCCGTGGGAATTCAGGTGAGGGCTCAGGCCAGGGGTGCCGGAGGCCGGCACTGCCAGCGCGCACGCCTGGGGCGAACCCGGGGCTGGAGGAGGCTCAAACATGGGTGGGCTGGATCGGCCAGGGCAACAGCTTGCTGACTGGATTATCGGCTGACTGCCCAGCCCGGCCAGCGCGGTGGCGGCACCGGAGCCAGACGCCGCCACCGCGCTGCCGAGGGGCGTCGGGCTGGGCTGCCCGGGGCTGGGCTCATCAGGCCGCCGCAGCCGCCGCGCAGAGCTCCTCGCTCACCTGCCAGAGGCGGCGGCGCTGGTCGGCATCGAGGGCGGCCGGCGCCACCCGCGCCGCGGTGGGCCAGCCGCGCATGCCCCCAGCTGGTCGGGCCCGTAGTGCCCGCCGGGCCGGACCCCCGGCGCCGTGGCGGCATGGAGCTGGGGCAGGGCGCCCTGGGCGGCGCTCTGGAACAGCGGCGTCATCAACCGGTAGGCCAGGGCCTCGGCCCAGGAGCCGCTGGCCGCCACCGAGGCCGGCTGCAGGTTGGTGCGGGCCACGCCGGGGTGCGCTGCCAGGGAGGTGACCCCCGCCGCCTCGGCATCCAGCCGCTGCTGCAGTTCCAGCGCGAACATCACATTGGCCAGCTTGCTCTGGCCGTAGGCCTGCCAGCGGTCGTAGCGGCGCTCGCCCTGGAGGTCGTCGAAGCCGATGCGGCCGAAATACTGGGCGCCGGAGGTCACGGTGACCACCCGGGCGTCGGCCTGGCCGCGCAGCAGGGGCAGCAGCGCCTGGGTGAGGGCGAAGTGGCCCAGGTGGTTGATGCCGAACTGGCGCTCGAAGCCATCGCGGGTGAGGCTGCGGGGCAGGCCCATCACCCCGGCGTTGTTGATCAGCAGGTCGAGGCGGCCGTAGCGATCCTGCAGCTGGCTGGCCGCAGCGCGCACCGAGGCCAGATGGGCCAGATCCAACTCCAGCAGATCGATCCCGGCCCCTTCGCGGGCCTCGGGCAACAGCTGCTGGCGGGCCCGCTCGGCCCGCTCCAGCGACCGGCAGCCCAGGATCACCGTGGCCCCCTTGGCCAGCAGCGCCCGGGCCGTTTCCAGGCCGAGGCCGCTGTTGGCACCGGTGATCAGCGCCAGCCGCCCGGCCTGGTCCGACATATCGGCGGCGGTCCAGGGCATGGCTCCAGCGCGGGGAGCGCCAACCGTAACGATGGCGCTGAGGGCGATGCGGCAGCCCCGCTGCACTGGCCCCAGCCCCTGGCGGTGAATCAGGAAACGCTGGCCAAGCTGGGCCGTTTGCTGCTGCGCCACCACTGGACCGGTGGCATCAGCGCAGGCGTGGCCTGGTGGGTGTTCCTGCAGGTGGAGCGGCGGCCACGCGGCGCTGTCTAGAGTGCTGGGGCTTTGTTGATCTCACCGTTTCCCAGTCCACCATTTCCAGCTCCTGCACGAGCTCCTATCCGAGCAAGGCTGAGTTGCTCTCCTGTCTGCCGCCCGAGCTGCTTGAGCTCAACCCCCGCAAAGCCTGGCGCAGTCTTGGCAGCTCCCTTTTCCTCTCACTGCTGGCCTACGGACTGGGAACCCAGATCCCCCTTGTTCCCGGCGCCGCTCCCCTCTGGGTGATCTATGGCGTGGTCACCGGCACCGTGGCCGGCGGCTGCTGGGTGATCGCCCATGAGTGCGGCCATCACGCCTTCCATCCCAACCGTCGCGTCGAAGCGCTGGTGGGGTTTGGTCTGCACAGCCTGTTGCTCGTGCCCTACTACACCTGGCAGCGCAGCCATGCGGTGCACCACGCCCACTGCAACCACCTGGAAGCGGGCGAAACCCATGTGCCTCCGCGTGCGGATTCACCCATAGGCCGACTGGTGCTGGCGCTGAACCGTCGGCTGGGGCCCGCCCTGTTCGGCTGCCTCTCACTGGTGAATCATCTGCTGCTGGGCTGGCCGCTCTATCTGCTTTTCGGTGTGGCAAGCGGATCCGACTACGGCTCGCCCACCTCCCACTTCTGGCTCGGGAGGCCATTTCGCAACGGTCGTCGGCTGCTGTTTCCCGATTCCTTCCGCCCGGCGATGCGGCTCTCCAATCTCGGCGTGCTGGCGATGCTGGTGATCCTGGGGCTGGCAGCCATGGCGTGGTCGCCGGCACGGGTGCTGTGCGTGTATGGCTTGCCCTATCTGGTGATCAACGCCTGGCTGGTGGGTTACACCTGGCTGCAACACACCGATCTCGCCATTCCCCACTTCAGCAGGGGCGAGTGGACCTGGGCGAAAGGTGCCCTGCAGACCGTGGATCGGCCCTACGGAGCCTTGCTCAACTTTCTCCACCACGGCATTGGGGCCACCCATGTGTGCCACCACGTCAACCCGAGCATCCCCCACTACAACGCCTGGCGCGGCACCGCCTTGCTGCGGCAACGGTTTCCGCTTCTGGTGCGGTACGACCCCACCCCGATCCCTCAGGCGCTGTGGCGGATCGCCAGCCGCTGTGCGGTGGTCCGCCAGGCCAGCCCGACTGGAGGATTTTTCTATCAACTCCCGGAGCGCAGCGGCCTGGAGGAGATTGCGACCTGACTGAATGGTGAGTTGGCAACCGTCCATTCCGCATGCTGCTGACCGGCACCAGGCATCCGAGCTGGCCTCCCCGGGGCCAACACTCCGGGCGTTGCTGTGTTCAGGCCTGCTGGTTGAGCACGTGCTGCATCACCTCCAGCAACCCATCGGCCAGGGGGCGGTGTGTACCCAGGTGGGTGCTCCAGATCGATCCCTCCAACAACTCCTCGGCGCTCACCAGGGCCATGTCCTGGCCTTCCAGCAACGTGAGCTGCTGCAGCGGCACCGAAAGCTCCGCCCGGAAGACGTGAGCCGTGCGGCGCTGGATGTGGTGGACCATCACCAGCTCCAGGCCTGGGGGCTGCCAGCTGATCTCCTCCAGCAACTCGCGCCGCAGGGCCTGCTCCGGCGTTTCGCCGGGGTCGAGATGCCCGCCGAACAGGCCCCAGCAGCCGGGGGCGACGATCGTGGGGATCTCGTCGCGCAGTTGCATCAGCCAGCGGCCATGCCGCTGCAGCATGGCCAGGGCGACTTCAACGGTCATGACGACCGCCCAGGCGGCAACCGGCCGGCGACCACCGCATGGATGAACATCTGGCAGCGCAGCACACGGGCCACGCGGTTGTGTGCTGAAAGGCGAGCGGTGTGCGGCGGCATCGGCGATCGGCATGCTCTGCAGGCAGTTTGCCCGGCTGCTTCAGCGGCGGCTGGGCACCACCTGCATGCCGATCGTGAAGAAGGGAACAAGGGAACGGCCCGCGGCATTGCCTTCCATCCGCCCTATCCCGGCGGCCCGAGATGTGGTGCTGGATGACATCGACGCGGTGATCGATGCCCTCGAGCAGTTCAGCCTGGGCGGTGATCTGGCCGATCAGCTGATCCGGGCCCGGGCCGCCAGTGCCGGTGCCCTGCCGGTGCTGAGTTTTGACCGACGCTGCTCCGGCTGTGAAGGTGTTGCGCTGCCCGGGCCAGGTTGAGCGTCAACCGGAACAGAAACGGCAGGCCCTCCTGGAGCGCATCAGGAGCGAGCAGCAGCAGCTCCAGCACGTCGATGTTGAAGCCGGCTGTGGAGATGTGCTGATAGGCCGCCACCGGCATCGTGCCGCTGAGGGCCAGGGCACCCACGGGCGTGAGCAGGCCGAGAGGGGCAGGCCGCCCGGTGGGAGGACAATTGGGCGACCGTCCATCACTGACCTCCAGGACGTGGAGTGGATGGGCCGCATGATCCGGGTCAACAAGGCCGAGCCCCGTCCCACCGCATCGGTGGGCGGCGGTCGCTGGTGATCTGACCCCAGTAGGGACGGCGCTGCTGCCTCCCATTGGCCGCTCCGTTGGGGCGGCTTTTTCATGGCCGCCTCCTTGAGCAGGCGAAGCCCCTTCATGAACACCGATTGCCGCCGGTAACGAGCGGTGTCGAACTGGCGTGCTCGCTTGCTCGCCTGGGCCGGCCGGCCCCAGGTGCCAGCGCCGGCAGCTCCGCCCACAACTGACAACCTCCTGATCAGAACACGATCACGGCTGAGCAGACCAATGCCCGGGGGCCTGGACCCGGGCATTGTTGTGTGGAGTGTGTCTGGCAATGGCCGGATTCCAGCACCGCTGGACGTGACCAATGGCACCAGGGTGCCGCATGGATCGTCCTAGGTTGACTGCATGATGCTTTCATCGCGATGCCGTTGAGCAACGTCGCGCAGGGAACCCGGGTGAAGCTGGCCTGCCTGCCCGCCGATCCGGTGCTGGGACAGCGGCTGAGAGCCCTGGGGGTGCAGCCGGGGGCGGAGATCGAGGTGCTGCGCCGGGGCAAGCCCGGCGGGATTCTTCACCTGGCCTGCGGCTTCCTGGAGTTCATGCTGCGTCACGAGCACGCCCGGGAGATGGAAGTGGGCCAGGCCTGAATCCGAGCAGGCCTGATCATTTCGCACTGGTCAACCAAAGCCCATCAGGCGGCCGCCCTGGAACACCACCAGGGCCAGCAGCCAGGCCAGCAGCAGTGACCAGCCCAGCGACAGCAGGGCGAAGTTGCGGCTCTTTGATTCCTGCAGCTGGGCCGCCACGGTGCCCAGGCAGGGGGTGTAGAGCAGCACGAAGGTCATGAAACTCAGTGCCTGCAGCGGCGTGATCAGGCCGCCGATCACCCCGCCCAGCCCGGCCTCGCTGGTGCGGTAGATCACGGCCATCGCCCCCAGCAGGATCTCCTTGGCAATGAAGCCAAAGAACAGCGACACGGTGAGCGCTGGATTCATGCCTCGTCTTCACTGCTGCCGCTCAGGTCGTGGATACCGGGCAGATCCACCAGCTGGTAGGCGCGGCCGCTGCGATCGGCCGGCATGGCACCGCGCAGCAGCTCCACCGTGAGCCCAGGCCAGTTGGCGATCTGGGCATTGCCGCCGGTGAGCCGGTTGTAGAGGGTGGACTTGCCCGTGTTGGGCATGCCGAGCAGGGCCACCGTGATGGCACCGCCCTCGTGCTGCTGGCCGCGGGAGCCGCCATGGCAGGTGCGCCCCAAACGGCGGTCTCGGTGGGCTGTGGTCATGACAGGCAGGTGTGGCGGGCCTGGAACGCGGAGGCCCGATGGGCCTTGATCGCCTGGGTCGGTTCGTTCATGGCCTGTTCAGCGAGGATGAAGTTCAACGCCATCACAGTTCGATGCTGACCGAGTCGATACTGACCGAGCAAGCCGCAAGACGCCGGCCGGGGCCCGTGCCATTTGTTACCAGGCGCGGTTCGCGCCGGTGACCAACACCCCAGGCCGACGGAGCGATTGACGACCGGAACGGAACCAGCCGGCCCCACCCAGATGCCGCCCGACCTGCGTTGAACCCGCGCCAGGGGCTTCAGGCCCTGCAGATGCTGGGCCTGGGGCTGGTGTTGCTGCTGCGCCCGGACTGGTTGCCTTGTGTGAGCGCTGCAATCAGGCCTCGGACGGGGCAGGTGCGGATTCCGTCGTTATCCGGCGCCATGCAGAGCCGCCACGGCCGCCGCGCCGGCCACCAGCTGGGCGGGATCCCCCACGGCGAGCGGCACCTCCAGGGCCAGGGGCAACTCGGCCCGGGGCCGGGGCTCAAGCCCCGCCAAATCGAACTGTGCTGAACCGGCCGGCAGGGTCTCCTCGCCGGCCGGCACCAGCTCGTTGCTGCGGTTGGCCAGCTCCCAGTCACCGCCCAGGCCATCGCGCAGCCGCAGGGGCCGGCTGTGGTCGAGCTGCTGGGTGCCGGAGCGATCGGTGAGGCGCAGGCGCAGACCGGGCGGATAGGCGGGATCGCCCTGCTCCAGCAGCGTCAGCGACCAGGCGTGACCCGCTTGATCCCGAAGCGCCCAGCGCTGGTTCTCCAGCGCCAGGGCAGCCCCTGGCGCCACCAGCAAAAGGGCCAGCAGCACCGCCAGCAGCGCCCCCAGACGCCAGGGCTGCCGCCGAAATGGAGCAGAAACACCCATGACCGGAACCTCGCACATCAGGTTTCTACGTTACCGTTGTATGCGGGTGAAGGGCGAAGCTCGTCACCCGCCCTTGCCCTTGTCTTAGCCATGACCACAACCTCCCTCGCCCCATCCAGGGGCGGCGCCTGGGAGTCCTTCAAGGACTGGATCACCTCCACCAACAACCGCCTCTACATCGGCTGGTTCGGCGTGCTGATGATCCCCACCCTGCTGGCCGCCGCCACCTGCTTTGTGATCGCCTTCATCGCCGCGCCGCCCGTCGACATCGACGGCATCCGCGAGCCGATCACCGGCAGCCTGCTCTACGGCAACAACATCATCACCGCCGCGGTGGTGCCCAGCTCCAACGCCATCGGCCTGCACTTTTACCCCATCTGGGAAGCCTCCAGCCTCGATGAGTGGCTCTACAACGGCGGCCCCTACCAGCTGATCATCTTCCACTTCCTGATCGGCATCTACGCCTATCTCGGACGCGAGTGGGAACTCAGCTACCGCCTGGGCATGCGCCCCTGGATCGCCGTGGCCTACAGCGCTCCTGTTGGCGCTGCCACCGCCGTGCTGCTCGTGTATGCCATCGGCCAGGGTTCCTTCTCCGACCCCATGCCCCTCGGCATCTCCGGCACCTTCAACTTCATGCTGGTGCTGCAGGCTGAGCATAACGTGCTGATGCACCCCTTCCACATGCTCGGCGTGGCCGGCGTGTTCGGCGGCAGCCTGTTCTCCGCCATGCACGGCTCGCTGGTCACCAGCTCGCTGGTGCGCGAAACCACAGAGTCCGAATCCCAGAACCGCGGCTACAAGTTCGGCCAGGAAGAGGAGACCTACAACATCGTGGCCGCCCACGGCTACTTCGGCCGGCTGATCTTCCAGTACGCCTCCTTCAACAACAGCCGCAGCCTGCATTTCTTCCTGGCCGCCTGGCCGGTGGTGGGCATCTGGTTCGCCACGTTGGCGGTGATCAGCTTCTCCTTCAACGTGAACGGCTTCAATTTCAACCATTCGGTGCTCGACGCCCAGGGCCGGGTGGTCAACACCTGGGCCGATGTGCTCAACCGCGGTGGCCTGGGTATCGAGGCGATGCACGAGCGCAATGCCCACAACTTCCCCCTCGATCTGGCGGCTGTGCCCTCTGAGCCCGTGGCCCTGCGCTCCCCGGTGATCGGTTAGTGAGGCTTTGAACCTCGCCCAGCCGACTGCCAGGTGAGCGGCCGATCTCACAACGCAGCTGCAGCGATGCAGATCTGACGCCACTATCCGGGGTCTGGATTGCACCAGGCCCTTTTCGTCTTCTGTGGTGTCACTCCGGTGCAATCACAAGCCACGATTCCATTCACCATTCATGAGTCTCCAACCATGCCCCAGGCCCTGAGCTTCGTGCACCCGCTGCTGATGTGGGTGCTACTTGGTCTGATGCTCTATTCCGGCTATCTCGGTTTCAAGGCGAGCCAGATCCGCCAGGTGGATGCGGCCGAGCGCAAGGAGATGATCCCCCTGCGCTACGGCCAGCGCCATGCCGCCCTGGGCCGCTGGATCGTGGCCCTCTCCCTGCTGGTGCTGGCCACTGCTGCCCTCGGACCTGCTCTGCAGAAAGGCCAGGACTGGGCCCGAGGCCTGCATGTGGGGCTCAATGGCTTGATTGTGTTGCTGTTTGGTTGGCAGGCCATCACCGGCATCGCCATCGTGAACAAGTTGCTGAGTGCCTGAGATGACCGCTCTCCTCTCCCGCCTTCGTTCGCAACGGGCCCTCGCCGCCCTGCTGGGCGCGCTGCTGGCCATGCTTCTGCTGGCGCTCCATCCCGCCCCAGCCTTGGCTGCCAATGGAGAAGCGCCCGTGGATCCCGCCGTTCTGGCCAAAGCGGTGGATCAGATGGAGCAGCTCGACCGGATGCGCATCTCCCTGGCCTCCACCCTGGAGGGCAGCAGCGAGGAGCCCACGATGGACACCATGCGTGAGGTGTGCATGCCGGTGGGCAAGCGGGCCGTGGCCATCGGCCAGGAGAACGGCTGGAGCGTGCGCCAGGTGGCCAGCAAGTACCGCAATCCAGGCCATGCCCCCGCCGGCAGCCAGGAGACAGGCGTGATCGACCTGTTTGCCAGGCACCCCGAGATCACCGGGATGTGGGAACCGGCCACCGCTGAGCAGGGGCCGGGCGTGAACTACTACCGCCGCATCGATGTGCAAGCCAGCTGCCTGGCCTGCCATGGCAGCAGGGACAGCCGCCCCGCCTTCGTGAAGGAGAAGTACCCAGCAGACAGGGCCTTCAACTTCAAGCCGGGTGACCTGCGCGGCATGTACGCCGTTTACATCCCCGAAGTGCAGGCCGCCCTGGCGGCGCAGAGTGCCGCCAACTGATGGCCCTCCTGATGACACCGTCACCGACATTGCACGTGATTACCCAGCTGGCCGAGCTGTTCAACCTGCTGGGCGTGGCGGTGCTGGTGGGTGGCACCTTTGTGACCTGTGGTTGCGCTATCGACGTGGGCCAGGTGGCCGGCCAGGCCGCCAGCCGCCTCACCCAGGCCCGCGTGACCCTCAGCGTTCGATCCGCTGATCAGTCCCTGAGCCATGCCTCCTTCTGCCGCCTCCTCTACCTCTGCAGTGACGCTGGCCTGCTCCGCAGGAGCCTGGTGCGCGGGCATCTGGCTCCACTGATCCAGCCCCATCGCGATAACGCGCGGCCGCACGCTGAAAGGCAGGCAGATGGCGTTCCTGAGATGCAGCCTGCAGTCGCCTGAACACCTGCAGGATCTCTGGCCGTTCGGTGGCACCGAGGATCCGCTTGTAGAGGTCGACGTTGTCGATCTCTGCCTGCACGCCAGCCTCGCTGGCCTCTTGCAAACTGGCGAAACGGGGCACCGTGGTTGTGCTCCAGGGATTGGGCGGGATCGGCAGGTTGTGGCGGCGAACCAGGGCGCGCAAGGCCTGGGTGTGCCGCAGCTCTGAATCGCGGATGTTCAAGAACGGACGAACGGGTCCAAAGTCTTGTAGCACCTGGGAATACACCGCCCAGGCGTGGTATTCGTCGTCGAGGGCATCGTGAAGCGCTCGGATTTCGGCATCTGTGAGGGACGTCATGGCATGCCTCGCACACGCGGACAATGAAGGATGGCTGGCACTGCCCGGAGACAGAAGCCGACGACACCTACAGCGTAAGCCGCATATACCGGTAATGTGATTCAGGTTTCCCGTGGTCCTGCGCCGGATCGTCGGGATGGCCGAAGCACCCCCAGCGCGGCCAGAGAAGGCTCCGGAGCAACGCGTGCGCCCCAATTCATGCTCACCTTGGGCCAGCACCCACCACTCGCCGGGGCCCCGCCAACCAAACTCCCCCATCCAAACTCCTCCAACCAAGCCACTTCAGCCAAGCCCCTCCGGCCAAACCCCTCCGGCCAAGACACTTGAACCAAGACCTGCCAGCCAACCCCCGCCAGCCAGCCAAGCTCACCTGACCAGCCTTAGCCAGAATCCCTGCCGCCGACATCCCCATGTCGAACCAGCAAAGCTGGTCTGGTCTGGTCAACCTCAACGATCAAACACCGCCCAGCCCAGCTCAGTCCAGCTCGGCTCGGTTCGGCTCGGTTCGGCTCAGACCTTCGCTGCCAAGCCCTGATCTGCCCTGCTCTTGCCCCGCTGCGAAGCCCTGCTCTGTCCAGATCTCCGCTGCCCAGGCCAGGGCCTGGTGAGCTCTGACCTGAGCAGCACAAGCCCTCAACAGCGCCCCTGATCCCGCAGACCAGGCTCCTCTGCCGGCGGTTGTCCGCAGGCATGCTCAGGAAAAACCAGCGCTGCAGGCGCTGCTTGAACGACCTTGCATCACGTCACCATCTCCTGATCGACTGCAGCGGCAGTGGCCTGGGGTTTGCGCCAGAGACCCAGCCACTCGTCGCTGCGCTTGGCCAACGTGGCCTCAGCTGGCTGCCAGAGCTGCTCCACCATGCCGGCCTCACGCCAACTCTCCGCCAGTGCTGTTGGGTCGCTGCCGAACGGCGGACCGCCAGGCCGGCTGTGACAGAGGAAGAGCCCGAGCAGCCAGCCAGTCGGCTTGAGCAGGCCTTTGACCGTGGCGCGATAGGCCTCGCGCCGGTCTGGATCAATGGCACAAAAGCATGTGTGTTCAACCACGCCATCGAGGCTGTCGTCTTCGAGTCCGGCGGCCTTGAGCGCAGCTGAGTCAAAGAGATCGGCCTGCACCCAGCGCAGCCGCGGATGGTCGGCTCCGTGCAGGCGTCGTGCCTCCTTGATTGCTTCGGTGCTGAAATCGAGTCCCACCACGTCATAGCCGAGCTCAGCTAGCAAGGCGGCCTCATGTCCGCGGCCGCAGCCCGGCACAAGCACCCTGCCCGCCTTGCTGGGCGCGAGGGGGTGGTGACGGAGAAACTGTTCCAGTGGAGGAGCGGGTTGGCCCAGTTCCCAGCCATCGCCCCCTTCGCGGTAGCGCTGGTTCCAGCGTTCCGGATCACTCACCGGTGCCGCAGTTCCAGCCGTAGCTGGCTGGGACGGGTTGTGGTGTGTGTGCATGACTTCACTGTGGAGGAGAAGGAGAGATGTGGCGGCCGGATCGTTTCCAGCACCGCAGCTCCTGATCGGGTAAACAGCGGCGGCAACCCAGCCCTGATTGCCAGATCGAGGGCGGACTGGAGGGATTCCACTTTCCAGGGCATCAACAGGGCGAGGGACACCCGGCTGGGAGGCCGGAGTGGAGGCGTCTGCCATGGGTAAGCACAGCAGCAGGGCGGAGAGAGACCGGCCTGCACCGGCATGCCCATCTCGCTTTCATAACGGTAACGCTAAGTCAGACCCATTGTGACCTGGAGTGCGATTCCGCAGGGGGCCGCGCGCGGATCCGGGGCCAGCGGTAATGCGCGTACTGCCATGCCTGCATAGAGTGAAACCAGATGCCGCCCTGCCATGGCCCCGTCCACCACGCGTCACCACCAGGTCTTGATCGTGGGTGGCGGCGCCGCCGGCATCACCACCGCCAACCTGCTCAAGCGGCAGCGCCCGCAGCTGGACGTGGCGATCCTGGAGCCGTCCGCGGAGCACTATTACCAGCCTGGCTGGACGCTGGTGGGCGGTGGGGTGATGCGGATGGAGCAAACCCGCCGCAGCGAGGCCTCCCTGATTCCGCCGCGCGTGCACTGGATCCAGGCAGCGGCCACCGGCTTCGATCCGGAAGCCAATCGCGTCAGCACCAGCGAGGGCCAGACCCTCAGCTACGACGTGCTGGTGCTGGCCACCGGGCTCAGCCTGCGCTGGGAGCAGATCCCTGGCCTGAGCGAGGCCCTTGGCAGCCACGGCGTGTGCAGCAACTACAGCAAGGACTTCGCCCCCTACACCTGGCAGAGCATCCAGGCCTTCGCGGGCGGCAATGCGGTGTTCACCATGCCCGCAACGCCGGTGAAGTGTGGCGGCGCGCCCCAGAAGGTGATGTACATGGCCGACGACGTGTTCAAGGCCAAGAGCGGCGTGGGCGTGAACAGCCGGGTGATCTTCTGCACGCCGCTGCGATCCCTGTTTGCCGTGCCGGCCTACGCCCGCACCCTGCAGCAGGTGGTGCGCCGCCGCGGCATCGAGGTGCGCTTTGGCTGGGATCTCCAGGCCGTGCGCGGCGCCGACCAGGTGGCCGTCTTCAAGGTGACCGACGCCGATGGAAGCGCGCACACCGAGGAGCTGCCCTTTTCCCTGCTGCACGTGGTGCCGCCGATGAGCGCACCGGAGGTGGTGGCCAACAGCCCTCTGGCGATCGAGGGGCCTGGCGGCTGGTCGGCCGCCGACAAGCTCACCACCCAGCATCCCCGCTTTGCCAATGTGTTTTCCCTCGGCGATGTAGCGGCCCTTCCCACCTCGAAAACAGCTGGAGCCGTGCGCGGCGAAGCACCGGTGACCGCAGCCAATGTGCTGGCCTTTCTGGAAGGACGCCCGCTCACGGCCCACTACGACGGCTACACCGTGTGCCCGCTGATCACGGGCTACAACAACGTGGTGATGGCAGAGTTTGACTACAACCAGAAACTGGTGAGCTCCTTTCTGGTTGACCCCACCAAGGAGCGCTGGAGCATGTGGCTGATGAAAACCAAGATGCTTCCCTGGCTCTACTGGAACCGCATGATCAAGGGGCTTCCCCATGAAAGCCGGTACCTCAAGCCGTTTGCCCCCCTGGTGCACGCCCTCAAACTCGACTACCGCGAGCCCAAGGCAGCAGACCTGGACGCTGCGGTCCAGGCAGGCAGCTGCTGAGCAGCCGTTTGAAGGCGCCCCATTTGCGATCAGGCAGTCACCTTCGGGGTCAGCCAGCAGGATCAGCCAGCTTCGGTGGAATGGCCGACCTTGCCACTGAAGGCGATATAGTTGTAGATGTTATAGAAGAGCATGATCGGGATCAACACTCCAATGAACGTGATCATGAACACCAGTGAGCTCACCGATGCATGAGCCTCAAAGATGGTGATTGACGGCGGGATGATGGCGGGAAACACCATCAAGCCAAGGCCGGCAAAACTCAACACAAACAGCAGCACGGTGTAGACAAAGGGCCACACCTCCTGCTGCAGCGCCAGGCTGCGGAACAACTGCACGATCAATGCGATTCCAAGCAAGGGAAGCACCACAAACACAGGCAGAAACTGGGGGTCGAAGATCCGCTCCTTCAGGGTGCTCGACACAAACGGCGTGACCAGGGTGATCACCAGGGTTCCTGCCAGGGTGGTGGCAGCCGCCAGTCGGGCGGTGCGTCGATGCAAGCGCTGCAGCTCACCACTGGTCTTGAGGATCAGGTAGGTGGAGCCGATCAGCACATAGCCCTGGATCAGGGTGAGGGCCACCAGCAAGCTGCTCCAGTTGAGCCAGATCCAGGGGCTGCCGGTGAAATGCCCCTGGCTGTCGGTGGGAATCCCCGCCAGCACCGTGCCCAGACAGACGCCCTGGGAGGCCGCCGCCAGCACGCTGCCCAGGCCGAACATCAGGTTCCAGGGTCGCTTGCGCTCGGCATTTTCCCGAAACTCAAAGGCCACAGCCCTCAGAATCAGGCCCAGGATCATCAGGTAGATCGGCCCATACAGAGCCTTGAGGATGGTGCCGTAGGCCAGCGGGAACGCGCCAAAGAGTGCTCCGCCCATCAGCACCAGCCAGGTTTCATTGGCATCCCAGACGTTGCCCAGCGAGGTCATCAGGATCGAGCGCTGGGATTCACTGGCAGAGGTGAGCGAGAGAATCCCTACCCCGAGATCGAAGCCATCAAGAATCACATAGAGCAACAGAAACAGGGCCAGGATCACAAACCAGACCGCTGGCATGAAGACATCGAGAAAATCCATGGCAATGACGGGGAGTTGAACTTGTGATCACAGCCGCGATGGCATCACCTAAAGAGTCGAGGCGCTTGTTGCGGCGGCATCGCTCGCGCCCTGATCCGGTGGCATCAGGCTGAGATCGGGCCCACGGCGGATGATGCGCGATCCGAACCACAGGGCACAGGCAAACAGCACGGCATAGAGCACCGCAAAGGTGCTGAGGCTGGCCAACACTTCCGCCGCCGGCAGCTGGGATGCGGCATCGGCCGTGCGCAACTCGCCGTACACCGTCCAGGGCTGGCGCCCCACGCAACGCACCACCCAGCCCGCCTCAATCGCCAGATAGCCGGCCGGGGCAGCCAGGATCCAGCCCCAGGCCAGCCAGGGAAGGGCTTCCAGGGTTGCCGCCGACAGGCCCCGGCGCCACCAGAGCAGCACCGTGAGCCCCAGCAGCAGGGTGATGGCGATGCCGATGCCGGCCATCAGCCGGAAGGAATAGAAGAGCAGCCCCACCATCCGCGGGCGCTGGTCGGCCGGCCAGCTGTTGAGGCCGCGCACCTCGCGGCTGAGAGCGGGCCTTCCCTCCAGGATCCAGCTGAAACCACCCGGCACCGCCAGGCTCCAGCGGTTGCGGCCAGCGGTCTCATCCGGTGCGGCCAGCAGGGTCCAGGCCGGCGAACTGCCGGCAGGTTGGTTGCTCCAGAGTCCCTCGATCGCCGCCAGTTTGGTGGGCTGGTGCTCGGCCACCTGCAGGGCACTCTCGTGACCGGCCAGCACCTGCAAGGGCGCCACCACCAGCAGGATCACCAGGGCCAGCTTGAGGGAGAAGGCAAAGAAGGTACGCATCGCCTCCGCCGCTCCCTGGCGGAGCAACCACCAGCAACTCACCGCCGCAATCACCAACATGCTGGTTTCCACGGTGGCCAGGCTCATGTGCAGCACGCTGCGCAGCATGAACGGGTTGTTGATGGCAGCGAAATAGTTCTGCACGTGGAACTGGCCGTCGGCAAAGGTGCCTCCCGCGGGCGTCTGCAGCCAGGAATTGGCGCTGAGAATCCAGAACACGGAAAGATTGGCGCCAAAGGCCACCATCACTGTTGAGAGAAAGTGAATCGCTGGCGGTACCCGGCTCCAGCCAAACAACATGATCCCCAGGAAGCCAGCCTCCAGCATGAAGGCCATGGCCCCTTCAAATCCCAGCACCGAGCCGAAAAAATCGCCCACGAATTCAGAAAGCGGCGCCCAGTTGGTGCCGAACTGAAACTCCATCGGCAGCCCCGAGGCCACGCCAATCCCAAAGTTCAACACATACAACCTGGCCCAGAAGCGGGCCTGCCTGTAATAGAGCGAATTGCGCGTGCGCAGCCAGATTCCCTCCAACACCACTAGGAAGATGGCCAGGCCGGTGGAGAGCACCGGCCAGAGCATGTGAAAGATCGCCGTGAGCGCGAATTGCAGGCGCGAGAGCACCAGGGTGTTGTCGAGCCAGGTCATCCGCCCATCCGGCCGAGCCGGGTCAAAACCTGCTGAAACCCTGGATGGCCTGGCCAGGCCGCGCTGCCAGCCAGGCCGCAATCGAGAAACTCTGTTGCAATCACACTAATGTTGTGTGCGTTTGCCCACCTGGAGGCCCATGCCGCCAGGTCGCCCGCACTGACGGCGACCACCCGCCCGACCGGCACCAGCTTGCCACCCTGCCCTTTATGCGGCTATCGTCATAGCAGTTGTATCTGGACCGGCCATGTCCGCTCCCCTGCCTGCCTCTGACCCGTCGTCCCTTTCCCTGGCTGCCGCCGCTGGCGGCGGTTCCCTCCTGTTCCGCCAGCTCTTCGATGCCGACACCGGCACCTACACCTATCTGCTGGTCGACGTGCCCAGCCGCCAGGGCGTGCTGATCGATCCGGTGTTTGAGCAGCACGCCCGCGACCTCTCCCTGATCACGGAGCTGGGCGTGGAACTGGTGGCCTGCCTCGACACCCACGCCCATGCCGACCACGTGACCGGCAGCTGGTTGATGCACCAGGCCACCGGCTCCGCCATTGCCCTGGCCGCTGCGGCCAACGCCGACAACGTCACCCGCCCCCTCCACCATGGCGACCGGCTGAGCTTTGGCGGCCGCCACCTGCAGGTCCGCAGCACCCCTGGCCACACCAATGGCTGCCTCACCTTTGTGCTCGACGACCAGAGCATCGCCTTCACCGGCGACGCCCTGCTGGTGCGCGGCTGCGGCCGCTGCGACTTCCAGCAGGGCAATGCCCACACCCTCTGGACCTCGATCACCACGCAGATCTTCAGCCTGCCCGACGCCTGCCTGCTCTACCCCGGCCACGACTACACCGGCCGCACCATGACCTCGGTGGCAGAAGAAAAAGCCTTCAATCCACGCCTCGGCGGCGCCGCCACCGAGCGCGACTTCGTGGGCCACATGCACAACATGAAGCTGCCCCACCCCCACAAGATCGCCGAGGCCCTCCCGGGCAACATGCGCTCCGGTCAACCCCGCGACAGCGCTGCCCCTGCAGCCCCCGCCTGGGCGCCGCTGCAGCGCAGCTATGCCGGACTGCCCGAACTGCCCCCGGCCTGGGTGGCCGAGCACCAGGGCCAGCTCACGATCCTCGATGTGCGCTCCAGCGAGGAGTTTGCAGGCCCCGACGGCAACGTGGCCGGCAGCCTGCTGATTCCGCTGCCGGAGCTGGAGGCACGCGCCAGCACCATTCCCGCCGATCGCCCCGTGGTGGTGGTGTGCCATTCCGGCAGCCGCTCCGCCCTCGCCACCCAGCAATTGCTCAAGGCCGGACGCCAGCAGGTGGCCAACCTCCGCGGCGGCCTCAGCCGCTGGAGCGATGAGGGCTACCCGCTGGAGGGCACCATCGCCGCCAACGCAACCCCCTAAGCCCATCTCAAACCTGAAACCCTCGCAAACCTGAACCCCTCGCAAACCTGAAGGCTGATCCAACACCGCTTCTGATTCTCTTCTCAGCCTCTTTGGTGTTCCTACTTTTGATCACAGTTCCTGCAATCCCCTCTTCCCCATGACCCACGCCCACGCCCACGCCCCCGCCCAGCAGCGCATCACCGCCCACGACCTGGCAACCCAGCTCGCCGAGCAGCGCGTCAAGGTGATCGACGTGCGCGAACCCATGGAATACGCCGCCGGCCACATCGCCGGCAGCCTCAACGTGCCGCTCTCACGCATCACCCAGGCCGACCTGCCCCGCGGACCGCTGGTGCTGGTGTGCCACAGCGGCAACCGCAGTGCCCAGGCCCTCGCCCAGCTCCTGCGGCACGGCCATCCCCATCCACTCACCGATCTGGAGGGGGGCATCCCCGCCTGGCAGCAGGCCGGGCTGCCCGTGCGCAAGCTCAAAAACGCCCCCCTGCCGCTGATGCGACAGGTGCAGATCGCCGCCGGCTCCCTGGTTCTCCTGGGCGTGATCCTCAGCCAGGTGGCGGCGCCAGGCTGGATCTGGTTGAGCGGCTTTGTGGGCGCTGGACTGGTGTTCGCTGGCATCAGCGGCTTCTGCGGCATGGCACGCCTCCTCGCCGCCATGCCCTGGAACCGGGTGACACTCTGATGCTGACCGCCAGCCTGGCACTGCTCACGGTCGGTGGTGCCCTGATCGGTTTCCTGCTCTCGGTGCTCGGCGCCGGCGGCTCGATCCTGCTGTTGCCCCTGCTGGTGAGCGGCGCCGCCCTGCCCACCCGCGAGGCGGTGCCCCTCTCGCTGCTGGTGGTGATGCTGCTGGCCCTCGCCAACCTGGGGCCCTATCTGCGCCGCGGCCAGTTCGCCCCCAGGCCCGCCCTGATCCTGGGGCTGCCCGCCCTGGCCGGCAGCTGGATCGGCGGCGGCTGGGTGAAGGCCGGCTACGTCCCCGAACCGCTGCAGCTGGCCGTGTTTGCCGCCGCTGCCCTGCTGGCCTCCTGGCTGCTCACGCGCCGCCAGGCCATCAGCGGAGCAGGCTCCAGTGATCCGGGCAGCGGCCGCCCCCTGCTGCTCGCCATCCAGGGCGTGCTGGTGGGGCTGCTCACCGGTGTTGCCGGCGTGGGCGGCGGCTTTGCGATCGTGCCGGCCCTGGTGCTGCTGGCCGGCCTGCCCATGGCCCTGGCCAGCGGCACCAGCCTGCTGCTGATCGCCGTGAATGCCCTGGTGGCCCTGGCCGCTCTCGGCCACTGGCCCGCGGCCAGCCTGCCGCTGATGGCACCCCTGCTGCTGGGCGGCGCCATCGGCGCGGCAGCTGGCCAGCGCCTTGCCCCCCACCTCAACGACCGGCGCCTACGCCAGGGCTTCTCCCTGCTGTTGATCGGCTCGGCCTTGCTCAGTGGCTGGGAGGCCTGGCGCCGCCATCAGGCCAGCGACCCATCCATCACTCGCGTGCAATCCACCGCACTCCCCCTGACCTCCCGCCATGGCTGATCACAACGAACGACGCTTCCACTTCCGGCTGCGCAGCAGCCATCCCGCTCCGGATCGGGCCACCGACAACCTGGTGGTGGAGTTCCTCAGCGACAGCGGCCTGTGGGAGCCCCAACAGCTGAGCCTCTCCATGCCGGGGTTCCGGCTGTATCTGATCTCGCTGCTGCTCTGCCAACACTTCTATCTGGTGGCCAATGCACGCGAGAAGCACATCCCCCTGCAGCAGGTGGAGGCAGACTTTGTGGTCACCACCAGCAGCGAGTGGATCGTGAGCGCCGTGGAGGGAGACTTCCGCATCAGCCTCGATCCCAGTTCCAGCGATGGCGAGCGCCAGCTCGCCGATGCCGACGCCATGGCCTACATGCGGGAGCGGATGAAGCTCTGCCCCATCTCCCGCAACCTGCCCGACAGCGTGTCCAAGCGCATCGATCTCAGCGAAGAGCGCAGGATGTAGAGCAGGGTCGCTCCGCTCAGGGGACGTTGAACCTGATGGGGTGGCACTCTGGCCCCTGTTAGACGTGCAGCTTGTTCTGGCCCGGTCATCAAACCGCCTCCGGCCGCAGCACCCGATCAGCCACCAGCCCGCTGAGCCAGGCCCCCAGGGGTGCGGTGGTCACGATGCTGAGCACGGCCACCGCCAGGATCACTTCACCCGGAGCGGTGGGCAGCCCCGCAGCCTGCATCGCCATCAACGGCACCGCACCGATGGCCGCCTGCACCGTGGCCTTGGGGATGTAGGCCACGGTCACGAACAGCCGCTCGCCGGCCGTGAGGGGGCTGCCCATCAGGCAGGCCAGAACAGCTCCGCTGCGGGCCACCAGACCGATCGCCAGCACCGCCAGCCCTGCCAGGCCGGAGCGCCAGGCCACGGCCAGATCCACCTGGGCGCCCACCAGGGTGAACAGAACAAGCTCGGCGAACACCCAGATCGAAGCCAGCTTGGCGGCGATCGGCTGGGCCAGGTTGGGGCGCAGTTCCAGCAGCAGCACCCCCAGGGCCATCGCTGCCACCAGGCCGGTGAACGGCACCAGGGTGCTGATGCTGCCCTGCAGGCGCAGCAGCAGCAGCGAGAGGGCCAGGATCAACAACACCTGGCGGTTGGCGTTGGGCCGGGAGCGCTCGATCCAGCGGATCAGCAGCCAGCCCAGGGCTGCTCCAGCGGCGATGCCCAGCAGCAGCCCCAGCGGCAACCGCAGCAGCTGGGCCGGAAGGTCGATGTTCCCGGCGGCAAGCAGTCCCAGCAGGGCTCCATTCACCACGATCACGGCGATGTCATCGAGGGAGGCGGCCGCCATCACCATCTGCGGGATGGCTTTGCCGGTGCCGCGCCGCTCCTCGATCAGCCGCAGCATCAGCGGCACCACCACCGCCGGCGAGACAGCAGCGATCACCGAGCCCAGCAGGCCCGCCTCCAACCAGCTCAGGCCCAACAACGGCTGCGCCACCAGCGAAATCGTGCCTCCCTCTAGCGCCGCAGGGATCCAGGCCAGCAGCAGCACGCGCTTGCCCACCTGCTGCAGCGTCTTGAGGTTGAGCCCAAAGCCCACCCGCAGCAGGATCACCACCAGCGCCATCTGGCGCAGATCAGCGCTGAGGGCCAGCAGCCTGGGGTCGATCAGCCCCAGACCCGATTGACCCAGCAGTAGGCCCACGCCAAGCATCCCGATCAGCCCCGGCACGCCCAACCGGCGAAACAGGCCATCGGCCAGCAGGCCCAGGATCAGCAGCTCAGCCAGGCCAAACCAGCTCACGGGCACGCTCCAGTCGCCAGGCACCATCGTGCAGCGAGCAAGAGCGCTCGGCACTCATCTGCGCTCAGCAGCCAATGCACACGCCCTGACTGCGGTTGGACGGGTCTTTTCCGGAAGGTGCAGCACGAGAGTGCGGCTGTGGATCCAACCAGGCGTCTGCAGTGGAACGCCGCACCCTCTGGGTGGTGCTGGTGATCAACGCCGCCATGGCTGTGGTGGAGCTGGTCTTTGGGCTGTGGGCGGGGGAGAGGGCTGCCCACGACTAACCGCCATATCGCACACCTGTACCAGCACGGTCCCCCCGCCGCTGGCGCGCCTGGCGGCGCTGGGGGTGAGGCCAAAGCGCTTCCTGAAGTCGCTGCTGAACAGCCCCATGTGCCGGTAGCCGCAGGCCAGGGCGATCGCCCGAATCGAGCAGCTCCGCCCGCCCTGCTCCAGCTGCGCCAGGGCCTGCTCCAGCCGTTGCCCGCGGATCCACTGGCGCGGCGTGCAATCCAGCCGCTGGCGGAAGGCGTACTGCAGGGCGCGTTTGGAGTAGTGGCTTCTGGCCTCCAGGTCGCTCAGGCGCAGGGGCTCATCGAGATTGGCGCGGATGTAGTCGATCAGCTCGTCAAAGCTGCTGCCTGCTGCCCGTCCATGGATACGCCCGCGGTCGACCGCGGTTTCCTCCAGCAGCTGGGGCTGCAGCCAGCTCACCACCATCCGCAGCAGCACGTCATCCAGGCCCAGCCGTGCCGGCAGGGCGGGATGGCAGCCGAGGCAGGCATCCAGGTGCTGCATCAGTGCATGCAGCTGCCGGGCCTGCAGGCCGCTGAGTTCGCGGGCCTGGAAGTGGCGGAACTGCTCCGCAGTCGCGGACGAAGACGCGTGGGCGTCAGCGTTGCCGGCCATCGCCGCCACCGCACGGGCCAGATCTGCAGGCTGCAGGGTCACGACGGCCGAGCTGGACCCACCACTGACGTCAATCGGCCCAGAAGGCAGCAGCAAGCCGCAGCCCGCCCGATTGGCCAAGACCCATTCCGGCGTGCGGGCGAACCGGCACCCCGAGAAGCCCACCGCCAGATGCACGCTCGCTGTGGGTTCGAGGATCAACTGAACCGGCGCGCTCGCATAGGACATCAGCCGCAGCCGGTTGATCTGCAGCAGGCCGATCTCCTGATAGAACTCCCGCTCAGCCACCAACGGGCGGAACTGCAGCAAGGGGACCATCGGCGCCATCGCCGCAAAGGCCTCAGCCGCATCCGCCAGCACCCGGTGCTCGAGGTGCGTCAGCCCTGGCCTCAGCCGACCAGGGCGGCCATCAGCCATGACATCCCTGCTGGCCGTGCTCTGCGGTGATCGCCCGCTCCTGCAGAACAGCCGCGAGAGTGGAGAGTGAACAACCTTCCCTGAGGTTGCGCTGCATCAGGTGTTCAGCAACAACAAGGGGAAGGGTGATCGTGATGCGCCGCGGCTTTCGCAGTCGCTTTGGCAATAGGTATTTCAGCGGCCTCTGATCATCGCCAGAGGTAGCGCGGGCTACTGAACCCATCCATGGGAGCTGCAGGGGGATTACACAGGATTATCAGCGGCTCGCTAGACGCAACGGGCCGAAGACAAATGGCCACCACAAGAGTTCGCACTTCTTTGCGCTTGCGCTACAACCCAATGCAAACCTGGAAAGCAGGAAAAACCCATCACAATGCGAAGGTCACCCGTTACCCTGCCCGCTGGCAGGCATAGCCATGGGACCTGAAGCGGCCCCTGCTGATCTGGCGCGCCTACTCCGTCGTTTTGCGCTGCAGATCAACCCTGAGGTGCTGGAGGACCTGCGCCGCCGCAGCTCGGCATCCGGCCGCAGCATCGACGAACTGGCCCTGGAGTTGATCGATCGGGCCCTGCAGCAGGACAGCGGTGCTGCAGCCCGTCACCCGGGCTGAGCGTGCGCTCCCATCAGCCCGGGGCGTCGGTGATCACCCTGATGGTGCCGTGCTCCTCGGTGTCGTAGCAGGAGAAGATCCGGCCTTCTGCCGGGCTATCGTGGCGTGTAGCTGGCGGATGGTGGCCGGATCGAGGGGCGCCAGGCCCCAGCAGCCCTGCGAGATCCTCCGGGCAGGGGTCCGGGGAGCCATGCAGGCGTGCCTTAAAGCGTGCCTGCTTTGGCCCCAAACGGGCCTTCCCGTGCCTCATCGGCGCCTGAACCACGGAAGCGCCGGAGGAGGAGCCGGAGGGGGCTTCCTCGCAAAAACCCTTGCGCCGAAAGGGATCTGGGGATGGGGGTCGCGAGGATCGAACTCGCCTAAGGCGGATTATGAGTCCGCTGCATTCACCAGATTGCTAGACCCCCGGGGGGAGCCGGGGCTGGATCAGCGGAAGCTCTGCACCGGCAGCGCCTGAACGGCACCACCATTTTGCCAGCCTGAATTGCTGCCCTGGCCGCCGGCCTGGCCGCCAGCGAGACTGCCGGAAAAGCCGCTGGACACATCGCCGCTGCGCCAGGGCATCGGCTCGCTCTGCTGCTGGAGCAGGAACTGGGTGGTGTTCTGGATGGCAGTGGCGTCCCAGATGATCGTCTGGTCGGGGAAGCCCAGGCCCATCACGCGCCGGCCGTCGCCGCCGCCCATGGCGATCCCGAACAGGGAGGTGAGCTGGCCGGTGATGCTCACCGCCTCGGCGAAGGGGGCCGAGTAGCTGAAGAAGCGGCGCTGCACCAGCTCGGGCACGGTCTGCACGATGCCGCAACGGGTCACCTCCACCGGTGCGGCCGGCCCTGCAGCTCCGGCAAGGCGCGGCGGGGCCTCGAGGGTGGTGGTGCAGACGGCGGGGCCGGCCAGAACCGGCGGGTGCGCCCACGGAGCAGCCAGGGCGACCAGGGCGGGCAGCAGCAACCGGAGCGGAACAGCCATGGTGAAAACAGCCGGCGAAGCGGTCACAGGGGGATGGCACCGCACAGGCCGCAAACTAGTCAATCCAACGCGCCAGCACCAGTGACCACTCCGGTCTCCCCATCCGGCCACCAGCTGCCGGACACTGACGCCGGCCGGCGCCAGCTGCTGCTGGAGCGGCTGGCGGAGCGGGCCTACCGCCACGGCAGCTTCACCCTGGCCTCAGGCCGCAGCAGCAGCCACTACGTGAACTGCAAGCCGGTGAGCCTCAGCGGCGAGGGGCTGGCCCTGCTGGGCGAGCAGCTGCTGGCCGAGGTGGAGACTGACGCCGCGGCCGTGGCCGGGCTCACCCTCGGCGCCGACCCCCTGGTGAGTGCGGTGGCCCTGCAGGCGGCCCTGGCGGGGCGCCGCCTCGATGCCCTGATCGTGCGCAAGGAGGCCAAGGGCCATGGCACAGGCGCCTGGCTGGAGGGCCCCCTGCCCCCCGCCGGCAGCACCATCACGGTGCTGGAGGACGTGGTGACCACCGGCGGGTCGTCGCTGAAGGCCGTGACCCAGCTGCGCCAGGCCGGATACCGGGTGAACCGGGTGGTGGCGATCGTGGATCGCCAGGAGGGCGGCCTGGAGGCGATGACCGCCGCCGGCCTGGTGCTGCGCAGCCTCTTCCAGCTCGAGGAGATCGCCGCCACCGCCCAGGACGGGGCAGGGGCCGGGAAGCCATGAGCATCCAAGCTCCCTGGACCTGGATTCCCAGCGGCGCCTGCCGCCTGGAGCAGCCCGCCGGCCTGATGCGGCTGGAAGGCCCCGACGCCCTGCGGGTGCTGCACGGCCAGACCAGCGCCAGCATCGAGGGCGCCCAGGCCGGCAGCTGGATCCCCACCTGCTGCATCACGGCCACCGCCCGGCTGCGGGCCCTGGCGGAGGTGCTGGTGGATGGGGGCGGGGCCTGGCTGCTGGTGGGCAGCGGCGATCCGGCCGCGGTGCACCAGGCGATCGACCGGGTGCTGTTTCCCGCCGACCGGGCCAGCCTCGGCCCCCTGCAGACGGTGCGCTGGATCACGCCCCTCGGCGCCGGACAGGAGCAGCTGGCGAGCGCCGCCCCCGGCAGCTGGCGGCCCTGCGGCGGCGGTGAGGGCTGGATGCTGGGCAACAGCGTGGTGCTGCCGCTGGGTCAGCCCCTGCCGCCGGAGCTGGCGGAACGCCGCCCCCTGGAGCCAGGCGAGGCGGAGCGCTGGCGGATCCAGCAGGGCCTGCCGGCGGCGCCCGCCGAACTCAACGACGACCACAACCCCTTCGAGCTGGGCCTGGCGGGGCGGGTGGGGCTGAGCAAGGGCTGCTACGTGGGCCAGGAAACCCTGGCCAAGCTGGCCACCTACGACGGCGTGAAGCAGCAGCTGCGCCGCTGGCACTGGCAACGGAGTGGTGGCGAGCCGGAACCGGAAGCGGGCCAGGAGCTGGTCAGGCCCGCCCTGGATGGAGACAGCCCGGAGGGTCGCCTGGGCCGGATCACCTCGGTGCTGGAGCTGGCCGACGGCGAGCGCATCGGCCTGGCGATGGTGCGCCGGGCCGGCCTGGATGCGCCCCGCCTGCAGGCTGGCGCGGCAACGGAGACGGGTGCGGCACTGCTGAGCCTGTCGCTGCCGGAGCAGTTCGCGGCGCCACCGGTGGGAGCCGGAGGCGGTGACTGATCAGCTGCGCAGCAACCAGGCCAGCACCGCCCAGGTGGCCAGGTTGTCGTCGCGGTTGTAGCTGAAGATCCGCTGCAGCCGGGCCGGGCCGCCGTCGCGGCGCCACTGGCGCCACCAGAGCAGGCAGCGGGCCCCGTCCACGCCGCTCTGGCTCCAGCGGAAGCCGAGCCAGCTGGCCACCGCCTTGAGCCCGTAGCTGTTCACCGGCAGCCGCCAGCTGCGCCGCAACCGGGCATGCACGTCCACCAGCCGACCCCGCAACTGCTCCAGCTCGGCCTCCCGGGCACCCTGGCGCTGGGCCAGGCGCACCAGGGCGATGGCCTCCGTCTCGCCGTAGTGCAGCAGCGGCCAGCCTGGATAGCGCGCCAGCAGGGCCTGCAGCCGCCGCCAGAGCCGGGCCTCGCCGTGCTCCTGCAGGGCCAGCAGCGGCTGGTAGCGCCAGCTGGGATCAGCCTGGGCCGGCCAGGTGCCATCCGCCTGGCGGGGCACGATCACGAAGCCGTGCAGGAAGTCGTCGCGGGCATCAGGATCCGACTCGATGTCGTAGAGCAGCACCCCCGGCGCCGCGGCCAGCTCGGGCAGCGGGTCGGCCGCGGCGCCCCCTCGGCTGGCAGCCGCTCGGGCCGACGACTGGCCTGCACCCGGGCCTGGGCCACCAGGGCGGCGGCACTGTCGCGGTGCTGGTCGCCGTGCACCGCCAGGGTCTCGGCGAGCTGGTGGGGATCGCTGGCCGCCAGCTGGGGCAGGCTGTCGATGCCCGCGGCCAGCAGCATCTCGCGGCGCTTGCCGCCGATGCCGCTCACTTCGCTGAGATGGCCCTGGCGGGCGGCCTCCTGGTCGCAGAGGCCGCGCCAGCTGCAGAGCACGCACTTCTTGCGGTCGGCCACCAGGGGCGGCGCCCCATCCCGGGCCAGATCCGCGGCCAGCCGGGGCAGCGCCTCGTCCAGCTGGGCCTGCAGGCCACCGCTGAGCTTGAGCCGCTCGCGCTGCAGGCCATGGCCCGCGCCAGCCACCACCAGGGCCTGGGGCACGGGCGCCCGCTGGTGCTCGCCCAGCAGCCGTCCCCACAGGGCCAGCAGCAGGCGATGCTCGCGGGTGAGGTTGCGCCCCTGGCGGCCCAGCACCGGCCGGTAGGCATGCTCCCCCCACACGCTCGGCCCTGCCACCCGCTCCAGCAGGGCCGGGTGGGCCTCCAGGGCCAGACCGGTCGGCCCCTGGCCCCGCAGCCGCAGGCCCACCACCCCCGGGGCGCCGGCGGCTGCAGGCCGCCTCGCCGTGGCCGGGCTTCTGGGGCAGCAGGCTCTGGAAGCTGGCCAGCTGGTCGCTGAGGGCCAGGGCGCGGTGGGCGGTCCACTGGCGCCGGGCCGGTTCCCCGTGGCGGTCGAGCCAGGCGCGGCGGCGGCAGCGCAGCCAGCTGCGCAGCAACCGGTCGGTGAGCACCTCCTGGGCCATCGCTGCACGCTAGAGACCGGCTCCCCCTGCCAGGCTCGGAACCCACCCGCCGGCACCGGTTGATTCCCTGTTCCCCGGCCCTCACCCCTGGGCCCTCGCCGCTCTGGACCCTGCCGCCCTGGACCCTGCCGCTCTGGAGCCTGCTGGCCTGGTGCCTGGCTGGGCTGGCGGCGGCGGCCTGCCTGGGGCTGGCGATCCTGCTGGGGGGGCTGGTGCTGGTGATCCGCCAGGCACCCCGGCTGCGGGACGCGGCCCAGCCCCTGCCAGAGGGTTCACTCACGGTGGTGGTGCCGGCCTACAACGAGGAGGCCAACATCGCCGCCTGCATCGCCAGCCTGCTGGCCAGCGCGCCGCCCTGCCCCCAGTGGCAGGTGCTGCTCGTGGATGACGGCAGCAGCGATGCCACGGCCGCCATCGCCAGGGCCAGCGCCGCGGCCAGCGGCGCCAACGCCGGGCGGTTCTCGCTGCTGGAGGCGGGGCCCCGGCCGGAGGGGGAACGCTGGGTGGGCAAGAACTGGGCCTGCAGCCGGGCGATGGACCAGGTGCAGAGCGACTGGGTGCTGTTCGTGGACGCCGACGTGCGCCTGCAGCCCGCCACGCTGCAACGTGCCCTGGGCCAGGCGGTGGACGAGGGGGCGGATCTGCTCAGCCTGGCCCCCAGGCTCACCTGCGGCTGCCTGGCGGAATGGATGGTGCAGCCGATCATGGCCAGCCTGCTCTGCCTGGGCTTTCCGATCAACGCTGCCAACGACCCGGCGGATCCCACGGCCTTCGCGGCCGGGCCGTTCATGCTCTTCCGCCGCACGGCCTACGCGGCGATCGGCGGCCACCGGGCCCTGGCGGGGGAGGTGGTGGAGGATCTGGCCCTGGCGCGGCGCATCAAGGGGAGCGGCTACCGCCTGCGCTACCTGCTCGGCCTGGACGCGGCCGACCTGCGCATGTATGCCGACTTCGCGGCGCTGTGGGAGGGCTGGAGCAAGAACTGGTTCCTGGGGCTGGACCGCAGCCTGGTGAAAGCCCTCGGGGCCGCGGCGGTGGTGGTGCTGCTGTTCAGCGGGCCCTGGCTGCTGGCGCCGGCGGCGGCGATCAGCCTGGCCCTGCTGGGCGAGCCAACGGGGCTGCAGGCACCCCTGCAGGCGGCCCTTGCCCTGGCCCTGCTGGGGATCGGCCTGCAGCTGGCCCTGCGGCTATGGACCCGCCAGGCCTTTGCCCTGCCCCTGCGGCACTGGTGGCTGATGGGGGCGGGCGGCCTGGTGGTGGGGGCCCTGGCGCCCACCTCCGTGTGGCGCACCCTCAGCGGCCGCGGCTGGACCTGGAAGGGCCGCGCCCTGGGCTGAACCGCCGTCCCCGGCAACACGCGCAGCGCCACCAGAATGGGGCTGTGACCGCCACACCCCGCCAGGCCTCACCCCAGCCATCGCCGGCGTCGCCAGTGCTGGTGTTCGATGGCGGCTGTGTGTTCTGCCGCCACTTCGCCGAGCTCAGCGAGCTGCGCAGCGGCATTCCCGGCCTGGAGATCCGCGACGGCCGCGCCGACCAGGCCCTGCGCGCCAGCCTGGCCGCCCGGGGGTACCACCTGCGGGATGGGGCGATGCTGCTCGATGGCGAGCGGGTGCTGCATGGCGCCGACGCCATCCAGTGGCTCTGCGCCCGGATGGCGCCCAGTGCCGCCCTGCTGCGCCTGCTGGCGCCGCTGCTGGCCGGGCCGCAGCGGGCCCAGCGGCTCTACCCCCTGCTGCTGCTGGCGCGGCGGGCGGCCCTGGCCGTGCGCGGGCTGCCGGTGGATCCCGATCAGGGCGCGCTGGGCCGCAGCCAGCGGTAACCCCAGCGCCAGAGCACACCCACCGCCAACACCAGCAGGCCGGACCGCCAGGCGGCGGGCGGCACCTGGAAGGCCAGGCCCAGGCAGCCGAGCAGGCCCAGCCAGGCCAGGTCCCGGGGGAAGCTCCGCTGGTGGGGCGTCAGGCGCAGCACGCAGAGGTTGGTGATGGCGTAATAGCCCAGCACCGTGAAGGCGCTGAAGCCCCAGGTGAGCTCCAGCCGGCCGCCCAGGCTGAGCAGGGCGATCAGCACACCGCTCAGCAGCACCGCCACCTGGGGGCTGGTGCCGGCCGCGTTGAGGGCGGCCAGGCCGGAGGGCATGTCGCCGCGACGGCCCATCGCCAGCCACACCCGCGAGAGGCCGAGCACCAGGTTGAGCAGCACCCCCGCCAGCGCCAGCACGGCGCCGAGGGCCACCACCCGGCTGCCCCAGCTCCAGCCCGCGTCGAGCAGCAGGCGGGCCAGGGGCGGCGTGGGCGCTCCGGCTCGCCCCAGGCTGGCCGCCAGGCCGGCCGGGCCCACCAGCCGCAGCGCCCCTGCCGCCACCGCCAGATACACCAGCAGCACCACGGCCAGGGTGAGCAGCACGGCCCGCGGGATGGTGCGCTCAGGGCGCAGCACCTCCTCGCCCATGGTGGCGATGCGGCCGTAGCCGGTGTAGGCCACGAACAGCAGGGCCGTGGCCTGGGCCAGGGCGGCGGGGCCGGTGGGCGGCAGCGCGCCTGCGGCGGGCAGGGCCGGCAGGCTGAAGGCGCCCAGCACGAACAGCACCAGGCTGAGCAGGGCACCGGCCACCAGCAGGCTGTTGAGCCACTGGCTGCGGCGCAGGCCGGCCAGGGCCGCGGCGGTGATCAGCGCCACCAGCAGGGGCGGCCACCAGCGCAGGGCCGCGCCGTCCACCCCCAGCAACGCCCCCAGGTAGGCGGCCAGGCCCAGGGCTGCGGCCGCGGCGGAGGCGGTCTTGGCGCAGAGGAACAACCAGCCCGCCGCAAACCCCGCCAGGGGCGAAAGCAGGCGGTAGGCGTATTCGTAACTGCCGCCACTCACCGGCATGGCAGCCGCCAGCTGGGCGGCCGAGAGACCATTGGCCCCCGCCAGCAGGGCTGCCAGCAGGATGGCCAGGGGCAGGGCCTCCCCCGCCGGCGCCGCCGCCAGCGCCAGGCTCACGAACACCCCCGTGCCCAGGATCGAACCCAGGCCGATCACCAGGGCGCCGGCCAGGCCGGTGGAGCGCTGCAGCTGGCGGGGGCCCCTGCCGTGGCGGGAGCGGGTGCGGGTCCGGGCTCGGCAGGGAGTGGTGCCATGGCAAGCGGCGATTGCCGAGCGATCCTGCCGAGCCAGCGGGCCGGCTGGCGGTGGGCCAGCGCACCAGCGGCCGGCACTTCGAACCCGACACGCAGTTGAATGGGGCGCCGCCTGCCCGCCACCCGCCGATGGCCTCTGCCCCCCTGCCCCTGGAGGCCGCTCCGATCGCCTTCGGCACCGACGGCTGGCGGGGCCTGCTGGGTGTGGACATCACCGTGGAGCGGCTGCTGCCGGTGGCCGCCGCCGCCGCCGCGGAACTGGCCTACTCCGCCCCGGAGGGCCTGAGCAGCCGCGAGGTGGTGATCGGCTACGACCGCCGCTTCCTGGCGCCGGAACTGGCCGAGGCGATCTGCAGCGCCGTGCGCGGCGTGGATCTCGAACCCCTGCTCGCCGACTCGGCCACCCCCACGCCTGCCTCCAGCTGGGCGGTGGTGGAGCGCGGCGCCCTGGGGGCGCTGGTGATCACCGCCAGCCACAACCCGCCGGAATGGCTCGGCCTGAAGATCAAGGGCCCCTTCGGCGGCTCGGTGGAGGGCGACTTCACTTCACGGGTAGAAACGCGCCTGGCGGCAGGGGGCATCAACGTGCCGATCCCGCCGCCGGCGGCGGGAGAACCCCGCTTTGACGCCCTCGGCGCCTACGTGAGTGGTCTGAGGGCCAAGGTGGACACGGCCGCCCTGGCCGAGGGCCTGCAGCGCCTGGGCCTGCGGGTGGTCGTGGACCCGATGCACGGCTCGGCCGCCGGGGTGCTGCCGGCCCTGCTGGGGGACCAGGCCACCACCAGCGGCGCGATCCAGGAAATCCGCGCCAACCGAGATCCGCTGTTTGGCGGCAACCCCCCGGAGCCCCTGGCCCCTTACCTCGGCGAGCTGATCGCCGCCGTGCAGGCGAGCACCGCCGCCGGGCGGCCGGCGATGGGCATCGTGTTCGACGGCGACGGCGACCGCATCGCCGCCATCGACGAGCGCGGCCGCTTCTGCAGCACCCAGCTGCTGATGCCCCTGTTCATCGACCACCTGGCCCGGGCCCGCCAACTGCCCGGCACCGTGGTGAAAACGGTGAGCGGCTCCGACCTGATGCAGCTGGTGGCCGAGGGTCTGGGGCGCACCGTGCTGGAGAAGCCCGTGGGCTTCAAGTACATCGCCGCCGAGATGCTGGCCGGCGAGGTGTTGGTGGGCGGCGAGGAATCGGGTGGGGTGGGCTTCGGCATGCACCTGCCCGAGCGCGATGCCCCCTTTGCCGCCCTGCTGCTGATCGAGGCCCTGGTGGAGGGGGGCGTGCCCCTGGGCGAGCGGCTCGATGCCCTGCAGCAGGCCCACGGCGGCGCCGCCAGCTACGACCGGCTCGACCTGCGCCTGCCGGACATGGCCGCCCGCCGCAACCTGGAGGCCCGCCTGGCCCAGGCGCCCCCGGCCGAGGTGGCCGGCAGCCCGGTGCAGGAGGTGATCAGCACCGATGGCGTGAAGCTGCGGCTGGGCCCCAGCCACTGGCTGATGCTGCGCTTCTCCGGCACCGAACCGCTGCTGCGCCTCTACTGCGAGGCCCCCACGGCGGAGCGGGTGACCGCGGTGCTGGCCTGGGCCCGCGCCTACGCCCAGGAGGGCTGAGCGCCGTGACCACCGGTTTCTCAGGAGATCGACCAGTGCTGGTGATCGCCAGCGGCAATCCGGGCAAGGTGCGGGAGTTCAGCCATCTGCTGGCAGAGCTGCAGCTGGAGATCCGCCCCCAGCCCGAGGGCCTGGAGGTAGCGGAAACGGGCGACACCTTCGCCGAGAACGCCCGGCTCAAGGCCTCAGCCGCGGCCCGCGCCACCGGCTGCTGGGCCCTGGCCGACGACTCCGGCCTGAGCGTGACGGCCCTCGGCGGCGCCCCCGGCGTGCATTCGGCCCGCTACGCAGCCAGCGACGAGGCCCGCATCGCCCGGCTGCTGCGGGAGCTGGCAGGTGCTGGCGACCGCTCAGCCCGGTTCACCGCCGCGCTGGCGGTGGCCGATCCCAGCGGCACGATTCGCCTGGAGGTGGAGGGCGTGTGCCCGGGCCTGATCCTGGCGGAGGGCCGCGGCTCCGGCGGCTTCGGCTACGACCCGGTGTTCTTCGTGCCCGAGACCGGCCTCAGCTACGCCGAGATGGACAAGCAGCTCAAGGGCCGCATCGGCCACCGGGGCCAGGCCTTTGCCCAGCTGGCGCCGCAGCTGCGGGAGTTGCTGGGAGCGGAATCAGCACAGCGGCGTGGATGATTCGCGGGACGTGGTCGACGCTTTCACAATGGCCCAGTTCTTCACTCTCCCACCCCTGAATTCCGTGGTGGCAGCCGCTCCTGCCGCAGCACATCACGAGCCCAAGAGCAGGGTTATCGCAAGCGATGGGAACGCTTGTCGTCACCTGCCCGCAGAAAGCTGCTGGTTCGGAATCTCGCTGGGCTGCGGAAAACTGAAGGGGGGCGGGTCAGGTGCATGGCTGTGCTAGCGAGGCCTCTACACAGCGAACATCGACTGAAGAACACCCAGCAGCTCATTGAGCGTCGTCTCCGACAGTCTCCCCAATTGCTTGACTAGACGTTCTCTATCTACAGTCCTCAGCTGATCGGCCACAACGTGACCGTTCTTACCATCAAACGCGCAACGCACACGAAAAGGATATGGATGACCGCCAGTTGTGAGTGGCGCAACGATGAAAGTGCGTAGGTGAAAATTCAGCTCGTCCGGCGACACTATGACACAAGGCCTTGTCTTTCTGATTTCAGATCCGCGAGTAGGATTCAACGCGACAAGGAAAATATCGCCTCTTGAGACGTGTTCCTCAGTCACCAGGACCACTCCTCATCATCAAACCGTGTGGAGCTCATCTCATCGAGAAGTCCCTCCGACTGGAAGGACGATGCCGCCTCTGCCCAGCCCGCCCTCGGTTGAGCCGATGGCCTGATGGTTAGCACCCCTGGAGCCGCCTCAATCTCGACTTCGTCAGCCAGCCCCGCAACCTCAAGCAGCGGCTTGGCGAGACGGATCCCCCTCGAGTTGCCGATTTTGACCAGTTTCGCTCGAACCACGACCACGGCCTCCAGACGTGCTCACATTGTAGCCACGCTCCTGACTTCCGCGCATCCGCCTGCTCTGGCTAACTCTTGCTTAGAAGGTTCCGTGAACCCCCCCAGGCGCCAAGCCGGCTTTCCGTGAACCATATCTTCATCTTCGAATTGATACACACCATCCACGCTGCAATGGCGTTCAACGGGCTGTAGACGTTGCCTGGATAGCGAGCTGGAACGGCTGTTCCGATCAAGCCCCCACCGGCACCCAGCTGCCATGCAGCCCGTGGGGAATGGCCAGGGGAAGCTCCAGCACCGCCTGTTCGCGCATGTCGGCGGCGTTGAGGATCACCAGGTCGCTGGCGCAACGGGCACCGTTCCACACCAGGCACAACACCCAGCCCCGATCCTCAGAGGCGGGATCATTGGCTGCGACCGTGGGATCGGGCACCATCAGCGGCTCGCTCACGAAGCCCCGCGGCGCGGCGCTCCACACCAGGCACTCACCCGTGGCCAGATCCAGCTTCTCGATCGCCTGCAGGGGGTCGTTGCCGCGCTCGCGCTCGGCCACCGCCATCCAGGCGTAGCGGGCGTCGAGCCCCTGGCGGGCCGGATTCACGCAGGCGAACTCACAGCAGCGCTGCTCCAGCCACTCCTGGCGCACAGCCTGCTCGGGCTCGCTGCGGGCGCGCTCCAGGTCGATGCGGCAGCGCATCAGCTGGCCTTCGGGAATGCTGTCGAAATCGACCGCTCGGAAGTCGGTGCCCGGGCCGATCGAGGGGAAGTCGGCGTACACGATCGAGTCGATCACCAGCTCCCGGCCTTCCCCCCCAGGGCCTGCGGTCTCGAAGGCGTTGAGGTGGTGGAACACGAAGCCCTCAGGCGCCGGCACCTGAATCGGCGCCGCCAGCGCGCCGTCTGGGCCGGAACGGCCGGCGCCGGGGCGGGGGATCAGCCAGAAGGCGCCGGCCTGCCCGGGCTTGCTGGCCAGGCACTGGGCCGCCCCCTTCTGCCCCAGCACGAAGGGCAGGGGGTTGAAGGCCACGGCGTTCTGCAGAAACACCGCCCAGTGAGGGGTGATGGCGAAGTCGTGCAGGAAGGCGAAGCCCTTGAAGCTGTCGCGGCGCTCGGCCAGCAGCTGGCCGGCCTTCACGCCGGCAGCCGGCTCGTCCTGCGTGGCGAACTCCATCAGCCGGATGGTGCTGGTGGGGCCGGCCTTGACGCCGAAGGTCACCATCCGCGGGCTGCCATGGTGGCCGGGATCGAAGCGGGGGTGGGCGCTGAAGGCCTCACCGGCCTTGAGCAGGCCATCGAGGCGCGAGAGACCGCGGGTCTCCAGCGTGTCGGGATCGAGGGCGTGGGGCTCGGCCGCCTCCCACAGGGCCAGCAGCTGATCACCTAGCCGCACCACATGGGTGTTGGCGATGTTCTTGAGCCGCAGGTCGAAGGCGTTGGCCAGCACCCCGCCGGGCTTCTGGGTGCCGAACACGCCGCGATACACGAACGTGCCGGCCTGCTCCTCGGCCTGCCAGCCCTCGGTGCGCACGAAGCGGTTGCGCAGCGCCGCCCCGCCGCCCTCGAAGCGCAGGGCGGTGATCATGCCGTCGCCGTCGAAGGGGTGGTGCACCCACTGGCCGCCGCGCTCCAGCCGGCCCGGCCCGTTGCGGTAGAGCGTGCCGCGCAACTCGGCGGGGATCGTGCCCCGGGCTGCCTCCAGAGGCACATCACTGAGCTCCACGCCCACGTTGCGGAAGGCGCTGGCCCAGTCGTCACGCGCGAACCGGGGGCTGCTGGCTGCTGGGCTGGCTGTGGCTGGTACGGGGCTGGGGGTCATACCGCGGGTGCCGGCTGGGCGCTGGCGAATTGAGTTGAAAATAGGGAGGCATAGCGGCCACCGCGGGCCAGCAGCTCGCCGTGACGGCCGGACTCCACCACCCGCCCGCACTCGATCACACAGATGCGATCGGCATTCACCACGGTGGAGAGACGGTGGGCCACCACCAGGGTGGTGCGGTTCTGCATCAAGCGATCCAGCGCCTCCTGCACCACCTGCTCGGAGGCCGAGTCGAGCGCCGAGGTGGCCTCATCGAGGAACAGGAGCGGGGCGTTCTTGATCAGGGCACGGGCAATCGCGATCCGCTGACGCTGACCGCCCGAGAGCAGGGTGCCGTTCTCGCCGATCAGGGTGGCGTAGCCCTCAGGCAGCTCGCTGATGAAGCTGTGGGCGTTGGCGGCCCGGGCGGCGGCCTCGATTGCCTCGGGGCTGGCGCTGGCGTGGCCATAGGCGATGTTGCTGGCCACCGTGTCGTTGAACAGCACGGTGTTCTGATCCACCACGGAGATCAGGCTGCGCAGATCGGCCAGGGCCAGCTGGCGCAGATCAACGCCGTCGAGGGTGATGGAGCCGGCCTGGGGTTCGTAGAAGCGGCAGAAGAGATCGATGATCGTGCTCTTGCCGCCGCCGCTGGGACCCACCAGGGCCACGGTGCGGCCGCAGGGCACCTCCAGATCCAGCTGGTCGATCACCGGGTCGTCGCCATAGGCGAAACACACGCCCCTGGCCTCCAGCCCCCGCTGGAAGCCGGCCAGCGGGATGGGCTGGGGAGGATCCACCGGATCGGCCGGCGTGTCGAGAATGGCAAACAGCTCCTCGGCCGCCGAGAGACCCTGCTGCAGGGTGGCATTGGCCTTGGCCAGCCCCTTGAACGGGGCGTAGCAGAGATACAGCGAGGTGAGGAAGGCGAAGAAGCTGCCGGCGGTGCGGCTGCCATCGATCACCGCCTCGCCGCCGTAGATCAGCACGGCACTGAAGCCCAGGGCGCCGATCAGCTCCATCAGCGGCTGGTTCACCAGCTTGGCCCGGGTGGTGCGCAGGGCTGAGTGGAGCACCGAGCGGTTTTCGGTCTGGAAGCGTTCCAGCTCGTAGGCCTGCATGCCGAAGATCTTCACCACCCGCGAGCCCACCAGCGCCTCCTGCAGGTAGGCGGCCAGCTGGGCCAGGCGGGTCTGCCCCTTGCGCGAGTGCCGGCGCACCTTCCTGGAGGAGTTCAGCACCGGCCACACGCCCAGGGGGAAGAGGATGAAGGCAATCAGCGCCAGCAGCCAGTCCTGGTAGAAGGCCACCACCACCAGCGCCAGCAGGGTGAGTCCATCGCGCACGAGGTGGGAGAGGCCATCCACCAGGCCGCTCTTCACCAGGTTCACGTCGGTGAGCACGCGCGACACCAGCACCGTGGAGGGGTGGCGGTCCACATAGGACTGGGGAAGCTCCAGCACCTTGCCGGCCAGGTCGGCCCGCAGGTCGGCGGTGATCCGCTGCCCCACCGATTCCGTGAGGTAGCCACCCAGAAACTGGGACACGGCCCGCAGGCCGATCACCCCCAGGATCACCAGGGGGGCCAGGTAGAGGCGGCTGCGATCGTTGGTCGGCAGGATGTCGTCGAACAGGGAGCGGATCACCAGCGGCACCAGGCCCGTTGAGGCCCCGTACACGACGTTGAACAGCAGTGCCAGGCTGAACAGCGGCCAGAGGTAGCGGCGGCCGTAGGCCAGGAAGCGGCGATGGGGCGAGCGGGTCATGGCAGCAGCTCCAGCAACAGGTCCACCGCCCGCTCCGAGGCACCGGCGGGCCCCATCTTCGATCGCAGCTCGGTCACCGCCGCTTCCACCTGGGGGGGGCTGGCCTGCAGGCCGCGCACGGCCCGCACCAGGGCCTGCGGGCCCAGATCCCGCTGCACCAGCTCCGGAAACTGCCGCCGGCCCAGCACCACATTGGGCAGGCCCATGGTGCGCCGGCCGATCACCAGCCTGGCCAGCAGGTAGGTGAACCGGGAGAAGCGGTACACGATCACCGGCGGACAGCCCAGCAGCGCGGCCTCGAGGGTGGCGGTGCCGGAGGCGATCAGGCCGGCATCGGCGGCCGCCAGCAGGTTGTAGGTGTCACCGGCGATCAGGGGCACGGGCAGGGGCCCGCCCGCCACCTGCTCCAGGAAGGCCCGGTCCACGGTGGGGGCCTGCAGCAGGGCCACCTGCCAGCCATCGGCCTTGAGCAGGGCGGCAGCCCGCAGCAGATCGGGCAGCAGCAGACGCACCTCGCTGCGGCGGCTGCCCGGCATCAGCGCCAGCAGTGGCTGCTCCAGGGACAAGCCATGGCGGCGGCGGGTGTCCGCGGGTGCCGCGCTCACCCGCAGGCCATCCAGCAGCGGATGGCCCACGTAGCGGGCAAAGGGGCGGCCGTGGGCATTGAAGATCGCCTCCTCGAAGGGAAAGATCACCGCCAGCCGATCGATGAAGCCGGCCATGCGCCGGGCCCGTCCCTGACCCCAGGCCCACACCTGGGGGGCGATGTAGAACAGCACGGGGATGCCCCGGCGATGGGCTTCCCGCGCCACGAACTGATTGAAGCCGGGGTAGTCCACCAGCACCACCGCATCGGGGCGGTGCCGATCCATCTGCCGCTTGAGCGTTCGCATCACCCGCCAGTGGCGCGGGATGCTACCCACGATTTCCACCAGGCCGGCGGCCGAGAGCTGATTCACATCCGCCAGCAGCTCCAGCCCCGCCGCCCGCATCTGGCCCCCACCCACGCCCACCAGGCGCACGGCGGGGCAGCGGCGCCGCAGGGCCTGCAGCAGGTGACCGCCGTGCAGATCCCCGGAGGCCTCCCCAGCCACCACCAGGATGCGGGGGGCCATCGAGCCGGCCTCAGCCATGGGCCGCTTCCCCCCCGGGCCGGGCAGCGAGCCGTTGCTGCACCGCATCGGTGATGGCGGCCACCACCTCGGGATCGAGCACCAGCGGCAGCGGCACCACCCGCTCCTGCCAGCCCGCCGGCAGCCGCTGCCAGTCCTTGACGGTGGTCACCAAGGTGGCTTGGAGCGTCGAGGCACGCTGCTGCAGGCGGTGGAGATCCTGGCGAGCATAGGAATAGTGGTCGGGAAAGCTCCGTCGCTCCAGCACCCGCAGGCCGGCCTGCTCCAGGGCCGCAAAGAACTTGGCCGGCAGGCCGATCCCGCAGAAGGCCAGCAGGGGCCGGCCGGCGAGGGCGGCGGGAGGGGCGATCCAGCTGCTGAGCAGGAAGCGGGGCTTGGCGGCCGGCCAGGGCAGGGCCGCTGCGGCCACGGGACCGCTGCCGGTGAGCACCAGCAGATCGGCGCGCCCCAGCTGGCGGGCGGGCTCCCGCAGCGGACCCGCCGGAAACACCAGGCCATTGCCCAGACCATGGAGCCGGTCCAGCACGGTGATGTCCAGGTCGCGGGCCAGGCGCCAGTGCTGCAGGCCGTCATCCAGCAGCAGCAGGTCGGCACCGGCGGCGATGGCGGCCCGGCCGGAGGCCAGCCGGTCCCGCCCCACCCACACCTGGGCATCGGGCAGCTGCTGGCGATACTCCAGGGCCTCGTCGCCCACGGTGGCGGCATCGTGGCTCTCCAGCACCCGGCAGGAGGTGCGGGAGGAGCCGCCGTACCCCCGCAACAACACCGCCACCCGGTGGCCGCGCTGCTGCAGCTCCCGGGCCAGGGCGATCACCAGCGGCGTCTTGCCCGTCCCGCCCAGGGTGAGGTTGCCCACCGACACCACCGGTGCCGGCAGCCGCAGCCCGGCCCCGCGCCGGCGCGCCCAGGCCACCGCCAGGGCATAGAGCAGGCCGGCGCCCTGCAGAACGCGGCAACGCAGGCTGGGCCGGGGTCGGTACCAGCGGGCGGGGGCCTGCAACATCAGGAGCGTGAGAGCAGCAGAGGGTCAGGGCAGGGGGCTCAGAGCAGACCTCCTCGCAGTAAACCGCCGCGCACAGGCTGCTCCCCGAGAAAGTCGTAACCATAGAGATCGATTTCTCCCCGGCTCCACGTCGCCACCAGCTGGCGGGTGCTGGCGTCATAGAACTCACTCCAATGGCGCCTGGCCTGGGGACGCACGCCGGTCTTGGCCGCCAATCCCTCCAGGCTCGGCAACGGACTGAGTCCAAGCCAGTGGCCCAGGGCCCGCAGATCGTCAGCGAGATATTCAAACCGCAGCACAAAATCCACCCGGGGCCGGCCCTGCAGTTGGTAGAGGCTGTAATTGCCATCCAGGGCCTTGGCGGGGATGCGGCCCACCATGCGGCTGGGCCAACGGCGGGGCCCCTTGCGCCGCACATACTCGCGGAACAACCGCCGTTGCTGGTCAAACGCCAGGCTCTTCACGCCCTGCTCGCGGCAGCTCCAGAAGAAGTGGGACACAGTCTTGTCCCAGGGGTTACGGCAGAGGCTGATCACCCGGTAGCTGCGATGCCGGCGGCCGAGGTAGTCGTGGGCATGCCAGAGCGGGGAATGGGTCTTGATCCGCCAGGGATAGCCATAGCGGCTGAGAAACAGGGGCCTGGCGATACGAACGCCAGGTGCAATCGTGCGCATCTCCTCCTCCTCCGGCCTCAGGGGAGTGGCCAGATCGCCGGGCCCGAGATGGGGGGAGAGCGCCAGTTCCACCGAGCTGCCCGCCGTCTTGCGGGTTTTCACCAGGATGAAACGATGACGATCACTGATGATCATGGCCCGCCTCCAGCCAGATCAGGGGTGGCAGGCATCACCCCAATGGCGTTCGCCACAGGGAGCATCAGCCGTTGGCTCCCACCACACCATTCAGGCGTTCGACAAGCTGATCGCAATAGGTGACATCATCACTGGAGAGCTCATCCACATACCCGCCTACAACGCCCTTGCGGACCTTGTAGCTGTCAGGCTGGCCTGGATCGGCTGGGGAGAGAATCTTGCCGTAGACACTGGCGTACTCACCAGCCTTCTCCTTCTGCTGCATGCGCTCGAACGTACTGTCAGCCACCACCTGATGAATACGGCCACGATCCACCTCCGCGCCAAAGAAGGCAATGATCTCAGCCAGCTCGGCCTCCGTATCGACACGCAGATTCTCGTAGCTCACCACCATCATCTGGGGGCGCCTGCTGGCAAGCTCCAACCACATCCGGTTGTAGAGGATAATCTTTTCGAGTCCATGGCAGGGATCGCGCAGGAACTCGGAGATGGTGCCTGAGTAGCCATCTCTGCGATACAACTTCTGGTAGTAACCGGATACAGCCGTATCCCGAGGGTCACGATGGAGGAAGAGAATACGCCCATATTTTCGAGCCGTGGATGTGTCGAGCTTGCTGATCGGCCTGCCGTTGCCATGGCCGGCGCCCGCATGGGTCCACTCAAGCGGCAGACCGTACTGATCGAGCATCACCCGCAACCAGGTGCGGCCCGACTTCGGAAAGGAAATAACGGCATCCATGACGGCACTCACTTGGAAATCTGGGTTTTGTTGGTGTGCGGAAAGCTGCGGCGCGGAACAGGCTGCTGCAGAAAATCACAGAGCTGGCACCAGCCGTCGCCAGAAAAGATATCCATGACCAGAAAGTTCGGCTTTCCCTGAAAATAATCCAAGACAGCTTCATTGTGGGCACGATAGGCTTTCAGCCAGGCGGCCTGTGCTTCGGGGCTGCTGGTGGGATCGGCATGCTCCCCAAACATCCATGCTCGCATCGGTCGAACCCGCCGTTCCTTGTAATAGCGCAGGCAACTCTTCAGCCACTGCTGTTCATCACGAACCGTGAGCACAAAGCGGGCGTCGGGGAACGATGAGGCCAGTTGACGCCAGATACTGAAATAAGGATTGTCGCAGAAAGCGTCAAACAAATCCAGAGTTGGCAGCTGATAGTTTCCAGCTTCGATCAGCTCGATGAGGCCGCGGCCCTCATCTCCTCCATGCCAACTGGCCGAAGAATCGCCATGAATGGTGCGATAGCCAAGGGTCTTCAGTGCTCGGGCCAGGCTGCTGGTGCCGGTCTTGTGAAAACCAACGCCGAACACCTTGCCCGCATGGGCCCGTCCGGTGGTCGCCTTCACCGTGGCCAGACCACCCTTCAGTCGGCGCAGCAGCCGGCCAGCCCCAGCAAGCAGCGAAGCCCGCTCAGCCGCTCCCACCTGATCATGAAAGCGGCGGTAGTGGAGGATCTTGGGTGTGGCCTCACTCTGGCTCCAGATTCGCACATATTTTTCGTATCGCACATTATACTCAGGCGGCAGCACATACAGCCTGAGATCACTGCTCCACATCAATTCACGAAGGGTTGTCTGATCCTTGCTGAAGCCAGCCTCATGATAAGCACTGCTCCATGACTGGAGAAACTCCAGCGTACGCTCATTGCTGCGATAGAGGATTACACCCCCATTCAGCTGTGGAAACGACTGCGGCAGAGCAATCTGCCATTGCTCCACATGGGTACGCCGGTTACGCGCGTGGGCGTGGGCCATGGCGATATCAAAACGCTCCAGCAGCTCAAACAGATCCGTGATATCTTCAACAACCCTTGTGTCCGTATCGAGATAAAGCGTACGCTCAAATCTGGTACGGGGCAAATAATCTACCTTGGAGCGGCGATGGGGCGAGTCAATGATCTCGACCCTGTCGAACAATCCTGCTTCCAGCACATCCGGGGAATCGGTAAAGATATCAACCTGCAGATTAGGCAACAACGCCTTCACCGACCGCGCCGACTGATTAGCCGCCGCGGCATAGGCCTCGCCAGCCGCAATATAAAGAACGCCACAGGACGGTTGCATCTGTTCCGCGGGCTCACAATTGCCGGAATCTAGCAGGGCCGAACCGGGCTGATCCCCCAGCCCCCCCCCGGCTCCTCAAAGGATGGCGGCGTGGCTCTCATAGCGAATCTCGAAAGCGTTGAGGAATGCGAATCACCGGATCACCAGGAATCATGGCCGGCTTGTTGAGCGCGTAGAACTTGCGAATCCAGGATTGGCGAAAGCGCGCCCTCGGCAGGTAGGCATCTCCATCCAGGGGCGAGGCATTGGTGATGATGTCAAACAGGCGTGCACGCCTATCGAGGTGACCGCCCCAGCCTGTACGCAGACGATCACGGTCGCCGGTTTTCTCGCCGGATCGGCCCAAATCAATCATGCCGCAATGAAAGAGATAAAGATTGGGGTCAATTCGGTAGTTGTGCCGCTTGACGCGATGCATGCCTGATCCCCAGATCAATGGTCTCGTGGTGACCACTGGCTTGGTATAGCGAGAAGACACATGGGCATAGCTGCGTTGCTGCAGAAAAAGACGACCCGGATCCAGGGGGCCCTCCTGATCCAGATGCTGGCCGACATCCAGGCCAAGCCCTGAAACAGCAGGCCAGCGGCGGGGCAGCTGCGATAGATACTGATGGAGATTCAAGCCCGTATTGGGATCAACCACCAGATACTCATCCACATCCGTAGCAATACAGATGTCAAAATAATGATAAAGACCAGCTGCAATGCTGGACATCACTCGCGCCCGTCGACGCATCGCCGGAACCCGGGGCAGCGGCTTGAAGGGGAGCCGCAACACATTGATGTCTCCAGCATCAGGCGGAAGCTGCTGATCATGCCCATCCAGCACCACAAACAGCTGCTTTCGCCCAAAAGCCGAGCCGTAATGGGCAATCCACTTCGCCAGAAAAAGCGGATCATTGCGAACGGTCGTCAAAGCACAGATGTCCGCCATTGCCGTCTTCGTTGATGAGTCAGAAAGTCTGTATCCGGCCATCAGAGGCAACAGCTTGCGCCATCACCTCCTCGACCCGTTGATAGAGGTTGCGGAAATCAAGCTCAGCCTCTGCAACAACCCGTGCATGCTCCCCCATGCAGCGGGTGCCGACTGGATCTGAAAGCAGGGCATCCAGGGCTTCAACAGTGCCTGCGAGGTCGCGCTCAGCCACCAGATAACCGGATCGTCCGTGCTCCACCACATCCGGAATGCCGGCATGCCGGGACGAGAGAATGGCGGCACCACAGGCCATCGCTTCCTGGATCACGCTGGGCATGCCCTCCGTCTCTCCATCCTGGCCCGTCACGGCATGCAAGGCAAAAATATCGGCAGTGGCAAGCAGGTCACGCAACTGCCCATGGGATTGCCAACCATGAAACACAATCCGCCCGCAGGCGCTGGAGCGCGCTGCCAGCCGCCGACAGGCTCGATGCAGGGGGCCCTGGCCCACCAGATGCAAGCTGGCATGCGGATGCCTGGCGGAGAGCCGCAAAAAGCTCTGGATCACCAGCAGCGGTGACTTTTTCTCCACAAAACGGCCGGCAAAAACAATCATGCCGGGCTTCTTATCGGCTGGCCGAAACTGTTCGGTATCCACCCCACTGGGGATCACATGCAGATTGGGATGCACCAGGCCAACCCCTGCAAGATTACGCGCCAGATATGAGGACACACAGAACACACCGGCCAGCTGGGGCATCATGCGCCGATAGCCGCTCAGCCGCCAACGACTGCGCAGATACTTGCTGGCATCCCGTCCTCGGAAATAACTGAACAACGGCACACCCAGCTGGCGGGCCAACGGCCACAGCAACACGGCCTGGGAGCCGAACTCAGCCAGAATCACATCCACCGACTGATCCCGTAGAAACGCCAGCAGCTGCTGGCGATTTTGGCCGTAGGGCACCAGGGGAGACCGGTAGCGTCTCCAGTTGCGCCAGAGATGCCATGGGCTGAGCAGCAGGTCGGAGGGGCAAGCGCGCAGCGCCGCCCAGCGCGAAAACAGCGGCCGCTCCGGCCCTTCGGCACGATCACACTGGCGCCAGCAGACCACCACCGTGCGGCCTCCGCCCAGCAGACGCACATGCCGCAGCACAAAGGTTTCGCTCCGGCGCGGGAAACGACTCGTGGCGATGCCGATCCGCAAGGGGGAAAGCGACGGCGCCATCAAGCCAGTTCCCGTGGGGCGGCAAGACCATCCAGGGCTTGCCTGAGCCGCTCTGCTTTCGCCGCACAACCCGCCGGACCGGCCAGATCCAGTGGCGCCCCGAGGATCAGGCGATGGCAACCGAAGGGCAGGGGCACGATCGTGCGGTCCCAGGACCTGAGCCGCCGCATCCGTGACGCCATGAACGCCACGGGCACCACCCTGCAGGCCGACTGTTCGGCCAGACGGATTACGCCCGGCTTGATGGTGCCCGCCGGCCCCTTCGGACCGTCGGGGGTGATGCACGCCGAGGCCGGCGATGCCAGCCATGTCAGCAGTTGGCGATAGGCCCTGGCACCACCGCGGCTCGACGACCCGCTCACCAGCGTGATGCCGCGCAGGCGGGCCGCCACTCCCACGATCTGGGCATCGCGATGCAGGCTCAGCAGTGCGGCCACGGGCCGTCGCTCATAGCGCCGCAACAGGGGCACAAAGAACACATGCCGGTGCCAGAGGGCGTAGATCACGGCCACGCGCTGTTCGCGCACCAGGCGATCAACCTCCGGGTGAACCTGAACCCGGATCCTGGAGGTGCGCAGCACCAGCTCACCATAAAGGTTGAGCACAACCCCGGCCAGACTGGCCAGCAGCGGGTTGTTGAACAGCTTGCGCTTCCTACCCAAGACCTCAACCAACAGCAGGGGTGATCAAATCACAACCCCCGACGGGATGGCCGGGCTCAGGCGGAACCCACGCCGGTGTAGGCGCCGTAGAAGAACAGGCCCACCACGAAGATCACGGCCATGCCACCGGCGGTGGCCACCAGCCAGAGGGGAAGTACGCCCTCGGTCCAGCGGGAACGCCAGGCCACGGCGGGGCGACCATCGGGCAGCCGGTCGGGAATGCGACCGTCAGGCAGGGAGGATTTCTTGCCGCTCATCGGGTACTCCGGATCAGTTGAAGAAGTAGCTGGTGAACAGCACGCCGGTGACGAACACCAGCAGCAGGCCCAGGTAGAGGCTGGTGCGGTTCAGCTCGACCGGCAGGTTGTTGGGATTCGGATTGCGTTGCAGACCCATGGCACTCAGCGACGAATGAACTGCATGGCGGCCAGGGCTCCCAGGAAGAACACCGTGGGGATGCCGAGGGCGTGGACCGAGAGCCAGCGCACCGTGAAGATCGGGTAGTTGCGCGGCGTGGTGGAGACGGGGGACTGGGTCATGGCTTATTGCAGGCGCAGATCGAGTTGACTCTTGCCCTCGTAGCGCTGGCTCACAACCGGAGCCTTGGCTTCGTTGGCCTGGAAGTAGGCGTCGGGGCGAGGCGTGCCGAAGGCGTCGTAGGCCAGGCCGGTGGACACGAACAGGAACCCAGCCAGGAAGATCGCAGGCAGGGTGACCGCATGGATCACCCAGTAGCGAATGCTGGTGATGATTTCGAAGAACGGGCGTTCCCCGGTTGAGCCGGCAGCCATAGCGACAAGCGTTCAGCCCAGAGATCCTAGGGGTCGACTCGGGCGGGCCGGGAGCAGGCTGCGGGCTTGGTTACAGAAGTTGGTGGGGGTGGCCCTTGGGGACCCCAGGGGGCCCGCCGCTCAGCCCACCCAGCGCAGCAGGGAACCCCGTTCGCCGAGCACGAAGCCCTTGCCGTCGTCGGTGAACACGATGCGGGTGAAGTTGGACGGCTGCTGCTCAGCCACCGGATCCCGGCGCCAGGTCTGGCCGCCATCGCCGCTGCTGAGCAGGGTGCCGCTACCGCCACCGGTCCAGATCGTGCCCCGGGGGTCCCAGGCCATGTCGAGATAGCCGTAGCCGTTGGTGATCGGGATGATCGCCTTGCTCCACTGGTCGGGATCGGCGCGATCGGGGTTGAAGCGCAGCTGGGCGCCGCGGGCCAGCATCCACAGGGCGCCGTCGGGCTGGAAGCCGATGGTCTGGAGCCGCTGGCTGCTCACCCGCTGGTGCAGTTGCCAGGTGGGCTGGCCCGGATCCCAGGTGGAAAAGAAATTGCCGAGGCCGCTCACACTCACGTAGCGCCCGTCCGGGCTGCGGCGCAGCTCGCGCACGGCGCCGGCGGCGTCCTCGAGCCGGGCCTGCCAGCTGTTGCCGCCGTCGCTGGTCTGATACACCGCGCCCACGTTCGTGGCCAGTTCGGCGCTGGAGCGGCCCAGGGCCGTGATCAGGTAGGGCTCGCCGGGCAGCTTGGTGTCGAGAAACAGGCGGCTCCAGTTCTGGCCGCCGTCGGTGCTGTGCAGCAGCAGGCCGGGCTGGCCGGCAATCCAGCCCTCCTGGCCGGAGAAGGCAATGCTGATCAGGCGGAAGTTCTCCTCCTCCGGCAGGTCGAGGGCCCGCTCCGCCCAGCTGGCGCCCCCGTCGTCGGTTTCCAGGATCAGGCGATTGCTGCCCACCAGAAAGCCATGGCGGTCGTCGGTGAAGGCCACCGCCAGCGGGTTCGCCTTGGTGGCCAGGGGCACGGGCTGCCAGGGGCTGTCGGCGCTGCTGGCCAGACCGGTGGTGACGCAGCCCCCCAGGCCGAAGCCCAGGGCCAGCACGAGCATCAGGCTGAGCAGGGGGGAGAGCAGGCGCCCGAGGGGACCGGCGCGGCGTGAGGCAGAGGGGGCGGGCATCGTCAACGCAGGGAATAGAGGGAGAGGAAGAAGGCGAAGGCGAGGGCGAAGCCGCCGAAGATCAGCACATTCTTCTGGCCGGGGGTGAGCCGGTTCACCCCCAGGCCGAAGTTGAGGTTCTCCTCGAAGCCGCTGGGCTTGTCGCGGGGGCCGATGTCCTGGAAGGCCCCCATCTTGCTGCGGCACACGGGGCAGCGGAAGCTGGCGGGGTCCAGCTCCAGGAAGGGGGTGCCCGGATCGATGCCCACCTTCTTCACCCCTTCAGCAGGGTCGTACACATAGCCGCAGCTGCGGCACTCGAAGCGGTGCTGGGCGGGATCCACCTCCTCCTCCAGCGCAGCCTGCTCAACGGTGGGCGCCAGCTCAGGGGCAGACTGGTCCTCAGGGGTGGACTGATCCTCAGGGGTGGACTGATCCTCAGGGGGCTTGGCTTCGGCACGGGGGCTGTCGCTGCTCATGCCAGAACCGCGTAGGGCGCCTGAACTGTATCCAGCACACGCCGTATCCAGCACACGCCGCCCCACGACAGCAGGTGGATGCCAGACTGGCCCCCAGGTAGGCCTGCACCATGTTTGCGCTCTCCGGCTACGACGCCTTCCTCGGCTTCCTGCTGATCTCAGCGGCGGTGCCGGTGCTGGCGCTCGTGGCCAACAAGCTGCTCTCCCCGAAGAGCCGCCGCGGCGAGCGGGAACTCACCTATGAATCCGGGATGGAGCCGATCGGCGGCGCCTGGATTCAATTCAACATCCGCTACTACATGTTTGCCCTGGTCTTCGTCATCTTCGATGTGGAGACCGTGTTCCTCTATCCCTGGGCCGTGGCCTTCCACCGGCTGGGGCTGCTGGCCTTCATCGAGGCGCTTGTGTTCATCGCCATCCTGGTGGTGGCCCTGGCCTATGCCTGGCGCAAGGGCGCCCTGGAATGGAGCTGAGCTCCCACCGCCTCACCGCCACCTCACCCCGCCACCTGCCCGTTTCGCCGCTGCGCCGAACCGATGACGTCCTCCCCCCCCTCCATCGACGCTCTTCGCGATCTGCGTGCCGCCAGCTGCGGCCCGGTGGGGTCGCCCCAGGTCACGGCGGACCTGTCCGAGAATGTGATCCTCACCACCCTCGACGACCTGCACAACTGGTCGCGGCTCTCCAGCCTGTGGCCGCTGCTCTACGGCACCGCCTGCTGCTTCATCGAGTTTGCGGCGCTGATCGGCTCCCGCTTCGACTTTGACCGCTTCGGCCTGGTACCCCGCTCCAGCCCGCGCCAGGCCGACCTGCTGATCGTGGCCGGCACCGTGACCATGAAGATGGCCCCGGCCCTGGTGCGGCTCTATGAGCAGATGCCGGAGCCCAAGTACGTGATCGCCATGGGCGCCTGCACGATCACCGGCGGCATGTTCTCGGCCGACTCCACCACCGCCGTGCGCGGTGTGGACAAGCTGATCCCGGTGGACCTGTATCTGCCGGGCTGCCCGCCGCGGCCCGAGGCGATCTTCGATGCGGTGATCAAGCTGCGCAAGAAGGTGGGCAATGAGGCCCTGGCCGAGCGGGGAAACCTGCAGCAGACCCACCGCTACTGCACGGTGAGCCACCGGATGAAGGCGGTGGAGCCGATCGTGGATGGCCGCTACCTGCAGGCCGAAACCCAGAAGGCCGCCCTGGCCGCCGCCGCCGAACTGCCCCTCGGAGCCCTGGCCGATGGGCGGCAGGCCGCCGTGGCACCGGCCTCCGGCGCCAGCTCCTGATCCCCTCCTGCCCGATCCCCTCCTGAACCCTGCGATGCCTGCGGACACCCCCCAAGCCAGCGGCGAGGCGATCGCCACCCAGGCCCCCGGCGCCGTGAGCCAGTGGCTCACCAGCCAGGGCTTCGACCATGAGCTGCTGCCCCCGGACCACCTGGGGGTGGAGGTGATTGCGGTGGAGCCGGCCTTCCTGCCCCTGCTGGCCACCGCCCTCAAGGCCCATGGCTTTGATTACCTGCAGTGCCAGGGGGGGTATGACGAAGGCCCCGGTGGCCGCCTGGTGAGCTTCTACCACCTGGTGAAGCTGGGCTGCCTGGCTGATCAGAGCGAAGCCGTGGCCCATCTGCCGGCCGAGGTGAAGCCCGAAGAGGTGCGGCTCAAGGTGTTCCTGGATCGCGACGGCGATCTCAGCATCCCCAGCCTCTACGGCCTGTTCCGCGGCGCCGACTGGCAGGAGCGCGAAACCTTCGACATGTTCGGCATCCGCTACGAGGGCCATCCCCATCCCAAGCGGCTGCTGATGCCGGAGGACTGGAAGGGCTGGCCGCTGCGCAAGGACTATGTGCAGCCCGATTTCTACGAGATGCAGGACGCCTACTGAGCAGGACGCCTACTGAGCGGCCTCAGGAGACCCGCAACTGCTGGCGGTAGAAGCGAATCACCGCCAGGGCCAGGTTGCGGGGATCATGGCGCAGGGTGGCCGTGGGTCTGGCCCCCTGCAGCGGCGCCTGCATCACCCGGTAGCCCTGGCGGCGCAGCCGGCGGCTGTCGCAGGTGACCGGCTCGGCACCGAGCTGGCGGTAGTGCTCGAGCAGGGGAGAGTCCCCCATGTCCTCCTGGGCCAGCACGGCGGTGAACAGCCGTTGCTCAACGCCGATGCTGGCCAGCTGGGCCTCGATCGCGCGCAGGTGGCCCTCCACGTCCAGCCCGTCGGTCTCGCCGGGCTGGGTCATCAGATTGCAGATGTAGAGCCGGGGGGCCTTGCTGCGGGCGATCGCCTCCACCAGCTCCGGCACCAGCAGGTTGGGCAGCAGGGAGGTGTACAGGCTGCCTGGCCCGAGCACGATCAGATCGGCGTGGGCAATCGCCTCGATCGCCCTGGGCAGGGCGGGAGGCCGCGCAGGGGTGCAGCCCAGGCGCACGATCGGGCTGGGAGCGCGGCCGATGCGCGACTCGCCCTCGATCCGCTCGCCGTTCTCGAGCTCGGCCCAGAGGCGCACATCGGCATTGGTGGCGGGAACCACCTGGCCCTGCACCGCCAGCACCCGGCCACTGGCGGTGATCGCCGCCTCCAGGCTGCCGGTGATCGAGGTGAGCGCCGAGAGAAAGAGGTTGCCGAAGCTGTGCCCCTCCAGACCACCACCGGCCTGGAAGCGGTACTGGAACAGACGGGTGAGCAGGGGCTCCTCCCGGGCCAGGGCCGCCAGGCAGTTGCGGATGTCACCGGGGGGCTGGACCCCCAGCTCCCGGCGCAGCACGCCACTGCTGCCGCCGTCGTCAGCCACGGTGACGATCGCCGTGAGGTTGGAGCTGTAGCGCTTGAGGCCGCTGAGCAGGGTGGAAAGGCCGGTGCCGCCGCCGATCGCCACGATGCTCGGCCCGCGGTTGAGGCGCCCCTGGGCCGCCAGGGCATCGACCAGCAGGGTGTCCTTATCCGGAGCCAGCGCCTGCTGGATCGTGCCGAAGCTGCGGCTCTGCCCCAGCCAGATCAGCCCGGCACCGATGGCCAGCACCAGCGGCCCGGTGAACTCCCGCGGCAGCACGGTGGTGAGGTTCTTGAGCAGCCACTGAATGCCGGCCAGGGTCCAGTAGATGGGCTGCAGGTCGGCCCACACGGCCGCCCCCAGCAGGGCGATCAGCAGGCCGAGGCCGGAGGTGAGCACCCAGCGCTTCACCACGAGGCCCGGCTGCAGCCAGCGCACGGCCCGCCGGGAGCGGCTCACCAGATCTTTCTGACGCAGGTCGCCGCGACCGATCCAGCCCGGACGGGAGCTCAGCCGACGCAACCGCCGCTGCGGAGAAGGCGAGGCTGGCACAGGCGAGAACGGTGGCTGTTCCGGCCGAACGTGCAACAACTGTAGGCAGACCCCCTGTTCAGCCACAACCAACCCGCGGGATTCAGGCGAAGATGGAGACGGTTGCCACACCGCTCTGACCAGCCCGTCCCCCTCTCGCCCTGCGGCGGACGCCACGGCTGCTGCAAAGAGCACGGCTGCTTCAAAGACAACGGCTGCTGCAAAGACCATGGCTGCCGTAAAGAACTCGGCGGACCCAACAGGCGTGCCGGTGGCCGAACTGCGCAACCTCAGCCTGCAGTTCGGCGCGAAGCGGGTGCTGGATCAGGTGAACCTGCGGGTCGAGCCCGGCGAGCGGCTGGTGGTGGTGGGCCCCTCCGGGGTGGGGAAGTCCACGATCCTGCGCCTGCTGGCGGGGCTGCAGCTGCCCAGCGACGGCCAGCTGCTGCTGCACGGCCAGCCCCAGACCTATCTGCGGCTGGACCAGGAACATCCCCAGGATGTTCGCCTGGTGTTCCAGAACCCCGCCCTGCTCGGCTCTCTCACGGTGGGTGAAAACGTGGGTTTTCTGCTCTACCGCTTCAGCCGCTTGCGCGACAGCGAGATCCGCGATCGAGTGCGGGAGGCTCTGGAGGCCGTTGGGCTCGGAGGCATCGAGAACCAGATGCCCGGCGAACTCAGCGGCGGCATGCAGAAACGGGTGAGCTTTGCCCGAGCCCTGATCCAGGACCCCAGCCAACCGAAGGAGAAGGTGCCGCTGCTGCTGTTCGATGAACCCACCGCCGGCCTCGACCCAGTGGCCTGCACGCGGATTGAGGATCTGATCGTGCGCACCACCACACTCACCCAGGCAAGCTCCGTGGTGGTGAGCCACGTGCACAGCACGATTGAGCGCACCGGCCAGCGGATGGTGCTGATCTACGACGGTCAGTTCCGCTGGCAGGGCGATCTGGAGTCTTACCGCCACACCGACAATCCCTACGTGGTGCAGTTCCGAAGCGGTAATCTGCAAGGCCCGATGCAGCCGGCGGAGGTGTAATCATGCGCCGTTCCGTCCGTGAGGCCATTGTCGGTTTCTCCCTGCTGGCCGCCATCTCCAGTGCCGTAGGCCTGAGCATGTGGCTGCGGGGCCTGTCCCTCACCCGTCAGCACTGGACGGTGGAAGCGCGCTTCGCCCAGGCCGACGGCCTGGCCGTGCGCTCCCCGGTGGTGTATCGCGGCGTGATGGTGGGCACGGTACGTTCCGTGGCGATCAGCTCGGCAGCTGTGGTTGCCGAACTGGAAATCACCAATCCACGCCTGCGCCTGGCCCAACCCACCGTGGCCGAGATTGGCCAGGTATCGGTGCTGGGGGGTGAATCTCAGGTGGCACTCGTCAGCCAGGGGGAACCCTTGCCCGACGATGCCCCTAGCCCCAGGGCGAAGAACTGCGACAGCAAGCGCATGCTCTGCGATGGCGCCACCATCAAGGGCAGCGAGGGTGCCAGCCTCTCCAGCCTCACCAACCTGATGCACCGCATGCTCAGCCAGGTGGAGCAGGAACAGCTGGTGGCCAAGGTCACCCAGGTGGCCACGAGCATCGACCAGACCTCCAAGGAAGCCAACGCCTTCCTGAGCGAAGGCCGGGTGCTGGTGAAGGACGGCGTGGGGCTGGTGCGCGATGGCGTGGGGCTGGTGAACGACGGCAAAGCCCTGGCCAAGGGCCTGGAAGCCTCGGTGCAGGAGGTGCAGCCCACCCTCACCAACCTCAACGCCAGTTCCGTCCACCTGCGCCGGTTGCTGGCCTCCATCGACAACCCCAAGGTGGTGGAGGATCTGCAGCAGACGATGGCCAATGCCGAGAGGCTCACCGCCCAGTGGGAGGCCGTGGGCGGGGACGTGCACCGGCTCACGGGCGACCCCGGTTTCATGAATGGCCTGCGCAGCCTGGCCGTGGGGCTGGGGCAGTTCTTCGACGAGCTCTACCCGGCCCAGACCGGCGCCGCGAAGGACAAGGCGGCTCGGGATGCGGCCCGCCAGCAGCAGCAGGAGGCGTTGCAGCAGCAGAACAACCCGCCAGCCGGCACCGTCAAGCCCCGCTGATTCACACCCCGGAAATCGCCTCCATGGCGATGGCGGCGATCGCCTGGTCGCTCGCCTTGGGCAACTGCACATATTTACCACCGGCCGCCTCGGCCAGGTCCTTGCCCATGCCGCTGCCGATGAACTTGCGCTCGGTGTCGATCACCAGCAGCTTGATGCCCAGGGCCCGGTAGCGGCTGGCCACCTGCTTCACCTCCTCCTTGAGGTCCACCGGCTCCTCGCCCTCCAGCTGGGGCTGGCCCAGGGAGCGGCTGAGGGGCACATTGCCGCGGCCATCGGTGATCGCCACCACCACCACCTGGCCCAGATCGCCCGTGGCCAGGGCGTTGGCGCCCACCCGAGCCGCCTGGGAGAGGCCGTGGGCCAGGGGTGAGCCGCCGCCGCAGGGCATCGATTCCAGGCGCCGGCGCGCGGCGGTGATCGAGCGGGTGGGGGGCAGCAGCACCTCGGCCTGCTCGCCGCGGAAGGGGATCAGGGCCACCTCGTCGCGGTTTTCGTAGGCCTCGGTGAGCAGCCGGATCACGGCGCCCTTGGCGCTCTGCATGCGGTTGAGCGCCATCGAGCCACTGGCATCCACCAGGAAGATCACCAGGGCACCGGCCTTGCGCTGCAGCTGCTTGGCCCGCAGGTCGCCGTCCTCCACCACCACCTTGCGATGGGGCTCCCGTTCGCGACGGGATTTCTGGTATGGCGCTGCGGCCCGGAGGGTCGCATCGACAGCAATGCGCTTCACCGGGCCGCGGGGCAGCATCGGCTTCACGTAGCGGCCGCGGGAATCGCTGAACACCACGGCCCGGCTGCCGCTGCCGCCGCTCCTGGCCTTGGCGGCACCGAACAGCAGCAGGTCGGGGTCGATCGCCACCGCCTCGGGATCGAGCAGAAACTCCTCGGGCACCTGGGGGGGTGGCTGATCCTCGGGGGTCTCGTCCTGGTCGTCGGGCTCGTCGCTGTCGTCGTCTTCGGGCTCGTCGGGCTCCCGCTCGTTCTCCGGCGGCTCGGGGTCTTCGGGCGGCTGCTCACCCTGGGGCGGCGGCGGTGGCGGCGGCGGCTCCAGGGGCTGCTCGGGATCGGGGGGCGGCAGCTGGGAGGCGCGGGGGGCGATCACCAGGCGCACGGCCACCTGCAGATCGTCGGCCTCCACCCGGTCGCGGCCGCTCAGGGCGGCGTGGGCACGGGCCACCCGCACCGCATACAGCTCGCTGCGGTGGCCCTCCACGCCGCCTCTGAGGGCCTCGTTCACCAGGTAGGCGATCTGCTCACGGCTGATCTGCACATCCGGCAGCCACTGGCGGGCCAGCAGCAGCTGGGTGGCCAGGGCGTCGCTCTCCTCCTGCCACTTGGCGCGGAAGCTGTCGCTGGTTTCGGCATGCTCCATGGCGCTGCGGCTGATCTCCACCCGCTGCTCCAGATCGAGCACCTGGTTGGCGCTCAGGCAGATGGCGAAGCGATCGAGCAGGTGGTCGCGCACCGCCCCCTCCTCGGGGTTGAAGGTGGCGATCAGCAGGCAGCGGCAGGGGTGGCTCAGGCTCAGCCCCTCGCGCTCGATCCGGTTCTCACCGCTGCCCACCGCCGCCAGCAGCAGGTTGGTGATCGTGTCGTCGAGCAGGTTGAGCTCATCCACATAGAGCACGCCCCGGTGCGCCTCGGCCAGCAGGCCCGGCTGGAACACGGCCTGGCCACTGGCCAGCGAGGCGGTGACATCCACCGAGCCCACCAGCCGGTCTTCGGTGATGCCCAGGGGCACCTGCACGAACGGCGCCGGGATCACCCTGGTGGGCAGCAGGGCGGCCGGGTCGCTGCCCGTGGGATCGGCGCCGAGGTCGGTGAGCCGCCGGCGGGTGGGCTCGTCCCAGTCGTCGGGACGCTGGGGATCGATGTTGAGGCCGGCGGGAACCGGTTGGCCAGGCACCGTGCTGCCGCCGGCGGCAGTGCCGAGATCGAGCACGTCGATCGGTGGCAGCAGGGCATGCAGCCCGCGCGCCAGCACGGATTTGCCAGTGCCGCGGCCGCCGGCGATCACCACCCCACCCAGGCCCGGATCCACCGCCGCCAGCAGCAGGGCCAGCTTCAGCGTGCCGTGGCCGGTGATGGCCGCCAGGGGAAAGGCGCGGGCGGCGGCACTGGCGGCCGAAGCGGAGCTGCCGCTTCCCCAGGCAGACGATGCACCGGCAACCGATCCGCTTGCAACCATGGAGTGGCCTGGGCCCTGTGTCGTGAGTGCCAGTCTCGCTGATCAAGCCGGAGGGCCCGCGCCCGGCCGCAGCGCAGGCCTGGCGATCGCCCTGGGGGCGAACCTGCCCAGTCCGGCCGGGCCGCCCCTGGCCACCCTGCTGGCCGTGCGCCCGCTGCTGGAGACGCTGTTGAGGGGACTCGTGGCGGCACGGGAGGCAGCGGTGCACTGGTCGCCGCTGTTTCGCACGGCACCGGTGGGCGGCCCCCCCGGCCAACCGGACTACCTCAATGCCGCCGTGCTGCTGAGCCCGGCGGAACCGCCCACCCCCGCCGCAGCCCTGGAGCTGCTGAAGGGCCTGCAGGGGCTCGAACAACGCTTCGCGCGCCGGCGCCACCAGCACTGGGGGCCGCGCAGCCTCGACCTCGACCTGCTCTGGTGGGGCGATCTGCGCAGCCGCAGCCAAGCCCTGGCGCTGCCCCACCCGCGGCTGCAGGAGCGCAGCTTTGTGCTGGCTCCCCTGGCGGCGATCGACCCCGCCCTGGTGCCGCCGGGTGCAGACGCGGCGGCGGCGGCGCTGCTGGCCCGGCTGGAGGCCGCCGGATCCGAGCCCGCACCGGAGCGGCTCGCGGGCCGCCCGGGCTGGCCTGAGGGGGCACAGGCAGCCAACGCCTGAGCCCCGCGCTGGAAGCGCCTGCGCGATGCTGGCTCCACCGCTGCCCAGCTGCCGATGGCGCCCCTGCCGCCCCCCGAGCCCGCGCGCCACCTGGAAACCACCGCGAGCCTGGATGCCCGCAAGCTGCGCTTCGAGGTGAACCGGATGCAGCTGCCGATGGGGGTGGAGGGCAGCTTCGGCGTGATCCGCCATCCCGGCGCCTCGCTGGCGGTGCCCGTGCTGGACGACGGCCGGGTGGTGATCCTGCGCCAGTACCGCTTCGCCGTGGCCACCCGGCTGCTGGAATTCCCTGCCGGCACCCTCGATCCGGGCGAGACGCCCCTGGGCACGATGCAGCGGGAGCTGCAGGAGGAGGCCGGATACAGCGCCACGCGCTGGGATCCACTGGGGGCGATGTTGCCCTGTCCGGGCTATTCCGACGAGGTGATCCACCTGTTCCTGGCCCGCGAGCTCACCCGCCTGGAGCAGCCCCCCGCCGGTGACGACGACGAAGACCTGGAGGTGCTGCTGATGGAGCCGGGGCAACTGGATGCGGCCCTGGCCAGCGGCGATGAGTACCTCGACGGCAAGAGCGTGACCGCCTGGCTGCGGGCCAAGCAGCTGCTGGGGCTCTGACCGACTGCCGCAACGCCCCGCCACTGCCCCTCCATGACTCCACCCCGCTGGCTGTTCTGGCACCGCCGCGACCTGCGCCTGGCCGACAACCTGGGTCTGGCGGCCGCCGCCCGGACCACCCCGGCAGTGACCGGGTTGTTCGTGCTGGATCCGGCGATCCTCGAGGCCCGCGCCCCTACGGCCATCCCGGGCGAGCTGCCGGCGGTGGCGCCGGCGCGGCTCTGGTTTCTCCAGGAGAGCCTGCGGGAGCTGGCGGCGGCCTGGCGCGAGGCCGGCAGCCGGCTGCTGATCGTGCAGGGGGATCCGGAAGCGCTGCTGCCTCGCGTCGCCGCGGCCCTGGGGGCGGAGGTGGTGGCCTGGAACCGGGATGTGGAGCCCTATGGGCGCGAGCGCGACCGGCGGGTGGCGCGGGCGCTGCAGCGCGAGGGCCGCAAGGTGCTGGCCGGCTGGGACCAGCTGCTGGTGGAGCCCGAGGCCCTGAGCACCGGTGCCGGCGAGCCCTACCGGGTGTATGGGCCCTACTGGCGCAGCTGGCGCCGGCGGGTGGAGCACCTGGAGGCCCTCGGCTCCGCCGCCTCGGGCGGCCTGGAGCCTCTGCCGGCCCCGGGTGCCCTGATCGACTGCGATCCCGCTTCGCTCGCCGGCCTGCCCGTGGTGAGTCTGGAGACCGGGGGGGCCACCCCGAGCCTGCTGAGCCACGGCTTCGAGGGCGCCGACCTCTGCCCTTGCCGGCCGGGGGAGGCCGCGGCCCAGGCCCAACTCGAAACCTTCTGCGCCGGCGCGAGCCGTGGCGGCAGCGGCCGCAGCGCCCCCCTGCTCCACTACGACGAGGGCCGCAACATCCCCGGCGAGGCCGGCACCTCAGCCCTGAGCGCAGCCCTGAAGTTCGGCACGCTCAGTCCGCGCCAGGCCTGGGCAGCGGCCCAGCAGGCCCGACAGACCGTGGCCGCCCTGGGGGGCGCCGGGGAGTCCCTGGCCTCAATCCAGGTGTGGGAGCAGGAGCTGGCCTGGCGCGAGTTCTATCAACAGGCCCTGTTCCACTTCCCCGAGCTGGCCGAAGGGCCCTACCGGCCCCAGTGGCGCGCCTTCCCCTGGGAGAACGACGCGCAGCGCTTCGCCGCCTGGCGCGACGGGCTCACCGGCATGCCGATCATCGACGCGGCCATGCGCCAGCTCAATGGGAGCGGCTGGATGCACAACCGCTGCCGCATGATCGTGGCCTCCTTCCTGGTGAAGGACCTGATCTGCGACTGGCGCTGGGGCGAGGCGGCCTTCATGGCCCGGCTGGTGGATGGCGACCTGGCCGCCAACAACGGCGGCTGGCAGTGGAGTGCCAGCAGCGGCATGGACCCCAAGCCCCTGCGCATCTTCAACCCGGCCACCCAGGCGGGCAAGTTCGACGCCGAGGCCCGCTACATCCGCCACTGGCTGCCGGAGCTGAAGCACGTGAGCACCCGTGACCTGCTCAGCGGTGAGATTGCCCCGCTGGAGCGGCGGGGCTATCCGGCCCCGCTGGTGAGCCACAAGCTGCAGCAGGCGCGCTTCAAGGCGCTCTACGCCACGATCAGGGGCTGAAGCCAGGGCTTGAGGCCCGGAGCGGCGAGCTGCGGAGCTAGGCCGCAACGGCAGCGGTGGCCTGCACCATGGCGCGCAACACCTCCACCACCCGCTGCTGCTGCACAGCGCTGAGCTCCGGGAAGATCGGCAGGCTGAGCACCTCGGCGCAGAGCCGCTCGGTGACCGGCAGGGAACCGGGCCCGTAGCCCAGCTCGGCGTAGGCCGGCTGACGATGGATCGGGATCGGGTAATAGATGATCGTGCTCACGCCGGCATCCTGGAGCTGCCGCTGCAGCCAGTCGCGGCAGCAGCCCTCTGGCAGGCCGAACACAGAGCTGTCGGCGGAAGGGGTGCACCCCGCTGCGGCCGCGCCACAGGCCGGAGAGCCGGCGGGGCAGAGTGGCACCCGCACCACGAACTGGTTCCAGCTGTGGCCAGCGGGGCCCCCATCGGGTAACTGCAGCAGGGGCAGGCCGTCCAGCTGCTGTTGGTAGCGGGCGGCGATTCCCCGGCGCTGCTCCACCCAGCGGGGCAGGTGGGGCAGCTTCACCGCCAGCACGGCGGCCTGGATGGCATCGAGGCGGCTGTTGTAGCCCAGCTGGGTGTGCAGGTAACGGCGCGGCATGCCATGCACCGCCAGCTGGCGGATCGTCTGGGCCAGCTCGGGATCGCGGCAGGTCACAGCACCACCATCGCCGGCACCGCCGAGGTTCTTGGTGGGGAAGAAGCTGAAGCAGCCCAGATCCCCCCAGCTGCCCACCGGCCGGCCGGCCCAGCTGGCACCCGTGGCCTGGGCGCAGTCCTCCACCACCTTGAGGCCATGGCGGGCGGCGATGGCGCACACCCGCTCCATATCCACGGGGCGACCGAACAGATGCACCGGCAGCAATGCCCTGGTGGCCGGCGTGATCGCCGCCTCCAGTTGATCGAGATCGATCAGATAGCTGCGGGGGTCCACATCCACGAACACCGGTGTGGCACCCACACCGCTGATCGCCTCAGCGGTGGCAAAAAAGCTGAAGGCGGTGGTGATCACCTCATCCCCCGGGCCAATCCCCAGGCTGCGCAGGGCGAGCACCAGGGCATCGGTGCCGCTGTTGCAGCCCACGGCGTGGGGAACGCCGATCGCGGCCGCGAAGGCCTGCTCAAAGCCGGCGATCACGCCCCCGCCGATGTACTGGCCGCTGTGCAACACCTGCAACACGGCCTGATCAAGGTCTTCAGCGAGAGCCTTGAGCTGCTCGTTGAGACTGAAAGGGGGCACTTGCATGGCGGCCAGGTTAGGCATGCAAAAGGCTGCAGATCAGCGCGCCCATTCCGGTTCCTCACCCGGTCGCCACTTGATGTTGCAGCCGATGGCAGGGCGCTGCTCGCCGGGCACCGGCTGGCCGGCCAGCACGGCGGCGATGGCGGCGCGGATGTCAGCGCCATTGCAGGGCAGCGCGCTGCCGGGGCGGCTGGCATCGAACTGACCCCGGTACACCAGGCGGTGCTGCTGCGCGGCTTGATCCCAGGCATAGAGAAAGGGATCGGGGGTGCAGGCGGCGCTGAACGCCCTGGCCAGCTGCTGGTCGGCGTCGAACAGGTAGGGGAAGCCCCAGCCCTGGCCCCGGGCCTGGGCCCGCAGGCCCTCGGGGCCGTCCTGGGGGTGGGTGAGGACGCTGTTGCTGGAAATGGCCAGCAGCTGCAGGGCCGGAAAATCCCTCTCCAGACGGCCGATCTCAGCCTCCACGTGCTTCACGAACGGGCAGTGGGCGCAGATGAACAGCACCAGCAGCGGCCCCGCCGGCAGGGGCGGCAGGGGATCGCCGCTCACCGGAACAGCCGTGCGCTGCTGCAGGGCCTCCAACAGCGCCTGGCGGGGCAGGGGCGTGCCCAGCGGCACCATCTGGGAGGGGGTGAGGGCCATCGATCCAGGGCGGCTGGGCCGAGTGTGGCGCGCAGGTGCCCGGCACTGCACCGCGACCGCAACGGTTGCTGCAACATCAGGGGCGTTGCCGGCCTGCTGTCGATGCTTCGCCACCCGCCCCTGCGGCGCGTCTGCCTGGGGGTTGCTGCCCTGCTGGGCCTGCTGGCTTCGGGCTGCACGCCCGCCCACCAGCGGGCCAGCTGGGCCATCTATCCGCTGCCGCGCCAGCAGCCCCACGACGGGGTGGCGGTGGTGAACCAGCCGGATGGCTACGGCCTGCACATCTGGATCGATGCCGACCTCAGCGAGGGCGGCGTCTGTCAGCCCCGCTGGCGGCCGGATGCGGCCCGGCTGTTCAACGGCAATGGCTCGGCGCCATTCAGCTCCGGCCTGGCCACGCGGGAGGAGTTCTTCCAGGCCGTGGCGCGCCGGGACGTGCGCCGGGTGCTGCGGCGCGAGAGTGAGGCGCTCTGCCGGACACGGGGACCGCAGCGCAGCTTCCGCTGGCAGGACCCTCCCCGCGAGGCCGGCCAGGTGCGGGAGGAATCCTTCCCCATGCTGCAGGAGCACGAGCTGCTGAGCGACCCCAAGGCGATCGAGACACTGGAGAATCAGCTGCTCAAACCACCGGCAACACCACCGGCCAGGCCCCCCCAGACCAGGGGCTCCGCCACCCGCCAGTAGCGCGAGAAGCGGCGCAGGTCAGGGGCACCCTCGCCCTCAATGGGGAGGGCCACGAAGGGCTCGGGCTCCAGCACCTGCAGCGGCAGCACCGTCGCCACCCGCCCGGCGATCTGGCGGAAGCGGGGGTCCACAGCCCGGCTGGTGACGATGCCATCGGCGCCGCTGGCCCGGGCTGCCGCCAGCAGTTCGGCGGCCACATCGCCCTGGGTCACCGCCACGGGCAGCTCGGCCAGGCACTCCTGCAGGAAGCGCAGCCGCCCTGGCGCCAGCGGTGCGCCGCCCGTGGTGGGGGTGCGGCCTTCGATCAGCTCCTGGTCGAACACGAACAGGGCCGGAGCGCCGGGGTGGGCACGCAGGGCCGGGTTGGCCGGTCCCAGGGCCTCGCCGTGCAGCCAGAGCAGCGGCCGCCGCGGCGGGGGCCCGGCGACCGGCGATGGCGGTGACGGTGACGGTGGCTGTGGCTGTGGCTGTGGCTGTGGCTGTGGCTGTGGCTGTGGCTGCAGCCCTGGAGCGGGACCCGAAGCCTGGGTTGCCGCCGCCGGATCCGGCGGCCGGAACAGGCGCGCCTGCAGCGCCTCGTAGCTCGCCTCGAACGGGCAGCCGCCGCGGGCCAGCGGACACGCCCGGCAGTACCGCCCGGAACTGAAGCGCTCCAGGTTGGCGCGGTTGAAGATGTAGGGCTTGTGGCTGAAGCTGCTGGCCACCCACTGCCAGCTGAGGTTGTTGCTGGCGGGGTCGCCATCGAGCAGGTGCTGCAGGAACCAGCGGGCCCCGGCCTGCCAGCGCACCCGCCGCCAGTGCACCACATAGGCCGCCAGCCACATCCGGGCGTGGTTGTGCAGCCAGCCGGTGCCGATGAGCTCGGCCACGAAGCCGTCGATGCAGGCGAGCCCCGTTGCCCCTCCGGCGAGATCGGCGGGCAGCCCGGGCGCGTAGGCCCCGGGCGGGTGGCCGGTGCTGAGCGGTTCCCGGTCGACCCAGATGCCCTCGCCCAGCTGCTGCCAGAGCCGCTGCCAGTAGTCGCGCCAGCCGAGCTCACGGATCAGCGTCTCGCCGGCGCGGCGCTGGGCCGGGCTCCAGCGCCGGGCAGCGGGCGCGGAGGGGAACAGCTCGCCCTGCAGCGCCGCTTCGGGCTCGCCCGGGGCCCGCAGGCGCTCGAACACCGCGTCGCGCACCTCCGCCAGGGTGAGCACCCCGTGGCGGATGTAGGGAGAGAGCCGGGTCACGGCCCCATCCAGGTGATTGCGGCTGGCGCCGTAGCGGGCCGGATCGATGGCGGCCAGGCGCTGCTCCGCCGCCCGGCGGCCGCCCCTGGCGAAGGGATCTGGCCGGGGGGTCATGCTGGATCCTGGGCAGCGGCGTCTGGCTCGATCACGCCTCAATCACCATCTGGCTGGCCATCGCTGGTCTGCGCTGCGGGCAACGGCGCCTGGGTCGGTGGGGGCAACACCTCCAACTCGGGCGGGTTGGGCGCCGTTTCCGGGCCGATCAGGTCCACGGCGGTGCGTTGCACGACCAGCCGGAAGCGCAGGGGCGCCTGAATGCGGTTGATGAAGGCCTGCACATCCGCCACTTGCCGGGAGGTGGGCAGGGACGGGTCCGTCACCCGCACCCGGGCCCGGATCAGCGGCGGGTTCTGGTTCCAGTCGATGGAGAGTCCAACCAGATCGATGGCGGGATCACTGCCGAGGGTGATCGTGCTGCTGCGCAGCTTCTGTTCAACCGCCACCTCAAGCTGCTGGGCCTTGGTCTCCTGGCGGGCCTGCTGCAGCAGGCGAACGAAGCTGCTGCCCAGCGGAATCACCAGCAGGGCGGTGAGGGCCAGGCTGGTGAGGCCGAGCCTGCTGTGAAACAGGCGGCCTCGGTACACCGGCACCAGCGTGCCCAGCGCCGCCATCGCCCCCACCATGATCCCCAGCAGATTGGTGGTGAACAGCAGCAGCGCCCCGTAGGCCTGGATCCAGAAGGAGGAGGCCAGCAGGACACCCACCACGCACATCGGGGGAACCAGGGCCACGGCGATCGCCAGGCCGGCCAGGGCCGAAATCGCATCCTTCCTCAATTTGGCGAACATCGCCACCGCTCCGGCCACCAGGGCCACCCCCAGGTCCAGCAGGTTGGGGCTGGTGCGGTTGATCACCTCGCTGCCGAAGCTGGGGAAGGCCACCAGATGCCCCACCGCCATCGCCAGCAGCACGCAGATCACCACACCCAGCATCAGGGTGCGCAGGGCCCGCAGGAACATCGGCAGGCGTCCCTGCAGGATCTCGAAGGCCATTGCCTGCAGCGGCAGGATCCAGGGGGCCACCACCATGGCCCCGATCACCACCCCGGGGCTGTTGGCCAGCAGGCCCAGGGTGGCGATCAGGGTGGCACCCACGGTGAGCACCACGAACACCTGGCTGAAACTGGCCTCGCGCTCAAACTCCCCGCGCAGGGCGTCGAGCCGGGCGGCGTCGAGCGGGAGCATGCCACTGCGCATCAGGTCTCGCGGCTGGAGAGGCAGGGGACACGCGATTTGATGCTAGGTAGGCCTCCGGACTGCGGGCAACGCGTCCCTTCGAGGGGCCCATCCGCCCGGGCGGGGGCGGGGGCCGGCTGCCGCCCCTGCGGGAGAATCGAGCCAATACAACCGGCTCCCCATGCTTCTCGATCTGCGCGGCAAGAAAGCCCTGGTCACCGGCATCGCCAACAACAAGTCGATCGCCTGGGGCATCGCCCAGCAGCTGCATGCCGCCGGCTGTGAGCTGGGCGTCACCTATCTGCCCGATGAGAAGGGCCGCTTCGAGGGCAAGGTGCGCGACCTCACCGCCCCGCTGGCTCCCACCCTGTTCGAGCCCCTCAACGTGCAGGAGCCGACCCAGATCGCTGCGGTGTTCAGCAGGGTGCAGGAGCAGTGGGGCTCGATCGACGTGCTGGTGCACTGCCTGGCCTTCGCCGGCAAGGAGGAACTGATCGGCGACTACAGCGCCATCTCCCCCGAGGGCTTCGCCCGGGCCCTGGAGGTGAGCGCCTACTCCCTGGCCCCGCTGTGCCGCTACGCCAAACCCCTGTTCAACCCCGGCGGCAGCGTGATCACCCTCAGCTACCTGGGCGCCGAGCGCGCCATCCCCAACTACAACGTGATGGGCGTGGCCAAGGCGGCCCTGGAGGCCTCGGTGCGTTACCTGGCGGCCGAGCTGGGCCCGGAGCGGCAGGTGCGCGTGAACGCCATCAGCGCCGGCCCGATCCGCACCTTGGCGAGTTCGGCGATCGGCGGCATCCTCGACATGATCCACAACGTGGAGGAGAAAGCCCCCCTGCGCCGCACCGTGACCCAGGACGAGGTGGGCAACGCCGCCGCCTTTCTGGCCAGCCCCCTGGCCAGCGGCATCACCGGCCAGGTGCTGTATGTGGACGCCGGCTACTGCATCACGGGGATGTGAAGGCTCAACCCCGCTGGTGACGGGCGAGGCTGGCGGGGGAGAACAGGAAGCCCTCCGCACGGGCGATGGCCACCACGGCGCTGCCATCAGCGGCGGCATCGATCTGCTGCTGGAGGGCAGGGGTGGCCTGAGCCTTGGCCAGAAAAGCAATTAGCTGTGCTTTTGACATTGAGATTGCCAATAAGTTCGCCTTAACCCTAGGCCGTCGTCGCCGGCCCGTGCCCCGGCATGATCGAGAGCTTCGATCCAGAGCCCCCAGGGCGGGGACAGCCATGCGCACGGGCACCATCCACCGCGTCACCGGCGAAACCGAGGTGCGCGTGCAGCTGAACCTCGACGGCACGGGCCGCTGCCAGGCCAGCACCGGCGTGCCCTTTCTCGATCACATGCTCCACCAGATCAGCAGCCACGGCCTGATCGACCTGGAGATCAGCGCCACGGGCGACACCCACATCGACGACCACCACACCAACGAGGACGTGGGCATCGCCTTCGGCCAGGCCCTGGCCCAGGCCCTGGGCGAGCGGCGCGGCATCCACCGCTTCGGCCACTTCGTGGCGCCGCTGGATGAGGCCCTGGTGCAGGTGGCGCTCGACTGCAGCGGCCGCCCGCACCTCAGCTACAGCCTGCAGATCCCGGCCCAGAAGATCGGCAGCTACGACACCGAGCTGGTGAAGGAGTTCTTCGTGGCGGTGGTGAACAACAGCGGCCTCACCCTGCACATCCGCCAGCTGGATGGGGCCAACTCCCACCACATCGTGGAGGCCTGCTTCAAGGCCTTCGCCCGGGCGCTGCGCCTGGCCACCGAGATCGACCCCCGCCGCGCCGGTGCCGTGCCCAGCAGCAAGGGGGTGCTGGAGCAGGCCGGCGCCCAGTAGGGCCTCAGCCCAGGGGTGGGCGGGCCCAGAGAAACAGGCCGTGGCGGTTGGCCTCGGCCATGGTGAGCTCGGTGTCGAGCAGCAGGGCGCCGCGGGCTTCCCAGGCGATCCCCGCCAGACCGGCGGCAGCGGCCTTGGCCACGGTGATGGGCCCGATCGCCGGCAGGTCCATGCGGCGGTCCTGATGGAGCTTCGGTGCCTTGTAGAGCACGCCGGAGCGGCTGCCGGCGGGCTGGTCGTCCCGGGTGGCGGCCACCCACTCGAGCATGGCGTCGGTGCCGGGCAGGGATTCGGTGGCCAGGCAGAGTCCGCCGGCCACCACGGCCCCCTGGCCCACGTCCACCGCCGAGATCGCCTCCACGATGTAGGCCGCCCGCTCCACATCGGCGCGATCCTGGTCGCTGGGAACCTTGCTGGCGTACAGGCCCGGCTCGGGCAGGAGGCTGGGGGCCACGTCCTCCACGCCCACCACCTCCAGGCCGAGCTCCTCGATGATCTCCGCCAGGGCCCGCAGGGAGGCGTCGTCCCCCTTGCGCAGGGAGGCCAGGATCCGCGGAGCGGCCAGCAGGGTGGAGCTCTCGAAACGCAGGGGATTGAGATGGCGGGGACGATGGAACTTGCCCACCATCACCACCTGGCGGACTCCCCGCGCCTCCAGGGAGCGGAAGAAGGAGATCGCGCGCTCGAAATAAAACTCCTCCGCATCCTCGAGATCCACCGGGATGCCGTGGGGGTGGCAGCAGAGGTGGGACCGGCCGGCCGCGCTGAGGGCCTGGGAGAGCAGGCCGGGCAGCACTCCTGAACCGGCGATGATCGCGAGGTTGGGATCACCCATCCGGGCCGGCTGCAACCGCTGCATCGTGCCTGCAGTCAACTGCCCCGGAGCGGGACACGCCCCCCGGGAGTGGACACGTGCTGGGGCGTCATGTCCGGCAGGCCTGGAGCAGGTGCCGGGGCACGTCCCCCAGGCTGAGCCGCTGCTCGGCAGCCTCGGCCCGCAGGTCCTTGAGCCGCACCACCCCCGCGGCCGTCTCGCCATCGCCGATCACGGCCGCGAAGCGGGCGCCGGAGCGATCGGCGCGCTTGAACTGCTTGGCGAAGGCGGCGCCACTGGCATCCCACTCCACCGCCAGGCCGGCGGCCCGGCAGGAGCGGGCCAGCGGAACCGCCAGGGCCTCGGCCGCCTCACCCCGGCTCACCACGTAGAGGTCCAGCGGCTGCGCGGGGGGCGCGCTGGCCTGGCTGAGCAGCAGCACCAGCCGCTCCAGGCCCAGGGCCCAGCCGATCGCCGGGGTGGGCGGGCCGCCGAGCTGCTGCACCAGGCCGTCGTAGCGGCCGCCGCCACACACCGTGGCCTGGGCCCCGAGCTGGCTGCTGGTGATCTCAAAGGCGGTGTGGCTGTAGTAGTCGAGACCGCGCACCAGCCGGGGATTGAGCTGGAAGGGGATGCCCAGAGCCTCCAGCCCCCGGCGCACGGCCGCGAAGCGCTCGTGACTCTCGCCGCTGAGGGCATCGGCGAGGGTGGGGGCACCGGCCAGCAGGGCCTGGGTGCCTGGATTCTTGGAATCGAGCACCCGCAGGGGGTTGGCGTGGATGCGGGCCTGGGAGTCGGGATCGAGCTGATCGCGGTGGGCCTCCAGCCAGGCCACCAGCTCCGTTCGGTAGCGCGCCCGGTCGTCGGCGCTGCCGAGGGTGTTGAGCTCCAGGGCCAGGCCGCCCACGCCCAGATCGGCCAGCAGGTCCCAGGCGATGGCGATCGCCTCCACATCGCTGCGGGCATCGGCAAAGCCGAGCAACTCCAGGCCGATCTGGTGGAACTGGCGCTGGCGGCCGGCCTGGGGCCGCTCATAGCGGAACATCGGCCCGCCATACCAGAGCCGCTGCGCCCCCTGGCTGAGCAGGCCGTGCTGGATGGCGGCCCGCACCACCGAGGCGGTGCCCTCGGGCCGCAGGGTGCAGCTGCGCTCGCCGCGGTCGAGGAAGGTGTACATCTCCTTGCCCACCACATCGGTGGCCTCGCCGATGCCGCGGGCGAACAGCTCGGTGACCTCCAGCAGCGGCGTGCGGATCTCCTGCACGGCCGCCCGCTGGAAGTGGGCGCGGGCCGTGGCCTCCACGTGCTGCCAGAGCGGGGTCTGCTCGGGCAGCAGATCAACCATGCCGCGCAGGCTCTGGAGCGAGGCCAATCGGTTCAGGGCAAGTGGGGCGAGTCTGCCTGGCGACGCGGATCAGCCGGCGTACTGGCGGTACCAGGCGGCGAAGCGCTCCACCCCCTGGCGCAGCGGCGTGGAGGGCCGGAAGCCCACCCAGGCCTCCAGGGCCCGGGTGTCGGCGGCGGTGGCCTCCACATCCCCCGGCTGCATCGGCTCCAGCTGCAGGATCGCCGGCCGCTCCAGGGCCCGCTCCAGCTCGGCGATGAACTGGAGCAGCTCCTCGGGCTGGGCGTTGCCGATGTTGAACAGGCGGTGCGGCGCCCAGCTGGTGGCCGGATCCGGCAGCGCGGCATCGAAGTGGGGATTGGCCGTGGCCGGCTTGTCGAGGCAGCGGATCACCCCCTCGACGATGTCGTCGATGTAGGTGAAATCGCGGCGCATGCGCCCGTGGTTGAACACGCGGATCGGCTCTCCGGCCCGGATGGCCCGGGCAAACAGCATCGGCGCCATGTCCGGCCGGCCCCAGGGGCCGTACACAGTGAAAAAGCGCAGGCCGGTGGCCGGCAGCCCGTACAGATGGCTGTAGGTGTGGGCCATCAGCTCGTTGGCCTTCTTGGTGGCGGCATACAGGCTCACCGGATGGTTCACCGGCTGCGATTCCGCAAACGGCAGGTTGCGGTTACCGCCGTACACCGAGCTGCTGCTGGCATACACCAGGTGCTCCACCTGCTGGTGGCGGCAACCCTCCAGCACGTGGCCCATGGCCACCAGGTTGCTCTGCACGTAGGCGCCGGGGTTCTCCAGGGAGTAGCGCACCCCGGCCTGGGCCGCCAGGTGGATCACCCGGCTGGGGGCCACGGCCGCCAGCAGCGCCGCCAGCGCCGGACCATCGGCCAGGTGGAGCTGGTGAAACCGCCAGGCGCTCGGGCAGCCGCTGGCAGCGACTTGCGCCCCCAGCCGCTCCAGCCGCGCGCGCTTGAGGGCGGGGTCGTAATAGGGGTTGAGGTTGTCGACCCCCACCACCTGCTCGCCACGGTCCAGCAGCCGCTCGCACACGGCAGCTCCGATGAAGCCGGCGGCGCCGGTGACGAGAACGGTCATCGCCGCTGGCCGCACCCGTGGCTCAGCATCAGGCCACCGCGGTGCCGTCGTTCAGCAGCTCCCGGAACCAGGCGATGGTGGGCTCCAGCCCCTGCTCCAGCGCCACGGTGGGCTGCCAGCCCAGCTCCCGCTGGGCCAGGTCGATCACCGGCTGGCGCTGCAGGGGATCGTCGGCCGGCAGGGGCTTTTCGATCAGCGGCAGGTCGGGGTTGATGCGGGCGCGCACCAGCTCGGCCAGCTGGCGGATGGTGAACTCGCCGGGGTTGCCGATGTTCATCGGGCCGGTGTGGCTGCCGTTCATCAGCCGGATCATGCCCTCCACCAGGTCGTCCACGTAGCAGAAGGAGCGGGTCTGGCTGCCATCGCCGTAGAGGGTGAGCGGCTCACCGCGCAGGGCCTGCACGATGAAGTTGCTCACCACCCGGCCGTCGTCGGGCAGCATGCGCGGGCCGTAGGTGTTGAAGATGCGCATCACGCGGATCTCGGTGCCGTGCATGCGCTGGTAGTCGAAACAGAGGGTTTCGGCGATGCGCTTGCCCTCGTCGTAGCAGCTGCGGATACCGATCGTGTTCACACAACCGCGGTAGCTCTCCGGCTGGGGGTGCACCTCCGGATCGCCGTACACCTCACTGGTGCTGGCCAGCAGCAGCCGGGCGCCCACCCGCCGGGCCAGGCCCAGCATGTTGTAGGTGCCGAGGAAGCTGGTCTTGGCCGTCTTGATCGGGTTGAACTGGTAATGCACCGGCGAGGCGGGGCAGGCCAGGTGCCAGATGCGGTCCACCTCCAGGCGGATCGGATCGGTCACGTCGTGGCGGATCAGTTCAAAGCGCGGATGGCCGATCCACTGGGCGATGTTGCTCTTGCGGCCGGTGAAGTAGTTGTCGAGGCAGATCACCTCCTGGCCGGCCTCCATCAGCCGATCCACCAGGTGGGAGCCCACGAAGCCGGCGCCGCCGGTCACCAGGTTGCGGGGCAGGGAGGATGGCATGGTCTCAGCCCTCCCCCACGGTCCACACGTTCAGGCCGGCGGCCCGGGCGGCGGCACCATCGGCCCTGGCGCGGGCGTCGAACAGCCAGGCCGGCTGGCGCATCACCGCCGCCACCGCCGGCCAGTCGATCCCGGCGAACTGCTGCCATTCGGTGAGCAGCAGCAGGGCATCGGCGCCACTGGCGGCCTGGTGCACGTCGGCCACCTGCTGCCAGCTGCCCTCACCCAGGCCGGCCGCCTGGCCCAGGTCGGCAGCGATCTGGCCCTCGGGCACCTTCGGGTCGAGGATCTGCACGATTGCCCCCTCCTCAAGCAGATCCCGGCATACCCGGATCGCCGGCGATTCGCGCGTGTCGTTGGTGTCGGCCTTGAAGGCAAAGCCCAGCACACCGATGCGCTTGCCGGTCACGGTGCCGAACAGCCTGGTCACCACCAGCCGGGCGATGCGCCGCTGCTGCCAGTGGTTGAGCGCCACCACCTGCTCCCAGTAGGCCGCCACCTCCTCGAGGCCGTAGTGGCGGCAGAGATACACCAGGTTGAGGATGTCCTTCTGGAAGCAGCTGCCGCCGAAACCCGGCCCGGCCTGCAGAAACTTGGGACCGATGCGGCTGTCGGCACCGATGGCTCGGGCCACCTCGCGCACATCGGCGCCGGTGGCCTCGCAGAAGGCGGCAATGCCGTTGATCGAGCTGATCCGCTGGGCCAGGAAGGCGTTGGCGGTGAGCTTGGAGAGCTCGCTGCTCCAGAGGTTGGTGGTGAGGATGCGCTCGCTCGGCACCCACTGGCCGTACACCCCGGCCAGGCAAGCGATGGCGGCGGGGTCCTCGCCGCCGATCAGCACCCGGTCGGGCGCCTCCAGATCGGGGATGGCGGTGCCCTCGGCCAGAAACTCGGGGTTGGAGAGCACCGAGAAACTGCGGCCGTCGCCGTTCGGCGTGGCGGCCGCCAGGATCTTCTGGATCACTTCGGCGGTGCGCACCGGCAGGGTGCTCTTCTCCACCACGATCGTGTGGCCGCGCGCCGCCCTGGCCACCGAGCGGGCACTGGCCTCCACCCACTTGAGATCGCTGGCCTGGCCGGCGCCCAGGCCCCTGGTCTTGGTGGGGGTGTTCACGGAGATGAACACCATGTCGGCCGCGCCGATCGCCTCATCCACCGCGGTGCTGAAGTGCAGGTTGCGGCCGCGGGCCCGGCCCACCACCGCATCGAGACCCGGCTCATACACCGGCAGCTTGCCCAGGTCGGGATCATTCCAGGCGGCAATGCGCTCGGCGTTCAGGTCCACCACCGTGACCTGCACCCCGGGACAGCGATCGGCGATCACCGCCATCGTGGGACCGCCCACATAGCCAGCGCCGATGCAGCAGATGCGCTGGACGTCTGGGCTGGACATGGAGTGGGAACCAGAGCAGTGCTGAGATTACGACGCTTCGTCTCTGACCTGGGTTGCGGAAACCGCAGCCTGCGGGCGCTTTGGCGACCTGAGGGTGCGCCAGCTGAAATCGTTGAGCACGCCCAGAGGAGCAAAGGGCGCGTCAGCCAGGGAAATATCCAGCAGATGAGGCCGCCCCGAACGGATGCGCATGCCGTCGCTGTAGGGAAAGGTGAGAGTCTGACCGGTGTTCAAGGTGCCCACGAAGACCAGCTGACTGTCTGCGGAGCGCAGCTCCAGCCACACCTCCTGCCTGGGCCTCAGACGCAACGTGGGGGCAGCGGGCCGGGGGGCCACCGCCGGAGCCGGGGGCCTGGCCGGCCGAGTCTGACGAGAGACAGCCTGAGACCGTGGCACCGGACGGGCCTTGTGGGCCTGCCAGGCCAGCCACCACGACCAGAATCAGGGATCCGCCGGCGGCAGCCAGGGTCAACGGCCAGGGAGCAAGGTTCCTGAGCCAACGCTGCCGTCCTCGCCACCACAACGGCAAGGTCTCCCCCAGGGAGGAACGCGCAGGGGGAAGCACAGCCTCAGCGTGAATGCAGTCCTGAATGAGCAACTGCAAACGCTGACGTTCGTCTGTCAAGCGCGCAATCTCCTGGACGAGAGCACGCACCTGGGAGCCGAACTTATCTTCATAGATCTGCGGCAACTCATCGATCAGCCGCTGATACTCCTCCAGCTCCATGCAGGCCGCAGCAAGCTCCCGCTCCAGACCATTGAAATGGTCAGGATCAGAATCAGGCGAGGTCTGAACAGGCACAGCGTCTACCAATGGGATGGGTAACAGTCACGGATTCTCAAGAACCATAAGCCAGCTGAATATCACGCGCCTCAAAGGAGAGCAACACAGGGAGAGTTGCAATCACCCCACCATCTCGACCAAGACCCCGCCCCCTGCCATTTGCGTTGTAAGCAAGCTCGCCAGTGAGCTGCGCATAGATGAAAACGGCCTTGGATCGATCAGAAGAATCCAGACTATCTACAACCTGAACGGCTGATTTCGCCCGCCTACCCTTGAGCCTTTTTTTACCATTAAAAGCCTTCGCCGCCAGCGAGTTGCGTGGGACACCCTCAACGCGAATGGTGTCTGAACCCGGCCTGAAGTCCGTGATCACATCGCCTTGATTGAGACCATCGCGCAACCTGAAGCGAAACACATTTGAGCCTCCTCCACCCGTCAGAAGATCGGCTCCTTTACCACCATAAATAACGTTGTTCAATGAACTGCCAGTAATCTCATCGGCTCCGTTCGTGCCTCTGATCCGCCGACGAGGAGAAGGCTCGCCTGAACCACCGCCGCCGCTCGAACCACCGCCATCGCCACCACCACCGCCTGGAACACCGCCGTCGCCCCCTGAACCTGACCCACCAGAATCACCAGAACCTCCAGAACCTCCAGAACCTCCAGAACCTCCAGAACCACCATCTCCGCCCGTACTGACAAGATCACGGATGGTGGTCTCAACCACCTTGTTGGTGAGTGTGGCTGCTTCGCTATCGAGAAGAACCCTGAAAGCTTCATCGCCTTCAGTGCTCTGATCTTGGATTGCAGCCGTTGAAAAGCTCACGAGCTGTGACCCAGCAGCCAGCGATGCCCCGCTGGTATTGGTGGCCGTAAGCGTGACAGCATTGGAAACCGGATCGGTTCTGATCGCACCGAGGGTCACGCCAGCGCCGGCGGCAAGATCTGCAGCCGTGAGGGCCGCGAAATCCACGCCTTCTGTGGCCGTGATCCCCTCGGTATCCAGCGTCAGCGTGACGCTCTGGCCGGCTCCGAGGCCGACGCCATCGAGGGAAACCGCATAGCTGGCATTGGCTCCCTCCAGCACGGATGCCGCGCCAGACAGGCGGATCACCGCGGTGTTCGCATCCGTGATCGTGGTCACCACGGAGCCAGAGCCGTTAGCGCCGGAGAGCGAAACGGTATAGCTCTCGCTGCCTTCCACGATCGAATCGGCGCTGGCCGAAACGGAGAAGCTGAGCATCGAAGCGCCAACCGCCAGATCAGCGCCGCTGCTATTGGTGGCGGTGACAGTGATCGCGCCGCTGGTGGCCGTACTGATGCCGCTTAGGGTGATGCCCGTTGCAGCAGTCAGCGCGGCGGTGCTCAGCGCAGCAAAGTCCACCCCTTTGGTGGCCGTGCCGCTGGCCACATCCAGCGTGAACGTCACCGAGCGCCCAGCGCCTAAACCCACACCATCGAGGGCCAGGGTGTAGGTGGCGGAGGCTCCTTCTGCAACGGTGGCCGAGCCCGTCAGCCGGAGCGCTGGGGCATCGTTATCCGTGACGGTGGTGACGACACTCGCCGGCCCCTCCACCGCCACACCGGCTCCGCCGGCCAGGTTCAGCGCGAAGGTTTCGTTCCCCTCCGCAATCAGGTCATTGCTGGTGGTGACCGCAAAGGAAAGCAACGCCGACCCCGCCGCCAGATCAGTTCCGCTTGCGTTGCTGGCAGTGACGGAGATCGTGCCGTCACCAGCTGTGGCGGTGACCAGGGAGATGCCACTTGCGGCGCTCAGACCGGCAGCCACCAAGGCCGCGAAGTCGGCCCCTTCCATAGCAGTGCCGCTGGCCGTATCGATCGAGAAGGTGACCGAGCGGTCCACGCCAAGACCGACCCCACTGCCCAGGGAAATCGTGTACGGGGAGGTGGTGGCACCTTCCTGCACGCTGGTGGGACCACTCAGGCGAACAGTTGCCTGATCCTGGTTGCTGATCGTGGTGGTCACCGTCTGGGGCTCGATGAAACCGCCGAGGGTGAGGTTGAAGGTTTCGTCAGTCTCAGCCAGCAGGTCGGTCTGCACCGGCAGCGCCAGGGTGGCGATGGTGGCGCCGCTGCTGAAGGAGCGCGTGGCTGAAGCGACGGCCCGCATCCGGCCGGCTGCCGCATCCACCTCCAGCGCCTCCAGGGCGATGCCGCTCACCCCTTGCAGGGAAGACTGGGTCAGCGCGGCCAGATCGGCGGCGAAACGGGCACTGCCATCGCTGAGCTGAAGCGAGAACGACACACTCTGGCCTGACTGCAGGCCATCACCAGCAAGGGCAATCGCATAGCTCGCCGTGTTGCCTTCCGCAACTGTTGAAGCAGCCGCAACAAGCGTGAGCTGTTCAGTGAGATCGAGATTGATGTCGTTGAACTGAACGAACTCAAAGCCCTGTACTGTGTTCTCAATGGCGGTGTTGCTCAGCGCTGTGGCCGCGTTCCAGATGGTGTAATCGCTGGATGTGTCATTGAGAGCAAAGCCATCACCAGCCGCATCGACCGTCTGAACGCTCCAGTCGCGGAAGCGGCCGTACAGGAACAGGGTGTCGAGGCCATCGCCACCGATGAACTCGGTTTTGTAGGGCAGGAAGCCATACACAAAGTCGTTGCCACTACCGGCATCGACGATGGAGTCATAATAATCCGACTGATCGTAAGACGGCAGATCCTGGGAAGAAGAGCGCACATAGGCGCTGTTATCTGACGATTGGATATTGATGACATCATTGCCGGCACCCGTGCGGATCACAGCGCCATAGGCACCATGGCCGAACTGCACAAATGGCGTGGCCGAATCACGGGGATCAGGAAAGATCACCTGAACCAGATCATCACCACCGCCGGTGTCCAGGGTGGCGAAGGCGATCGCATCGCTCAGGATCACCCGGTTGTTTGCATCGCCGGTCTGAACCGTGATCGGATTCTTTTCCGAGCCAGCGATTCCAGCAAAGGAAGCGCCACCGGCGTTGATCTCAGACCATTGGGCGGGAGAAAGGTTATCTGTGCCCAGCGTGGTGTCGCGGTTGATCAGACCATTGACATTCCCGATCGTGGTGGTGATCAAAGCGTTGCTCACCGTCGCCCCACCGGCCGGAGTAGTCAGCGTCACGCCAAAGCTTTCGTTCGTTTCGGCAATGGCATCGCTGGTTGCCGCCACGGAGAAGCTGAGCAGCTGGGATCCCGCGGCCAGGGACCCGCCACTGCTGTTGGTCGCCGTCAGCGTCACCGCCTTGGTCACCGGATCGGTGCTGATCCCGGTAAAGGACACACCGGCGCCGGCCGTGAGGCCCGCATCGCTGAGCGCCGCAAAATCCACCCCTTCTGTGGCCGTCAGTCCCTCGGTATCCAGCGTCAGCGTGATGCTCTGACCCGCACCGAGGCCGACGCCATCGAGGGAAACCGCATAGTGGGCGTTGGCTCCTTCCAGCACGGAGGCCGAGCCGTCCAGGCGGATCACAGCGGCGTCTCCATCGCTGATCGTGGTGGAGACCGTGCCAGAACCGTTGGCGCCGGAGAGCGATACGGAATAGGTCTCGCTGCCTTCTGCGATGGAATCGGCGCTGGCGGCCAGCGAGAAGCTGAGGATCTGGGCCCCTGGCGCCACATCAATGCCGCTGGTGTTGGTGGCGGTAGCGGTGATCGCGCCGTTGGCGGCCGTGCTGATGCCGCTGAGGGTGATGCCACTTGCCGGGTTGAGCGCAGCGGCGATCAGCGCGGCAAAGTCCACCCCCTCCGTGGCCGTGCCGCTGGCCGAATCGAGGGTGAAAGTCACCGAGCGCCCAGCTCCCAGACCCACTCCATCGAGGGCCAGTGCATAGGAAGCGGCGGCACCTTCGGCAACGGTGGCCGAGCCGGTCAGCTTGAGCGCTGGGGCATCGTCATCCGTGATCGTGGTGGTGACCAAGCCAGCGGTCACCGTTGCGGAGCTGCTGTTGAGGGTGAGGCCAAAGGTTTCGTTCCCCTCAACGAAGGCATCCGCAACCGTTGCCGTTGCGAAGCTGAGGAACGCCGCACCGGCGACGAGATCAGCACCGCTGGTGTTGGTGGCAGTGACGGCGATCGAACCGTCGGCTGCTGTGCTGGTGCCTAGGGTTATGCCCACTGCGGCGTTCAGAACGGCGTCGGTGAGGGCCGCGAAGTCGAGACCTTCCGTGGCGGTGCCGCTGGCCGAATCGAGTGTGAAGCTCACCGAGCGCCCAGCACCGAGGCCCACACCATCAAGGGCGACGGAGTAGGAGGCGCTTGCCCCTTCAGCGACGGCTGCGGAGCCGGTTAGCTTGATGGCTACGGGATCGTCATCGGTGATGGTGGTGGTGATCGAACCAGCGCTCACTGTGGCGTTGGCACTGGTGAGGGATACCGAGAAGGTTTCAGGCCCCTCGGAGAAGAGATCGGAGGTGGTGGGCAGCTCGAAACTGAGCAGTTGAGAGCCAGCATCCAGATCAAGGATGAGATTGGTATTGGTGGCGGTGAGTGTGATGGCCTGCGTAAGTGGATCGGTGCTGATGTCGCTGAGGGTGATACCTACGGGGGTGGGTTTGATGCTTGCTGCGACGAGTGCATCGAAGTCGCGGCCTTCAGTTGCGGAGATCCCTGCTGTATCGAGCGTGAGGGTGACACTGCGACCGGCGCCAAGGGCAATGCCGCCATCGAGGGAGACGCCATAGGTTGCCCGGCTTCCTTCTGCCACTGCCGTTGATCCCGTGAGCCGGATCACCGGCAGGGAGGAATCGGTGATGGTTGTGGTGAATCTGGCGGCACTCACATCAGCGTCAATGCTGCTGAGAAGCACGTCATAGGTCTCGGGCAGCTCGGCTACTGCGTCAGCAGCGGCGGCAATGGAGAACCTGAGAAGCTCAGCATTGACAGCTAGCTCAGTGCTACCAATGTTGGTTGCCCTGCCGCTGATGGCTCCTGATACACCGGTGCTGATGTTGCTCAGTCTTACGCCTGTAACGGGCTGGAGATTCGTTGCAATGAGTCTGGCGAAATCGATCCCTTCTCTTGCAGTGCCCTCCAGCGTCGACAGAAGGAAGTCGACCGAGCGCCCAGCGCCTAGACCCACCCCATCCAGCGCCACTGCATAGGAAGCGGCGGCACCTTCGGCAACGGTGGCCGAACCCGTCAGCTTGAGCGCTGGGGCATCGTTATCTGTGATGGTGGTGGTGAGGCTGGCCGGTCCCTCCACCCCCACACCAGGGCCACCGGCCAGGTTGAGCGAGAAGGTTTCGTTCGCCTCGACGATCGGGTCGTTGGTGGTGTTGATCCCAAAGGAAAGCAACGCCGATCCCGCCGCAATATCCGCACCGCTGTTGTTGCTGGCGGTGACGGTGATCGAACCGTCGGCTGCTGTGCTGATCCCATCCAGGCTGATCCCGCTGGCCGGGTTGAGACCAGCGGCCAAAAGAGCCGCGAAGTCGGCCCCTTCCGTGGCTGTGCCGCTGGCCGTATCGATCGAGAAGATGACCGAGCGCCCAACGCCAAGGCCCACACCGGAGCCCAGGGAAATCGTGTAGGGCGCGGTGGCGCTGCCCTCCACAACCGACGCCGGCCCGCTGATCCGAACTGCGAGGGGATCGTTGTCGGTGATGGTGGTGTTGATCGAGCCGGCGCTCACCGTTGCGCTGGCACTGCTGAGCGATACCGAGAAGGTTTCAGGACCCTCCGAGAACAGATCGGCCGTGGTGGGGATCGAGACGCTGAGCAGCTGGGACCCAGCGGCCAACGTGGCTCCGCTGCTGTTGGTCGCCGTCAGGGTCACGGCCTTGGTCACCGGATCGGTGCTGATCCCGGTAAAGGACACACCGGCGCCGGCCGTGATCCCCCCAGCGACCAGCGCTGTAAAATCCGCTCCTTCTGTGGCCGTGCCACTGGCGGAATCGAGGGTAAGGGTGACGCTCTGGCCGGCCAGCAGACCGCTGCCGCCCAGCGACACGGCATAGGCCGCGGACTGCCCCTCCACGACCGATGACTTGCCGATGAGCGCGAGGGTTGGCGTGGGCACCAGATCGTTGATCGTGGTGGTCACCACGCCGCTGCTCACCACTGCCGTGCTGCTGGCGAGGGTGACGCCGAAGGTTTCGTCGCCCTCCACCACCGAATCGGTGATGGTCGGCAGCTGCACGGTGAGCAGCGTGGCGCCAACCGCCAGGGCAGCGCCGCTGGTGTTGGTGGCAGTGACGGTGACGGCGCCATTGGCGGCTGTGCTGATGCCGCCGAGGGTGATGCCGTCGGCCTTCTGCAGGCTTGAGGCGAGCAGGGCCGCGAAGTCGATTCCTTCGGTGGCGGTGCCACCGGCGGAATCGAGACTGAAGGTCACGCTGCGGCCAGCGGCCAGTCCGACGCCATCGAGGACCACCGCGTAGTCGGCGGTCTGTCCTTCGGTGACGGAGGCCGGACCGTTCAGGCGGATGGTGACGGGCAGGACGTTGCGGATCGTTGTGGAAACCGTCTGCGCCTGCACGAAGTCCGTGAGGGTGACGGTGAAGTCTTCGTCCGGCTCGTTTTGCAGATCCACCGCCACCGGCAGATTGAGGGTGGCGATGGTGGCCCCCGTGGCGAAGCCTCGGCTGGCGGAGGCCACCGCCCGGATCAGCCCCGTGGCTGCATCCACGCTCACATTGCTGAGCACGATGCCGGCCGCTGCCTGCAGCGAACCCGGCACCAGCGCCGCCAGGTCGGCGGAGAACTGGGCCGTGCCGTCGCTGAGCTGCAGGCTGAAGGCCACGCTGTCGCCACTGGCCAGGCCGCTGTCGCTGAGGGCGATGGTGTAACTGGCGCTAGCGCCCTCATTCACCGGGTCGGCCGGTCCGCTGAGGCTGAGGGTCTGCAGAGCATCGAGGTTGATATCGCTGAAGCGGATCGTTTCAAATCCGGTGATGCTGTTGCCGAAGGCATCGTTGAAGGTAACGATGCCCGCCTCGTTGCTCGAGGTGAGCTGATAGGAGGCGAAGGTGCCGGGCAGCAGCAGCACGTCGTTGCCTTCGCCGCCATCGAAGCGGGTCTGGCTGGCGGATGTGGTTACTTGAACAACGTCATTTCCGATGCCACCGTCGACGCTGGAGTTGGTGATCGTCGAGAGAATGATGTTGTCGGCACCCGCGCCACCGATCACACTGGACCGAGTGAACAGACCATTGACCTTCAGCTGGTCATTGCCCTCGCCGAGATCAATGAAGGCATCCTCAGCGGCGGTCTGTCCGGGTGTGCCGATCTCAACGATGTCGTTGCCGGCCTCGGTGTTGAGCGATGCAAAACGGAGGGCACCCACAAGGAAGGGGGTGTCGTTGGCATCACCTGTGAAGACATCAGTCTGATCGGTAGCAGTGCCCGTGATGCCCTGGAGCTTGGTGCGGTTGAAGCGGAAGGCTTCCCACAACTCAGATCCCGATGCGATGTCCGAGTTCAGCTCCGGAGCAAGAGCCTCCAAGCCATTGAGGTAGTAATCAGGCTGGCCAAAAACAGCGCTGCTTTCCTGCTGCCTGTAGAGAATCAGATCAAAGAGAATGTCGCCAAACTGAATTCGCTCGAATCCGGAGATCTGATTATTATTAGAAACGGCGAGAAAATCACGCTCATCAAGAATCGAATCCAACGTGACGATGCCATCTCCATCGCCGTCCTTGAACTCAATATCCCAATCAAAACGAGAGCCCTTGAGAACAATCAGATCACCATACTCAACCTCTTCAAGAGTCAGATCATCACTGAGGGTTATGCCAACACCGCCACCTGGATCTGCGCCGAAGACAGCGTCGTAATAGGTTGTGTTCGCGCCCCCCTTAAAGACGGACTGCCACGGCATCAGGACGCTGACTCGGTCATCGCCACCACCGGCAAAGATGCTGGACTGGAAGATGTATCCCTGGCTGGCATCGATGTTGACATCAGCCCTGATTGACTGGGTAATGCCCTGGCCAATGACAGAGAAATCGTCATCGCCATCGCCCATGCGGATGGTAGTTAAGTCCAAGGCATTGATATAGCCTCCGCCGGTCAGAACACCCGGAGGAAAACCAACTGCCCGAAGAACATCCTCTTCATCAAGAGGTGGCAAATAGACTACGGATCCGGATGACCGCTTCAGGCCATTATCGTCCAACAGAAATGTGCCATCCCCGCTGGCGGGATCAATAGCAAATAGAAAGCCCAGCCCGAAATCATTTTCGCCGGCCAGATTGTCTGGTAGAGCTACTCCCGTTCGCGCGAACCGCTGCTCCTCGGTTTCAGGGATCGAAAAGACCCCGCTGGTGTCGATCGTGCGCTGGCCGACCGAAGAGCCCCAGTTAAGAATTGTCATGGCGTGTCAAGTCTGCGAAGGCGCATTGGGCGATGTTGGCCCGACTGCCGCCCGCTGGAAAATGTCTAAGCTTGATGTAAATTATAGCATCGCACAGGCGCGCATGTCCAATAGAGAGTAGACAAAAGAACATTCATTCAATCGCTTGAAAACAACTCCTTACGCCATGGCCGGCATCACAGGAAAGCGGCCAAGAGAGTGGCAACGTTATCATGAAAAACACGTTGACAATTTAGCCCACATCGTCAACGAAAAGAATCAACAAAAGCCTTCGTAGTCAAACGGAGCAAAGGGGCAAGGCGGTGATCGGCAATTGAAATAGTAGATTTCAAAAGCCTTGTCCCCCTAGGAAGTCACGCACAGGTCGAGAGGATGGCTGATACCCATAGCCATAAATTCCACCTTGCTCATCATCCACAATGCGAGGCGTCACCATAATCACAAGCTCTCGTTTTTCCTTGCGGCTGGTCGTGGCACGAAAGAACTGACCAATCAGAGGTATGTCTCCCAATATGGGCCATTTGCTCACTTCCTGACGGTCAAAGTCTGAAATCACACCTGTCAGAATCAAAGTTTGACCATCACGCACCCGCAGCGCACCCGTATCCAGACTACGGATACTGAGAATATTCAGGTCTGAGCCACAGCCCTGGGGGGCAGGTTCCCGATCCGTAATCGCCGAGACACTGGGGGATAGGACAAAGGTGACAAACCCGTTGTCGTCAATTTTTTCAACACGAGCACCCAACACCAGACCAGCAGTGGACAACTCAGGGGTGCACACAACATTTCCCCCTTGAGAAGGCGTTTCAGTTTCATAGGCTGTCACCACGTTGGTACCAACTCGAACCACCCCTTCATTGGCACGTCTACGACCAATTGGACTATCCAAGCCGATATTAACGATTCCTTGATTTCCTTGCTGGGTGCTTGAAGATCCTGACGACTGGCTACTCCCCGTGCTGCCACCCGACTCGGAGCCCTCCCGCAGCAAGGAGGGATTTTCCTGCAGGATCAGGGTAGGACTGGCCAGCAGCTTGGTGGAACCTGAAACAATCTGAGCACGCACGAAATTGAAAAAGTTGTTTTTCGGATAATCCAGGCCGGGGTTAGGCTGCACCGAAGACTGGCGTGACGTGGAGGATTCTGAAGAGTTTCTCGCAGACGATCTGCTACTTGAACGGGATCCCGTTTCAGCAGCATTGGCACCAGTGCCAACAACAGTATCTCGCAAGGCATCAACAACATTTGCTGAACTCCGGCCTTGGTTGGTTGTGCGCCGGCCAAACAGCGGGTCGAATGCCGCCTCACCAGGAGGCATCAGATCGCCGAAAGCACCAAGCAGCTGACCGTTATCATTGACAATAAAGTTATTGCCCCACCTCACAGCAAAGCTGTTGGCCATATCGGCAGCATTGTCCAGATTCACATCCAGAATTTGCACGGTCAGAGCCACCTGCCGCTGGCGCAGATCAAGCTTTTTCAAATACTGCTCGGCTATCGAAACAATGGCCGGATCACCCACCAAGGTGATTGTGCCGAGACGGGTGTCCGTCGTGGCGCGCAGGCCAAGCAGCGGTCCGCTGGAGGCGCCGTAGGCTTCCACGTTGGTGATCGTGCTGCTCTGGGTGGTCTGCGAATTCGGAGACGATGACACCGCCTCTCCCTGGGCCACACCTTGCGTCACCGCGGTGGTGATCGTGTTGGTCTTGGTGACCGACGCTCCCAGATTGGCGAGGTAGTCGGCGGCGGCGTTGGGGCCCACCTGGTTGAGGCGGTAGATCTTCGACAGCTGGGGGCCGAAGGTCTTGGAGAGGGCATTGGGGCCGGCCAGGATCACCCGGCCTTCACGTTTGCCCTGTAAGCCTGCGGCCAGGAGGGCCGTGTTGAAGGCACGCCCGAAACTCTCACCCCGGAACGTGAGCGAGATCGGCCTGCTGCCCGGATCAGAGGCCCCAGCAGGTGCCGCAGGTGAAGCGGGCGAGGTGGGTTCAGCCACATAGGCAAAGCCATAGCCCCCCACCTGGGCCAGGGCCATCAGGGCATCCTTGGCCGGCGCGTTCTTGAGCGTCATCGTCACCGGCGGCCCGGGGAGCTCCAGGTAGCCGGGGTTGCGCAGGGTCATCGTGCCCACGGCCATGTCCCCCAGCGGTGGGGCCACGGCGCGCGGCTGCAGCGGCGGCGCGAAGGTGGGCAGGGGCACCGCACCGGGCTGGGCCAGGTTCGGGCGGCTGGTCTGCAGGCTGGCCTGGGGCACCGGCGAGGCGAAGGTCACGATCAGATTGCGGCCGTCGGCACTCACCACCGGACGGCCCAGGTTGATGCCGGGCAGCGGGGTGACCGAGAGGGCGAACGACTGGCCTCCGCCATCGAAGCTCACCGACTGCAGCCCCACCTCCGGCAGCGACAGACGCTGGGGCCCCACCCGCAGCCCCGACGGCACCGCCGTGAACAGCTGCCCCTGCCAGCTGGCGCCGTTGCTGCTCTGCTGCAGCTGGGGGGCGGGGCCGGTGCCCTCGATGATCAGCTCAATGGCATCCGGCAGGCGGCGCACCTTCAGCTGCAGGTTGATCAGCGGATCCACCCGCTGCGACTGGGGAATGGAACCCTGGCCTGCAAAACCAGCAGGAGCAGGCTGGGCACCGGCCGGAGCGGACCAGACCTGCAGTGCCAGGCCAGACGTGAGTGCTGCGGCAACGCGGGTCAGACGCACCATCCGTGCCAACAGAGTTTTCAAGTGGCAGTAACTTTAACGACGCTCAGCGGGAATTCATGCCGAGATGGTCGGTTTGATCAGTTGGTTGCCGGCGCCTTGTTCGCATCCTGAGAATTTTGATCCCCCGCAGGTGGCGGCTTGAGACCACCAGCTGGAGTTTTGTAAAAGGTGAGGGCCAGCTTCAACTCGGGAATGCGCGACTTGGGGGCATCAGCAGAGGCGGAAGAGCCGGCATTTGCACTGGAGATTTCCACCAGTTGCAACGCAAAATCACTGGGCACAACCAGTAAACTCAGTTTTTCTACGGACCGCATGAAGGCCAGCAGGCTGGGATAGGGGCCCCGGGCGGACAGCAACACCCGCTCGGCCTCCAGCCCCGCCGCCTGCAGGGGCGCCTGGACAGGCGGGGGCGGCTCAGCCGCAGCATTTGGCCTGGCGCGGGAGCCCGCCGCCGGAGCCTCTGGCGGAGCGGCGCTCGCTCCAGCCACCCCGGTTGGTTCGAACAGCTCCAGTTGCAGGCCATTGCGGCTGGCCTCCAGGTCCAACTGGGCCAGGAAGGTGCTGAATTCACCACTGCCCTCGATCAGCCGCAGCAGCTTCACCTGCTGCGACTCACTGCGCTCGATCTCCTGGCCGCTCTTGGCCAGCTGATCCCTCAACAGCGGCAGCTGCTGGCGCAGGGCCTCAAGCCGCTGAAACCTGGCACTGTTGGCCTGCAGTCCCAGCCACTGGGGAATGGTGTACAGGCTGGTGAGCGCCGCGGCCACCAGCCCGCCCAGCGCAACCGGCAGCCCCAGCAGCAGCCGTTGACGCCAGCGCAGCTGCTGGGCATTGGCGGCCTCCTGCAGGTTGGTCATGGCAGCAGCTCCTCCCGCTGGAGCAGGGCCAGGCGCTGGGCCAGCCCTTCGGCCCCGAGTTGCTCCAGGATCTGCTTTTCCGCCAGGGGCTGGATGGCGGGCCGGAACTGCACCGCGATCTCGAAGGTCACATCGCGTCCGGAGCCGGCCTGCTGGGGATCGGCCTGCTCCCGCGCGGCCCTCGCCAGGGTGACCCGGTTGGGATCGAACAGGGGCGAGCGCTTGAGTTCCAGTTGCAGGGCATTGATCAGGGCGAAGGGCTGGCGACCCACCGCCACCCCCTTGATCTGCAGACTCTGGCCGCCATCCCCCTGTTTCACCTCCGTGAGCTGGATGCCGCGGGGCACCCGCAGCTGCAGATCGCGCAGCACAGCCGAACCGGAGCGAACGCTCAGCAGCCCCTGCACCAGCGCCTGGTTGGCCGCCTTCACGCTGCCCAGCCGGGCCTGCTCAGCCTGCAGCCTGGTTTCAAAGGTCTTCACATCGGCCTCCACTGAGGAGAGGCTGTCGATCTCGGCGGTGAGCAGCCCACGGCGCAGCAGCACCAGACCGGCCATGCCCAGGGCCAGTCCCACCAGGGCAGCCCCGATCGCCGCGCCCTTGATCAGGGTGTCGCGGCTCTGGCGGGCCTCGTCGATCGGCTCCGGCAGACCGAGGGCCAGGCGCTTCTCGCGCAGCAGGTCAAAGGGGGTGGAGCTCATTGGCCGAGCTCCACGGCAGCCAGGCCAGCCATCAGCAGGGATCCATAGCCGCCGCGCTCCAGCAGTTCCAGCGGCAGGGCCAACTGCTCGCGGATGGCCTCCAGGCCCTCGAACGTCTCGGTGAACAGCAGCCGCACCGACTCAGCTCCAAGGCGGCTGCGGCAGAAACGTAGCGCCAGCTCGAGGGCCGGCACCAGATCGGGGGGTTCAAGGGGCAGACGCTTCTGGAACTCAGGCACCCCAGCCCGCCACACCACCAGGTCGCAGCCCTGGCTGTCGGGCTGCAGCAGGGCCACCAGCGCGTTGTCCGCACTGGCCTCCAGCTGGGAGGCCAGCGCCAGCTGGCGGCACACCTGGGCCGGAATCAGATGGCGCAGGGTGCCGCCGGCGATGGCAAACACCTCGATCCATGACTCCAGGGCATCGAGCGACATGCCCACCACCAGGGAACAGCCGGGCGCGTTGGCCAGGGGTTGCACATCCAGGCTGGCGTCCTCCAGGCTGAACGGCCAGCCCATGTCGGGGTGACGCTCGCGCAGCTCGTCGGCGGGCTCCTCCGGCTGGCTGCCGTCAGGCCATTCCACCACCCGCCAGTGCGCCGCCTCCTGGGGCAGCGCCACCACCAGGGCGGAATCCGGGGAGCTGTGCTCCAGCAACAGATCGCCGATGAAGTCGCCCAGGGCATCGAGGGCCACGGGCACCCCGGCGCGGCAGGTCCGGGCCGGCACCGGTGCCGACCAGGCCTCCCCCCCGGGCTTGCCCCCCTTGAGTGACTGGCCGAGCACAATCAGCGGGTCGCTCAGGTCGAGCAGCACCACCCGGGGGAACAACAGGGCTCGCAAGGGGCGCCATTGCGCCTCGATTCCCGCCAGAACCAAGACCGAACGAACCCGATTGAAAGGAAATTAACCAATCATTCGCGCCAAGGCAGCCCACTGCCAACCGCTTCTCCGATGTGGCCCAACCCATGGCGCTGGAGCTGCCGGCTCAAGCCCTCGAGAATCTGGGGCACCAGGGCCGGGCCCGCGTAGATCCAGCCGGTGTAGAGCTGCACCAGCGAGGCACCGGCCGCGATCCGCTCCCAGGCCGCCTCGGCCGAATCGATCCCGCCCACACCGACCAGGGGCAGGGCCGGGCCGGCGGTGGCCCGCAGGCGGCGCAGCACCTCCAGCGCCCGATGGCGCAGGGGGGCACCACTGAGGCCGCCACTCTCTTCGCTGAGGGGGTTGCCGGTCTGGGGCAACACCCGCCCCTCCAGGCCCAGCCGGTCCAGGCTGGTGTTCACGGCGATCACTCCGGCCAGCCCCTCCTGGTAGGCCAGGCGTGCGATCGCGTCGATGGCGTCGTCCTCCAGGTCCGGGGCGATCTTCACCAGCAGCGGCGGGCAGCCCGGCAGGCGCCGCAGCCGCTCCACCAGCCGCCGCAGCAGCACTTCGTCCTGGAGCTCGCGCAACCCTGGGGTGTTGGGTGAACTCACGTTGATCACGGCGTAATCGGCCAGGGGCGCCAGCAGTTCCAGGGAGGCGGCGTAGTCGTCGGGAGCCTGCTCCAGCGGGGTGATCCGCGACTTGCCCAGGTTGATCCCCAGCACCGCCGGCCGCTGGCCCGGCGGGCTCAG